>JAPLUN010000341.1 GCA_026397715.1 Verrucomicrobiota bacterium
GGATGACAAGTACATCGAAGTCATCCGGCTGCGGATTTTTCATGTCGAGCGGGAATCCAGAAACGAGCATCCAGCCCTCATCCTGGGAGATACGGATCGTGTTGGCGCGCATGCCGATGTCGAGGCTGGCCAGTTCTGCCCCGGTGTCGGCTTCGCGGATGAGAAGACCGCCATTGGAGTAGGCGCAGACCAGGAGGCGGCCAGCCCCCGCCCACGCAGTGCTGGAGCAACTGAGGCTGGCGGGTGGATTGATGAGGAAACGCGGGGTGAGTGCCGGAACATCGAGCAGGTAGAGGGGACCTAGACCACCGACGATCGTGCTGCCGTCCGGGGAGAGGGAAAGGCGATTGCGAATATTGGTGTAGCCCGGCAGGTCTCGGATGTGGCGATGGTCCGGCGCGGAGAACAGCGCCGCATAGGGCCTGTCCATGATGATGCTTTGAGTGGAACCGGGGCGTCATTGCAGAGCAAATAGACGCCTTTTTGGTCGGCAGCCCATGTGGCATAAGTCAGCCGGTTGGCAGGAGCTTTGATGCTGGCGATTCTTCTACCCTGTTCGATGTCGAAGATGGCGACCTGCTGTGAGCGAAATGAATACACCAGGATGCGCCTGCCATCAGCCGCTGCCTCAATGCCGTGAATATCATCGACAGGAGAGGGGAAGCGCTTCAGTTCAGCACCCGTGGCCACGTCCCAGAGTATCAGCGTATCATCATGACCACCGGAAATGGCACGTCGTTGGTCGGGTAGGATGCTGCAGGAATAGACGAGTTCTTTGTGCCCTTTGAGGCGCCTGAGGATGGCGAAGTCTCCGGCCTCGGGTTTGAACGGCCCGGCAGGCGCATTGCTGATGATGGCCGGCGTGGGGGCTGGGGCCACATTCGCCATTGGAGCTGGGGCGGCAGCGCCTTTCTTTGAGTCCGTCTCACTCGTTGTTGCGACTTTCGTATCTGGTTTGGACTGGGCAGCTAAGTCAGGCTTGCCCTGCTGCTGGATGAACCAGCCGCCAGCGACTAGCAAAGCAATGCAGGCGGCAGCCCAGAGCCAGCCGTACGAACTTTGTTTTTGAGGCGCATGGACAGATCCTTGCGGGCGTACCCGCGCCTGCAATTGCGGCGGCGGTGCACGATGCACGGACGGTGCAGGAGCTGCGGCTACCGTGGCGGCAGCTTGCAAGAAGGTTTTGATTTCGCCACAGTTCTGAAAACGGCGGGCGGGGTCCGCCATCATGCAGCGGCTCACGACACTGGCATAAGGTGCCGGCAGACCCTGGCCTGCCGAAGCTCCCGCCGCACCTGGCGTCAGCTTGGTGAACATTTCATGGATAACCACACCCAGCGCGTAGATATCAGCGCGGTGGTCCACGGTGGCACCACTCTGCAGGCGTTCGGGAGCCACGTAGTCAGGGGTGCCGTACTCGGCTTCGCCTGCCGTTTCGCTGTCCTTGTCGTGTGCGAGTCCGAAATCGACGATCTTCGCCTGCCAGTCATCGGTGACGAGGATGTTGGCGGGCTTGATGTCGCGGTGAATGATGTGGTGACTGTGGGCGTATGCGAGAGCGTCACAGAGCTGTGGCACGAGGCTTCGGATGCGCTCCGGCGTCACTTCATCGCGATGAATGAGGCGGTGCAGGTCCATGCCATTCACATACTCCATTACCAGATAGAGGTGGCCTTGTGTGGTCTGGCCGAAATCATACACCGCCGCAATGTGCACATGCGAGAGCCGGGCCATGGAGCGAGCCTCCGTGATGAAGCGTCGCGCATCCTCTTCATTCTGTGAGGCGGATTCCGGCAGGAGCTTGATGGCCACCCAGCGGTCCAGCGCCGCCTGTCGGGCGAGGTACACCGCTCCCATGCCACCGACACCGAGAATGCCGTGAAACTCAAATTGCGGAAGCAGCGCCGCCATTTCCTCCAAGGTGGGGAAGGGGGATTCCTCCGCAGGCTTTTCTTCAGGAGTGATGGGGGATTCAGTTTCTTCGCTCATGCAGAGATAGTCGTGTGCGGCCAGACGCATCCTAAACCTCATTCAGGAAAAAGCTCAAGCTGAGAGTGTGTGACAGGTTGCTCTGCTTAGGTAGCCGATACCGAGCCAATTCAGCTGAAATTCACCACATTCTCACATCGCGGATTTCTTCCGCGCTGGTCAGTGTGAGCGAGCTACCATCCGGCAGCGCAAGCATGAGGTGGCCCTCCTCATTCAAATCAAGCACACGGCCATGCACTTCACGGCCTTCGGCGCGGCAGCGGATCTGTCTGCCGGAAAGCCAGCTGCGCTCACGCACTTCAGCGATGGCTGCGGGAAAATCATCTTCGATGCGCGCAAACTCTGTGTGCAAAGAGCTCAGCAGGCGGTGGGCAAGCGCGTTGCGGTCGAGTTCGCTCACCACCGGGCTGGCGAGCTCCTGCAGCAATGACGTGGCACGAATCTCGGGCGGAAAGTCGCGCGCATTCACGTTCAGGCCGATGCCCAGAACGATGCGCATTCCATCACGGGTGGTGACAGTCTCCGCCAGCAGGCCGCTGACCTTGTGGTCGCTCAGATAAACGTCATTGGGCCATTTGATGCGCGGTTGCAGAGGCAGTTCGGCCTCGATGGCTTTGCAGATGCCAAGGGCGGCCAAGGTGGTGATGCGGGGCCACGATTCCATGGGGGCCGCAGGCTTCATCAGCAGCGAGAACATCAAATCCCTGCCACGCGGGGCGATCCAGCGGTTGTCGCGCCGTCCCCGGCCTGCGGTTTGGGATTCGGTGAAGACCACGGATCCGACCGGGAGAGTGGCGGCATTTTGTTTGAGCCAGTCGCTGGTGGAGCCCACTTCATCCAGCACCGTGACTTGCCACGGCAGGGCGTCATCCTGTAGCATGCTGACATCTAGCGGTATCATGCGCGAATGCTGTGCGGATCGCTGGCCTCGCCGTGCTGATGCAGCTCGTCATGGTCGCCCTGACATTCGAGATGGGTGGTGATGAGCACCGGATTGGCCACGCTGTCCTGCACGGCGGTCTCGATCTCGGTGGCGATGCGGTGGGCGTCGCGCAGCATGATGTCGTCAGCGAACAGGAGGTGAACTTCGACGTAGTGCATTTCGCCGGCATCACGATGGCGCAGGGCGTGAAACTTCAGGCCGTGTTTTTCAGTTTCGCGGCGCAGTGCGGCATCGAGGATGGCGTTCAGTTTCGGGTCGGCGGTGTCCATGAGGCCGCCAACACTCTGGCGCATGAGGCCGTAGCCGGTCCAGATGATGTTGGCGGCCATGAGGAGACCGAAGATGGAATCCCAGCTGTGCCAGCCGGTCAAGGCGACCAGGCCGAGGCCCACGATGGCACCGAGACTGGTCCACACATCGGTGAAGACGTGTTTGCCGTTGGATTCAAGAATCAGGGAGCCTTGTTTTTTTCCGGTGCGGATGAGATAAGTGCCAAGCACGGCATTGATGACAATCGTCAGCGCGGTGAGCGCCAGACCTTGGTCCAAATTGGCGGGCGGCAGGTGCAGCAGAAGGCGGCGCACCGATTCATAGATGATGAACAGGGCGGCAAGAATAATCAGCCCCCCTTCGATTCCGGCGGAGAAGAACGCGATCTTGCTGTGGCCGTAGGGATGGTCGGCATCGGCCGGCTTGTGCAGCACACCGAGGCTGAATGCCGCAAACATCACTGCAGCGACGTGTACGACGGACTCCGCTGCATCACCGAGGATCGCCGCAGAGCCGGTGAGCACATACGCCCCCATTTTGAGCACAAGCATGAGGAACCCCACGGCGAGAGAGAGCCGCATGGCGCGCGTGGCGTCGGAGGTGTTGCTCATGAGAGATCAGTCACGCAGCAGCAGCTCGACGATGGCCGGCACATCGGCAAACGATTCGACGCAGCGCCAGGGATTCAGGGCGCTCAGTTCAGCGTGGGAATACTGACCCTTCGCGACGGCAAGACACTTGGCACCAAAGGCCTCGGCACAGCGGATGTCCTTCGGTGTGTCACCGATGACGATCACATCGTCGATGTGGTAGGTCGTGCCGGTGGCATCCTGCATGCGTTTTAGCGCCACAGGGCCGAGCTGGTTGCGATCATGATGATCACTGCCGAAGCCGCCTTCGATGAAGTGCTCGTAGATGCCGTGGCGCGAGAGCTTGATCACTGCGCCGCGACGAACGTTGCCGGTGAGCAGACCAAGGTGCGCCTCGCTTTCGCTGCGCAGGGCTTCCAGCAGTTGCGTCACACCGGGCAGGGTGTAGCCGCTGAAGTCCGGCGCTTGGAGGCGGCGCTGAAGGTGGGACAGATAGCGGTCAAGAAACGCGATGACTTCCTCCGGCGTGTGCTGGCGGCTCAGGTGGCCGAACACATCCATGGCAATCGCGGGGTCGGTGGACCCGGCGAGCTGGAGCGGCGGGAACTGTTCGCGCTGAATGCCGAAGTGTTCTTCTGCGGCGTCGAGAATGGCTGCGCCACCCGCGCCATTGCTGTCGATCAGCGTGCCGTCGATATCGAAAAGAAGCAGGCGAGCCATCTCAGTGTGGCTTGGAGGCTGAGGCAGGAGGATGTGCTGCAGCGCCGGTGTTGGACGGCGCGTATTTGGCCACCATGACAGCGCCTACAACAGCCAGCACGCAGCCGATGATGAATTGCGGCGGAATGGCCTTGTCGGGCCGATGGAGGAGCATGGCTGTGAGGGTGTTGATCACTGGTGCGCCACCGAAGACAATGGGCATGACCGCCGCTGCGGCGGCCACACCGAAACCACCGCCACCTTTGAGGATGGGAGTAGCGGCTGCACCGAGGGCGAGGACCAGCGTGAGCGCACCCAGAGCACCTGCCATACCCGCGATGAGGCTGAGAGGAATGCCGCTGCCGGTTTCACCAGTGAAGCTCCAGTTGGTGCCCCGGGCCTTCAGCACCAGCGCGGTCACGATGCCGATGAGAGCGTAGGCGATGCAGACAAACAGAAATGCCTTCAGGCTGGCATTGGGGGTTTCAGCACCCATGGGCATCTTGGAGCGTGCTGCGTGAAGAATGACGCCATAAACGCCCCAGGAGAGCACGGTGAGAAGAGCGTAAAGGAGCCAGGGCTGCATGATTTTGGATCGGGGTTGGGAGTTCACAAGAGTTGGGGAGTGAGCAATGAATTGCCTTTGGAGAACGCCTCTCACAACGGCTTTGTTCACTTTTTATGGTCAGGGGACTTTGAGCGGGCAATGCGACAGCGCACGGTCTAGAATTCTATCTGTGTGGAGCAGTGGTGACGAAAAAACTCGTGGCCAGAGCCAGGCTTGCAGTGCCGAGTATAAGCTCCAAGCCTATGCAAACTAGAGCAGGCCCAAGAAGCTCATGAAGGGATTACTTCCGGTCCGGCCGTTTCAGCAACTCCGGCGGCGCGGCCTCGATCTTGTCGCGAAAGCGCTGGGGGATCACGACGGCCTTCATTTGGCCGGTCTCGCGATCCTTGCGCACGCAGGCGGCGGTGATGCGGCCTTCAGCAGCCAAGGTGCCGTCCAGCTTCCAGAAGCGGATGAAATGGCGGATGACCTTGCTGCGGACTTCTTCCACGAGGAGTTCGCATTGAAACTCCTCTTCGACACGCAGCGGGGCCATGTAGTCGCAGGAGGCGTGTACGCGCGGCCAGCCAACGCGTTCTTCGCCTTCCACCGGCTTGTCCACGATGGAGAAGCCGAGGCTGCGGAAGAAGGCATGCTCCACGCGCTCCATGTAGCGGAAGAAATTGGAGAAATGGACGATGCCGGCCATGTCGGTGTCAGAGAACTGGACGCGTTCGATGCAGGTGAAACGGTGGGCCATGAGGCTGGATGCTTAGTCGTTGGAGGCTGGATTCTCAAACACTCATCACCGTCAAATCTCTGGCGGTGGGAGTGCCGGCAGCATGAGCCTGCGATTCATTCCGCCGAACGGTTGGATGAAGGAACCGCTCAACGCGAGGTTGTGGCGCCGGAGCTGCAGCGGATAGAGCCGGGAATAAGTGGTGCGCAGGCGCTGGCGCAGGGGTTCATTGGCCGCCGTGAGCGGCAGCTTGCTCACTTCCTGCCGCAGGAAGTTCAGGCTTTGCAGTACATTTACATAGCGAACATCCTCAGGCCCCGAGGGAGTGAGGTCGTTGAATCCATAATGCGCGACGATGAGTGTGTGGGAGCCGCGCGGGCCCAGAAACGGCGCGGCCATGCGCTCGGGGCCGAAGTCGTCATAATTCAATGTGAGCGATTGTCCGGCAAAGGCCCTGCTCAGTCCTCCCGCTGCGCAGCCTGTAAGCCACAGAAGAGACAGCAGCAATAACAGCATGGGGGTGAATTTCATGACGGTGGCCAGGTGGCGGGTTAGTGGGAAATGACGGCAAGCTCACACCCATGCGCTTCACGCATTTTATGGGCGGATTCGATCACCGCATGCGCTGCAGTTTCGGCATCCGCCTTGGTGTTGAAACGGTTGAAGGAAAAACGCAGCGTGCAGGCGGCATCGCGGGCGCTGACACCCATGGCCTCAAGCACATGCGAGGCATGCAGCGCGCCGGTGTGGCAGGCGGAACCGGCGGAGCAGGCGATGCCTGCCTGATCCAGCAGGATGAGCATTCCGGCGGCATCCATTTCAGGCAGACAGAAGGAGCTGGTGGTGTGAAGCCGGTGCGTCGGGCAGCCATGTATTCGCATGTCCGGCAGCGCAGCGTGGATGAGGTGCTCGAAACGGTCGCGCATGCATTTGAGACGGGCCTTGTTGCCGTCTGCGAGATGCTCGCTGGCGAGTTCGGCGGCTTTGCCGAGGGCGATGATGCCGGGCACATTCTCCGTGCCGCCGCGCCGTTCGCTTTCCTGACCACCTCCCACAAGAAGCGGCGCAAAGCGGGCACGCTGGCTGATGTAGAGCGCGCCAATGCCTTTTGGCGCATGCATTTTGTGCCCGCTGAGGCTGAGAAAATCGACCGGCGTCGTCTGCACATCGAGGTGAATTTTTCCCACCGCCTGCACGGCATCCGTATGCACCAACGCACTGGCGGCGTGCGCCAGTGTGACGATTTCGTGCACGGGGGCGAGCACGCCGGTCTCGTTGTTGGCCCACATGATGGAGACAAGCGCGGTGACGCCTGGCCGAACGAGTGCGTGCAAGGCATCGAGATCAACACGACCGTCAGAGTGCACGGGAGCTGTGGTGACTTTGCCCCCATGGGCCTGCCAGCGCCGGGCGGACTCCATGACTGCGGCGTGCTCCGTGCCGGTGATGATGAGTTCCGGCTTGTCCGGCCACAGGGTGCGCACGGAGGCGTGCACGGCATTGATGGATTCGGTGCCGCCACTGGTGAAAGTGATTTCCACCGGGCTGGCATTGAGCAGCGCTGCCACCTGGGCCCGCGCCTGCTCGATGGCGCGGCGCACCCTGCGCCCGGCGGCATAGCTGGCAGAGGGATTGGCGTAGTGTTCGCGCAGGAACGGCAGCATCGCCTCCAGCACTGCTGGATCGACCGGCGTTGTGGCGTTGGCGTCGAGGTAGATCACGGAGAGAAGGTCGGACTGCGATTCCTGCTGTCAATACGCCTTCCGGCACTCGACAAGACGCACACTCCCGCTAACCTCCCGGCCCTTATGCTCGACATCCGCCTCATTCGTGACAACCCAGATCAGGTCAAACAGCGCCTCGCCAACCGCAGTGGGGACTTCGCGTCATTGGTGGATGAGGTGCAGTCCATTGACACTCAGCGTCGCGCCGCAGAGACGGAACGGCAGAAGCTGCAGAGTGATCGCAACCGCATCAGCAAAGAGATCGGCATCGCGAAAAAGAACGGCCAGGACACCAGCGCCATCGAGGCGGAGGTGCGTGGCATCGGCAGCCGCATCGAAGAAATCGGTCGCGAGGCCGATGTGGCGGACGCACGCCAGCGCGATCTGCTCCTGAGCATTCCGAACTTGCCACATGAAGCCTGCCCCGTGGGCAGCACTGCCGAGGAAAATCCTGAAGTGAAGGTCTGGGGTGAGAAGCCCACGTATGACTTCCAGCCGAAGGACCACACCGTGCTCGGTGCGGCTCTCGGCATGCTCGATTTTGAAGCCGGGGCAAAAATCTCCGGCAGCGCCTTCGTGGTGTATCGCGCCGCTGGTGCCAGGCTGGAGCGCGCCTTGATCAGCTTCCTGCTGGATCTGCACACCACGCAGCATGGCTATGAGGAAATCAGCCCGCCGTTGCTGGTGAAGTCGGAGTGCCTCGTCGGCACCGGCCAGCTTCCTAAATTTGGTGATCAGGTTTATCACAGCGCCGCAGACGATCTCTATCTCATCCCCACCGCTGAAGTGCCGGTGACGAATCTGCATCGCGATGAAATCCTGCCTTTGGAAAAGCTGCCGGTGAATTACGCGGCCTACACGCCCTGCTTCCGCCGTGAGGCGGGCAGCGCAGGGCTGGGCACGCGCGGGCTGATCCGCATGCATCAGTTCGACAAGGTCGAGTTGGTGAAGATCGTCACGCCAGAAACAAGCATGGCCGAACTGGAAAGTCTCACGGCGAATGCGGAGAAGGTGCTGCAACTGCTCGGCCTGCACTATCGCGTCATTGAGCTCTGCACAGGCGACATTGGATTTGGCTCGGCCAAGACCTATGACATCGAAGTCTGGGCACCGGGGCAGGGTACTTACCTTGAAGTGTCGAGTTGCTCGAATTTCGGCGACTACCAGGCCCGCCGCATGAACCTGCGCTACAAGGATGAGAACGGCAAAAACCGCATCCCCCACACATTGAATGGCTCCGGCACGGCGTTGGCTCGTTTGTTTGTGGCACTCGTCGAAACGTATCAGCAGGCTGATGGAACGATCCTGATTCCTGAGGCTCTGCGCGGTCACTTCGGTGCTGAGAAAATCGGCTGATCCTCATGAAACAAGCCTGCGCCCTGTTGCTCCTGCTGGTGTCCGCCCGCATCGCCTGTGCGCAGGCACCGGGTGTGCCGGTCTATGCTGAAGGGCGAGGGGCGCGCCCGAATGCGGTGCTGATGGAGCAGGCGAAAAAACTGCAGGGAGCTTCCGAGTTGCTGTCGATGACGAAGGCGCTGGAGCAGGCGCAACGCGCGCAGTGCGACATCACCCTGCCGGTCACTGATTCAAAACCCGTGACTGCTCGCGAACGCTGGCAGCGTGCGCGCATGTCACACCTTCGCGTGGGGCAGTTGTACCTGTGTTCCAAGTGTGACAAATGGCATCTCGATCTGTCGGGCGGATATGCCATCACGGCCGATGGCGCGGTGGCCACCTGTGCGCATGTGATCGCGCCGCCGCCCAACATGAAAGAGGGCTGGCTGGTGGTGGCCACGGAGGAGGATGTGATCCTGCCCGTCACGGAAGTGCTCGCCTGCAATATTGGTACCGACTGCGCTATCCTGCGAGTGAAGTCCGGCCAGCCGCTCACTCCACTGCCGCTTAGTCTGGACGTGAGTCCGGGGGATTCCGTGTGGTGTTTTAGCGACCCTAGCGGCAAGCGTGGTTACTTCAGCGAAGGTATTGTGAGTCGCTTTGTGAAGCGTTCGTTCATGACCAAAAAGGAGGCGGACAAGCTGCCAGAAGGTACTGAGGCACCCAAGCCTGTATGGCTTGAAACAACGACGGACTGGGCCCCCGGCTCAAGCGGCTCGGCGTTGATTGATCAGTTTGGCAATGCGGTGGGTCATGTCTCGGAAATTCAGACCGTGATTGAAGATGCACTGCCGGCACGGAAAAAGAAAAGTGAGGCCACCGTCATTCATCAGTTGGGCACCCAGATGGTGTTTCATCAGGCCATCGGTGCGGTTGAAGTGATGGCGTTGGTGAAAAAACCTTGAGTCAACAGCGCAACTTTCAGCAGGGCCGGGCATTCATCAGGCCCATGAGATGCATCATCCTCTCCTTCTTTGTAGCGCTGAGCCTTGTCATTTCTGCACAGGGGCAGATCGCGGGAGTGCAGGCGCATCGTGATCTCGTTTACGTCGAAGGCGGGCATGAGCGGCACAAGCTCGATCTCTACCTGCCGGAGAAAGCCGAAGGCCCCCTGCCGCTCATCATCTGGGTGCATGGTGGAGGCTGGCAGAACGGCAGCAAGGATGGCTGTCCGCCCCTGCGTGCCGGTTATGTCGCGCAGGGTTACGCCGTGGCCAGCATCAATTACCGCCTGAGCGGTCACGCGGTGTTCCCGGCACAGATCGAGGATTGCAAAGCCGCGATCCGCTGGCTGCGGGCGCATGCCAAAGAGTATTCTCTCGATCCGCAGCGCTTTGGCGTGTGGGGCAGCTCGGCAGGCGGACATCTTGTGGCGCTGATCGGCGCCAGCGGTGATGTGAAGGCGTTCGATGTGGGTGCCAACCTGGGCCAATCCAGCCGCGTGCAGGCGGTGTGCGACTACTACGGGCCGACGGACTTCACGGTGTTCGTCACCACACCGGGATATGAGAGCCATGCGACGGATTCTTCACCCGAAGCGAAACTGATCGGTGGCGCCGTGATGCAAAACAAGGACAAGGCCGCGCGGGTGAACCCGATCACCTACGTCAGCAAGGATGATCCTCCTTTTCTCGTCGTGCACGGCGACAAGGACCCCACCGTGCCGATCAATCAGAGCCAGCTCTTGTTTGATGCGCTCAAGCAGTCGGAGGTCAGCGTGCATTTTCACACGATTCACGGTGCCGGACACGGTGGGCCGGGTTTTGTCGGCAAAAACATCGACGACATGGTCAGCCACTTCTTCGCCGAGCGGCTGAAAAGCAGCTCGGCAAAGACAGAGGCGCTCACCACCGAAAGCACTGCGGATGCGGCGATGATGGATCGTGATCCACGCAAGGGCGTGCCCCAGGGGGGAGGGAGGCGCGGCATTCCCTGGGAGGTCATTACTGGCCGCGATGACAAGGACAAGGACGGCAAGGTCAGCAAAGAGGAGTTCAGCGGACCGCCCCAGCTGTTCCAGCTACTGGATAAAAATAGCGACGGCCTGCTGGAAAAATCGGAGCATGAGGCCTTTTTGAACCGCCCCAGCCCACGCCCCTGAGGGGTCGAAATTTCGCTTCCCAAGCGATTTTTGAACCTTTAACATCGCCTGAACTCCAACAGGCCATGTATATGAACCGAATTACCTTCGCTTTGGCTGCTCTATTGAGCACGGTTATCTCCGTCAAAATACACGCCGAGGGCGACTGGAGCGTCAAAAGCGCGGAACGCCCCAAGGTGGCGATCTTTGCGGAAGATGTGACGGTGGACGGCACGCGCCGCCCTGATCTGGGCCGGGCACTGGCGGACAGTCTCAGCACCAATTTGCTGCGTCGCGGTCAGATGCGGGTGTTCAATCTGACCACCGAGGAGACCAAGAACGGCACTCAGACCCTGGTGCTGCCCAAAGATGCGCCCACCAAGGTGCCGGCGCTCGACAAGGACATCGACTACCTTCTGAGCTTCAATTTGTTTTCCAACGCCAATGAGCATCGGCTGACGGTCAAAAAGACCCGTGTTTCGACCTCAGAGCTGATGGATTCCCACCAGTTCTTCACCTATGGCCGGGTGAGTGATGTGTTCTCGCTCGTGGGCAAAATTGCGGACCGCATCGATCCGCTGCCTGTGATTCACAATTTCCCGGTCACGCAATCCCCTGCGGCGATCCGTGCCGCGCAGCCTGATCCCACCCCGTATCAGCGGTTCTGGACCGGTGATTACTCCAATCCGGGCAGCCCGGCCTATGATCCATGGCGTGCCAACAATGTGGCGCAGTATGATCTCAAAAATGTGCCGAAGGCTCTGACCTACCGTGAACTGGGTTCCATCCAGCACATCGACACCACCTGGAGATTCACCGTCGTCAAACCGGTCAAAGGCGTGCAGTTGAACAGCCGCGATCCGCTGCATGTGCTCTACGATGAAGGCGATGTGTATGCCAATCTGCGCGTCGGCACGGTGGAGCAGGCGGGAGTCATCGCCGACTACGGCGGCATGACCCCTGAGCATCACAAGCTGTTCAATGGCGACAAGGTCTTTGGCTGGTACTCGCCTCCCCAGGAGAAGCCGGCGATCACGAAGTAGGGTTGATATGGCTATGGCGTGGGCTATTGGCACTGCCGCCAAATCCCGTCTCCCATGCTGCAGCTCTCCCAAGTTCTCCTTCCCGTCGATCATCAAGAAGATGATCTTCGTCGTGCGGTGGTGAAACAGCTGGGCGCACGCGATGAGGACGTGATCAGCGTCAAGGTGAAGCAGAGGGCGATTGATGCCCGGCGCGGGCATGTGGAGTTCAGTTTTACGCTCCTGGTCGAAGTGAAAGACGAGGCGCGCGTGCTCAAGCGCATCGGCAAAAATCCACGCATCGGCCCGGCTCCGGATGAGATCTACCAGGAGGTGGCGCAAAACGTGGCGCGTTCATCCTCTGCGCGGCCTGTGATTGTTGGCACCGGACCCTGCGGCTTGTTCTGCGGCCTGCTGCTGGCCCGTGCGGGACTCAAGCCGCTTCTGCTGGAGCGCGGCAAGGCGGCGGGCGACCGCGCACGCGATGTGACCGGCTTTTGGCGGCGCGGCTGGGATTTCAATCCTGAATCAAACGTGCAGTTTGGTGAAGGCGGTGCAGGCACCTTTTCGGACGGCAAGCTCTACACGCAGATTCGGGACCGCGAGCACCGCATCCCCTGGCTGCTGCGTGAAATGGTGGCCGCAGGGGCCCCCGAGGACATTTTGATCAAAAGCAGGCCCCACATCGGCACGGACCGTCTGATCAAGGTCGTGCGGCATGTGCGTGAAGAAATCATCGCCCTGGGTGGCGAGGTGCGTTTTGGCGCCCGTGTGGCGGATGTGGTGATCGAAGAAGGCGTGATGCGTGCATTGACCCTCGCGGATGGTGAAACGATCGAGGGCTCGCGCTTCATCTTCGCCATTGGTCACAGCTCACGGGACACCTTTTACATGCTGCACCGGCATGGCGTGCCATTTGAGGCCAAGCCATTCTCCATCGGAGTGCGCATTGAGCACCCGCAGAAGCTGATCGATCGCAGCCTGTACGGCAAATGGGCCGGGGATAAACGGCTCGGTTCAGCGCCTTACAAGTTCGTGGCTCACTGCGGTACGGGCCGTGCGGCCTACAGTTTTTGCATGTGCCCCGGCGGACTCGTTGTCGCGGCCTCATCCGAGCCAGGCATGGTGGTGACGAACGGCATGAGCAGCTACGCCCGCGAAGAGTCGAATGCTAACAGCGGCTTCATGGTGGATGTGCGGCCCGAGGACATGCCGGCGGGCGATGTGCTGAGCGGCATCGAGTTTCAGCGCAATCTGGAGCGCCGGGCCTTTGTGCTCGGTGGTGGCAACTATCACGCGCCAGCACAGCTGCTCGGCGATTTCCTCGCAGGACGCGCCTCGACCGGCCCCGGCAAGGTGCTGCCATCCTATGAGCCGGGCGTGGTCTGGTCTAATTTGTGCGAGGTGCTGCCCGAATACACGATTGAGACGATTCAGGAGGCGATTCCGCGCATCGACAAAAACCTGCCCGGCTTTGCCCTGGATGAAGCGGTGCTCACGGGCGTGGAAACTCGCAGTTCCTCACCCGCCCGCATCCCGCGAGATGCGCAGTCGTTGCAATGCACCGGTGTGAAGCATTTTTATCCAGCGGGCGAAGGCGCGGGCTATGCCGGTGGCATCATCTCCGCAGCTGCGGATGGCATGCGTGTGGCGGAGGCCATTTTACGCGAGGGCTGAACTAATGTGCGCCAGCACGCCACGGCAGCCGTCTTCGAGCAGATTCAGCACTAGGCGGTGTTTGAAAACCCCTCAACGTCCATATTGAAGCCAGTCGATGACAGCAGCAAACTGGATAAGTGAGAGGAAATGTGCGGCGAGTTTGTCTCGCCGAGTGCTGGCACAGGCCCAGCGTTTCAGACGGCAGAAAT
>JAPLUN010000439.1 GCA_026397715.1 Verrucomicrobiota bacterium
GCTGGTGGATGTCCGCGTCCGCATCATCGACGGCGCCTTCCACGCCAAGGACTCCAACGACCAGGCCTTCCGCATGGCCGCTGGCGAAGCCCTCCGCGAAGCCGTGCGCCTCGCCGCCCCCGTGCTGCTGGAGCCCGTCATGCAGGTCGAATGCACCGTCACCGACGAGCACCAGGGCGACATCCTCGGCGATCTCAACCGTCGCCGCGCCCGCATCACCGGCATTGATCATCGTGGCACCGAATCCGGCATCCTCGCCGAAGTCCCCTTGGCAGAGATGTTCGGCTACGCCGGAGCCATTCGCAGCCTCTCACGCGGTCGCGCCAGCTACTCCATGGTCCCCACCAGCTACGAAGTAGTCCCCGCCTCCGTCCTCCCCCGCATGCTCAAAGCATAACCCAGCCCCCCACGCGGAGCCCGTCTCGAAAGAGCCGGGCTCCGTTTTTTATAGAGATTGGACAATAATTGATCCGAGTCACTCCGCGTGTTCGAGAACTCTCTGCCACTCGTCCTGCAACTTGTGCGCTTCAATCATTCCCTGCAAAGGCTGGCGATTCCAGTCATCGCCCAAGCCGGTCAACATGCGGCTGATGTCGCGCAAATGCTTGCCTGAGCCGCCTTCACGGAAGAACTGCAGTTTGCGGACAATGACGTATTCCGGCGGTGCGAAGACCACCTTATATCCGTCAATGTCTCCTTGGATGGCATGAGCGATTCCCCAGGCATGAAGCTTATCTTTGCCGGTCATGTAAATGTCGGCTTTGAAGCCTGTTTCATGATGGATCAGATTGAAATGACCGCGTTGATCCCGGCTGCGTTCTGATTCGATGACTTCTAGCGGCGGGCAGTAAAACTCTGTAGCTGGAAAGGCCTCCAGAAGGCGTCGCGAATCCTCCCGGCGCAGGAAGACAATGATATCCACGTCATTGGTCATGCGCGGCTCCCCATAGTAGATGGCCGCTACGCTGCCACTGACCATGTACCGCACGCCCAGTTCGTTCAGCTTCTGCGTGAAAATCAGAAATGGCTCACGTGACTGCATGCATGAAAATCTCCTTCACTCGCTGCTGCACCTGTTCCTCAGTCCAGTCGGGGAACTGTTGGCGCAAGCGCGCCGCTTTGATCTTCCTGGCCCCCCAGTACAATTGAAACGCCGTGCGCAGCTTCTGCGCGCCGGTCATGCGCCTTAGTGTGGCGATGTATTCAGGAGTGAGCTCAGCGGACATGGAATCATGATAGGACATCGAGGCCTCTAATAAACAAAAAAAGCGGCCGGGTCACCCCAGCCGCCTTCAAAGTCACCCAGTCGCTCTGCAACTGGAGTCATAAAATACCTCAGCCAATCACCTCAGGCCATTCCGTATGGAACATCTGGCCCTCAGGCTTGTCCGTGCGCTCATAGGTATGAGCACCGAAGAAGTCGCGCTGAGCCTGCAGCAGGTTCGCTGGCAGACGTGCCGCACGGTAGCTGTCGTAGTAGCCGAGGCTGGCGCTGAACGCAGGGACGGGGATACCGTTCAGCGTCGCGAGGCTCACCACTTCACGCCAGTTCTGCTGCGTGGTGCTGAGCACGTCCTTGAAGAACGGATCCAGCATCAGGTTCGCGAGAGTAGCGTTCGTGCGATACGCATCGGTGATGCGGTTGAGGAAACGTGCGCGGATGATGCAACCCCCGCGCCAGATGGCGGCGATGCGACCGAGGTCCAGCTTCCAGTCCTTCTTCGCACCCATCGTCTGGATGAGGTCCAGACCCTGCGCGTAGCTGATGATCTTGGAGGCGTAGAGTGCGTCGTGCACCTTCTTCACCAGTTCGGCCTTGTCCGTCGTGATGTTCACGGTCGGTCCGGTGAGCTGCGTGCTGGCAGCCACGCGCTGCTTCTTCTGGGAGGAAAGAATGCGTGCTTCCACAGCGGCGTTGATGGTGCTGATCACCACGGCGTTTTCAGCCGCATTCATGAGCGTCCACTGGCCCGTGCCCTTCTGGCCGGCCTTGTCCACGATGAGTTCCACGATCGGCTTGCCCGTCTCAGGATCCTTCTGCTCCAGCGCTTTGCCGGAGATCTGGATGAGGTAGCTCTGCATGTCGCCTTCGTTCCACTCGTTGAAGATGGCGGCCATCTCGTCGGTGGTGAATCCAGCGTGCTTGAAGATGTTGTAGGCTTCGCAGATGAGCTGCATGTCGCCGTACTCGATGCCGTTGTGGATCATCTTCACGTAGTGACCCGCGCCGCCAGGGCCGATGTGGATCACGCAAGGCTCGCCGTCCACTTTCGCGGCGATGCTCTCAAAGATCGGCTTCATCACTTCCCACGTGGAGGCAGGGCCACCAGGCATGATGGAGGGGCCTTTGCGCGCACCTTCTTCACCACCTGAAACACCCGCGCCGATGAAGCGCAGTCCCTTGCCGGCGAGGTAGGCGTCACGGCGCTCCGTGGTCTGGTAGAAGCTGTTGCCGCCGTCGATGATGATATCGTCCTTGTCGAGGAGGGGGATGAGCTGCTCGATCACCGCGTCCACGGCGTCACGGTCGGTGTCCTTCACGGCGGTGGATTTCACCATGATGTGAATCTTGCGCGGCAGGGCGAGGCTCTGCACGAACTCTTCCAGAGTGTGGGTTCCCACGAGGGCTTTGCCGGGGTGTTTGGCCACAAATTCATCCGTCACGCTGGTGGTGCGGTTAAAGACGCTCACCTGGAAGCCGCGGCTTTCCACGTTGAGAACGAGGTTTTGGCCCATCACAGCGAGGCCGATCAATCCGAAGTCACTTTTTTTGCTCATATTTAGGGGCCGCAGACATACCCGCCCCCTCCCGCTTGGCAAAGGGGATTTTCCTCATGCGCCGCATGAGCCGGATTGATGGAATCGGCACGATTTACCAGTTGTGCCGCCCCCGCGCCTTCGTTTATCCCTGCACACCCCGCGTTTCACACTGCATCCGCATGCACTGCCACGTTGCCCCAAAGAGAGAGAAATCCGGCCCTTTTGCCGGGATGACTCGGCCTCCTCCGGCTCATCAGGCACCCATTTCCGCTGCGCAGCCCCCGCGATCCCTCTGACCCCATGAAAATCACCCTCGTTCTCCCCATTTTGCTCAGTCTGGCTGTCACCGCACTGCTCGCCCGTGATCTGCAAAAAAAGCCTGCCAGCCCCACTCCCGCCCAGCCCCCCGCTACGGTCCCCGTGGAGCCTGAACCCGTGCGCTACTCCATGGCAGACTGCCACCTGCACCTGGTCGATTTCCTCCAGCGCACGGACGGTGCCCCCGCCGCCCTCCGGGCCATGAAGAAATCCGGCGTCACAGATGCTGTCGTCAGCGGCATGCCCGTCGTCAAACAGTGGTCCGAATCCGAGCCCCAGCAGCCCCAGTATTACCTCGAGGACGACGCCCGCTGCTACTGGTACTCCGCCACCGACATGCTCGTCGCGCGCGAGATTCAGGCCCTCCCCGAACTCGAGCGCAAACACTTCCACCCCATCATCTGCGGCTTCAACGGCGCGGACCGCAACGCCGTGGACCACGTCCGCCGCATGATCGAATGGAACCCCGGCTTCTGGCAGGGCATCGGCGAAGTCATGACCCGCCATGATGATCTCTCCGCCCTCACCTACGGCGAGACTCCCCAGGCCAACAACGACTCCCTCCACCGCATCTACGAGCTCGCCGCCGAGCTCGACCTGCCCGTCTTCGTCCACTCCAATGCCTCCTCCGTCTGGAAGCGCGAACCCATCTACCTGCACGAGTTCGAGGAAGCCGTCATGACGCATCCCAAAACCAAATTCGTTTGGTGCCATGCCGGCATCAGCCGCCGCGTGGACGTCCCCACCCTTGTACAAGAAATCGACCGCATGCTGGCCACCTACTCAAATCTCAGCATCGACATCTCCTGGGTCCTCTTCGACACCTACCTCGTCAAAGACGGCAAACCCGTCGCCGAGTGGCTCGCCCTCTTCGAAAAATACCCCGCTCGCTTCATCATCGGCTCCGACAAAGTCGGCCGCTTTCACGACTACCCCCCCGTCATGCAGCGCTACTACCTCCTGCTCGACGCCATGAAACCCGAAACCGCCAAACGCATCGCCCACGACAACATGCTCGCCATCTTGCCCAAGCAAGGCGCCACGCTCAAACCCGCCATCACGCCCGAGATCCGTCTGTCTGTGCCCGTGCTGACGCGCTGATATAGACCGTTTCGGAAACCTCTCAGCAGACCATGAAATGCCGCGCCAGCATTCCGTACTGGGAGCGCCGGTTTTTAACCGGCTCTGGAATGATCCGCCACAGGAATAAGCCCCGCTCCTGCTGACCGAAAAGCCACACGGTAGAAACCCGCCTTCGCAGAGATTCCCATTCGCCCCGCCTCATCAGTGGGTTCTCAACCCGGGCCTGTTTCAAGCCTTGTGAGACTTGATCGTCAGTGTCGTCAGGCCAGCAGCTTTCGGCTGCCGTCCGTGCGAAGCAAAGTAGCCTTGTTCCTGTGGAACAAGGAACGCTCCGCTTCGCCTCAAACGCTTAACAAGGTAGACCTATGACGCCTGGCTATACCCACATCTCCGAACCCCGATGGCGAAGCCATCCAAGCCTGTAGCGAGAGGTTGAGCGGAGCGACACCTCTCGTGGGCGTGTTCGTATTCGCATTCAGGTGCACGCATCGCGGAGCGATGCCAGCACCCATCTCCCACCGCGCCTTTGCTCCCAGCATCGTGCACCGCACCCCACTCAAGGAACCGGCTGCCCCTTGGCCCCAATGCTATACAGCGAGTTCGCCGTCCGCACGTAGATCCTCTTATCCCCGATCGCAGGCACGGAATTCACCGGGCCGTCCAGCTTGCTCGCCGCGAGCTTCTCAAACTTCGGTCCCGCTTTGATCACAATGAGATCACCCTGCTGGCTGGCGCAGAAAATCTTGCCATCTCCCGCCACCGGGCTGCTGAAGAATTTGGCGCTGCCTGCGGTGCCTTCGATGCGTTCCTCATAGATCACCTTGCC
>JAPLUN010000327.1 GCA_026397715.1 Verrucomicrobiota bacterium
TCTAAGCACATTAATGCTTTTAACCAAGGTGTAATAGGCAGATGGAAAGCAGTGTGTTTAAAGTGAGCAAGCGCCGAGAATGGAATGAGCAGTGCAAATGTCCAGCATGTTTTATACCAAATCATTTAGGCCTATATTCTTAAAATGGCCTATCTGTCATAAAACATACCCTGCCACGAGATGCCATGCCATTCAGACCTTAACTGACCGGATGCTCACGGTTGCAGGCAATCCTCCGTTGCTTCTGGTGAAGCGCATGAATAGCTAGATTCATTTGCTGCCAGCCTCGCTCGCAGCAATCAGGCACAGATCAGCGAAAGATTGCGCGTATCGTCTGATTCGCTGCCACACATCAGTCCCTGTGTGGAGCCGACGATTTTCAACAATGCCCCCTTGTTCATTCGGAGGCCATTCTGTTCCGCAACGACCACAACAAAAAATCACCGCAAGCCAGCGAAACTGACACCACAAAAACCGAACTACAACCTGTTTATGTCCGAGTCCTTGCCTCATTATGGAGGGCACAACAGATGCCCTTCAGAACCTGCCATTTGAGTGTCGATAAATGGCAACCTTGTTAGCATTAAAGTCCTTGATCCAAAAACCACACACACCTCTTGAATCTGACTATTCAAGAAGTGGCTCGGGACGGAATCGAACCGCCGACACGGGGATTTTCAATCCCCTGCTCTACCGACTGAGCTACCGAGCCTCTGACTTGAAGGGCCGGTATAGGAGCAAGCTCCAATCATGACGCAACGTGTTTTTCACGTGTCGCGCAGATTACTTCAGCACTTATTTTCCTTTCGCCGACATCGCGATCAAAAGCCAGGCGGCCATGAAGCTCAATCCACCCAGTGGAGTGATGGCTCCCAGCCATTTCGTACCGGTGTAGGCAAGCACGTAAAGCGAGCCGCTGAACAGCAGGATGCCCACGAAAAAAAGACGCCAGGCCCAGACCATGATCGGTTTGCTGCTGGCCAGCAGCGTCAGCAGCAGCAGCACAACGGCATGCGGCAGCTGATACTGCACCGCCGTCTCCCAGTGAGCGAGTTCACCAGAAGCCAAGAGTTTGTCATGCACCGGCCCGTGGGCGCCCGAAGCCCCCAGAGCGATGGCGAGGAAGCCCATGAGGGCGGAAAGGCGAAGGCGAAAAGGATCGGGCTGCATAAGTGGGAATGACGCTTGTAGCATGACGAATAGAGAGGGCTGCACAAGCGCTCTGTTTCTGTCCCATCCTTCGGCAGCCTTATCCCTCTTCATTGATCTCTTGGCTGCTCCGCGCCGCCCATCCATCCCGCGCATCGGAAATAAACCGCGCCACTTGCAGCAGATCCTTGCTGCCCGGCAGCGACTCCACGCCACTGGCCACATCCACAGCTAGGGGCAGTGTCTGCTCCACCGCCTGACGCACGTTATAAGGGGTCAGCCCCCCGGAGAGCAGGAACTGCTTGGCTGGAAACATTTCCTTCGCACGCACAGCGAGTTCCCACGGAAATACATGCCCGCCTCCGCCATAGGTACCGGGATTGTAGGCATCGAGCAAAATCGACTCGCACGGAAACTCGCCGATCTGCGCCAGTGACGCCGCATCACGCACCTGCAGCGCCTTGATGACGTTCACACCGCGCTTCATCAGCCGCTCCACATCCGCCGGTGTTTCATCACCGTGGAGTTGCAAAGCTTGAAACAACTGGCTGGAAATCGCCGCATCCAGCAGCGCCGCATCCGGATTCACCAGCACGGCCACCAGGGCATTCTTTGCCGCCACGTTCTGCAGTGAATTCACCGCCACTTCCAGAGGCATGTGGCGTTTCGACTTGGGCCAGAGATTGATGCCCACAGCATCCGCCCCCAGGGCAAAGATCACCGCAGCCTGCTGGGGCTGGGTGATGCCACAAATTTTGACACTGCGACGCTGAGGATCAGGGAACATGAGGGGGTGGAAAAGGTGGGACGATAAATCCTTGGCGCTCTGGCAGCAAGGATGCCGTCACAGCAAGAAGCACATCGAGCTTCGGTGGCAGCGGCATGCTGCCACGCACGCGCACATCACGCTGCAACTCCTGAAACCGCAGCCCATCCCCTGGCTGAATAAGGAAAATCACCGGTGGCGCGGCATGCACGCCGGAATGCACCATCGGGTAGGCCTTGCTCAGCAGACGGTCGAGCATGTCGCCCGTCATGTCAGGCAGAGGCAGTGAAAACAAAAACAGCGAGTACTCACGCTGCAGCGCCAGTTCAAAGGCACGCTCTCCGCTGGGAGCATCATCCACTTCGCAGATGCGGAAGGCCATCAGCGCCTCGCGAATCACACGCCGGTAGGGCAGGCTTGCCTCTGCCAGCAGGACACGTGGAATGGATGGCACGATCGGAGCAGGGGTGAAAACGGTGTCAGATGCCGTAAACGCAGCAGGCTTCTCGACCGGGGCACTTTTCATGGAAAGCACTTTCAGCTTTCCGGATACACCGCCACGGCCATGACGCCTTCACTGGGCAGCCAGCCGACCACTTCCACTCTCTGGAGCGGCTTGACGGACGATCCCATGCCTTTGCGCACCGTTTCCAAAACTTTCTTCTGTGTGTCCTCGGTCACCTTCGAACCAAACAACCCGGCCAGATCAGACAGCATGGGCGCAGGCGCATTCACTCCGCCAGCCGTGGTCACCGGCTTGCGTGTCTGCCCGCAGGCGAGAATGGTGTCACGGATGGCTTCCGGCGTCATCGCCCCCGAAACCACCACCAGCCTGCGCAGGCGGGTCTCCGCCGTTGGCGACTGCACGATGGCAGGCGCAGGGACTGCCGCCACGGCGCTTACCGGGGGCTTGATCGACTTGGAAGGCTTCAGAAAGCCACGCGGCCCGTCTGCATGAAACGACGCACCGGCACCCAGGGCCTGCGGCAGCATGGGTTCCTCCGCGCTCAAAGCAGCGGAAAAAACAAGGAAAACAGCGACCAAACGAAAGACGGAAAATTTCACGAAGGCGCGTTTTTTATCATGTCGGCTCCGAAGTGACAATGATAAAAATCAGAAGGAGTGGCGATTTCGCCTGCCGCAGTGCATTCCAATCTTGCTCCAAAACGACCACCCGAACGAGGATCCAAGGAACCCGCCCCCGCAAATCAAGCCGCCGAAGCCATGGTGGTGGACTGCCAGGCAGACAAAGTGGGGGTCCGAAAAGCGGGCTTCCACGGTCCATCCTCTTCGGTCAGTTCCACCTCACGGGCCAGGAGGCAAAGGTCCTGTGTCACACGGTTGGCATACTGACACAGGTTGTTTTTCAGCTGCGTGTAGGACTCGATCAAGAACCTACCATCAGCCGAGCCCTGCGATTGCTGTCCCAGTGCCTCCGAGAGGGGCCTGGATTGCGGAGCATAAGGATCGGCAGCCGTACCGAGGACCCGCATGCCATTGATCCATTCTGCATGCACCCGTGCCTCATATTCGTAGCGTACCTGCATCGGCACAGCGCTGGCGTTTTCCACCAGCATGGCCTCCACACAAACGGCCATCAAATGCCGCATGGCAGTGGCCAGCGCACGCTGCGCCTCCACCATCAGTCTCACCTCCTCGCGCCACGACGGCCGGGTGTACTCCTGCTGAAAATGCCAGGCCAAGGCAGCCGTGATGCGTGTCCAGCCAGCCTGTTCAAAAACGGCGAGCTGTTTAGATGTGATCTCGTGCTCCTGCAATGATTCCGCCTGCGCAGCCATCACCGCAGCGGCGCTGCGCGTGTCCGTTCCCAGACCAGCGAGGCTCGTCAGATCATGGCCCAGGTGCAGCAAGTGACAGGCCAGCGTCCGTTTGCACAGCTTGTCGCGTTGCATTTTCTCGCGCTCACACGCAGGCCCGTATTCCGCCTTCCAAGCTTCCACCATCGACGCTGCCGGGGCCCATTCCTCCGGCGTGCCCATCGGCATCGGCAGCAGTCGATGAGCAGGCGGCGGATGGCCAAACATCTCATTCACGGTAGTCTCGCGGACCTGCGCTTTGCGAAACAACTCAGCCACCTCCCGGTCCATGGTCTTCTGCTCTTCGGCCTCCTGCGCGTGGCGCTGCCGCTTGTCCATCTGCACCCTTCCCACGTCATCGGTATCCACCAGTTTAAACTTATTGAGATCCATTCCGAGCTCCACGTCATACCAGTAGAGCGACACCGTTTTGCACAGACCCGTGAAGTCACGAAACAACTGCTCCGCGGGCATGTCCAGATGGCACACCCCCTTGGCCGCCGTGTCCTTGAGCTTCTCAACCCGTTCATTCAGCGCAGGATGCGTATCCCACCATGAGGACTCCTCCGCCAGCGCCTTGCGTTTCACCTTCTCCCGCAAGGACTCCGGCATGGCCCACTGACAGCTGGCGATGCGCCCCGGCAAATTGTCAGGCAGTTCCCCCTGCTCCAGCTTCGAGAACAGGTTTTCCATCGTGGCTTTTTCCGCCTGGCCCAGCAGCTCCAGTTGCACCAGCGCACCCGCCATCTCGCTGCTGCCCGCCACCAGAGCACCATAGGCATCCGCGTCGTATTCCATCTGCCGTGAAAAAAAGCCGCTGATGGCGCCCCCGGCTTGCATGAGGATCCGTAGCACTTTCCTCCCCAGGCAAACCATCCAACTGGCAAACAGCCCTACGAAGCCGAAAAAGCCCTCCCTGCCCGCCAGCGCTTGCAGCCTCTCATCCCACTGGTCACGATCTAGCACCACGCGGGCAAACCAAAAATTGATGCTGCGCACCAGAAAGTTCAGCCGCATGCCCCCGCCCTGCGAAAAGTGACCAAACTCATGCGCCAGCACTCCTGCGAGTTGGCGTGCCGTCATGCCCGCCACCAGCGGCATGCCAATGCTCAGCACCATGTCGTGGCCGAAAAAGCTGGCCATGCCGCGCCGGAATGAAGCCGACGCGTTCACCCGGGAGTCCACCTCCACCATCACTGGGCGCGGCGCTCCCACCAGATCGCAAATGCTGTAAATCAACGCAAACAACGCCGGCTCTGAAATCGGGTCCAGGGTCACCGTCGGCGGCTGCTCAGGCAGCGGCGCAAACAACGGCTTCGTCATGAACACCAGACAGATCACCCCGGCCACAGCGACGGCGAGATACAGCAAACCCGCCAGCGCCGTCGCCTTCCCATGGTAATGACTCCACTCCGAGACTGTTTTGATCCACACCAGGTCATGCTGCACATGCCACTTCAGCAACCAGCCCATGCCAGCGATCAGCATCAGATACAGCAGCGGAAGGACGACCAGCCCCAGCAGCACCAGCAGCATTCCTAGACGGTAACCTGTTGACACACGCCTGCGCACGAAGCCACCGGAAAAACTGCCGGTCACAAGCGTGGTCATGTCTGCTCGCGTTGTCGGCTGCATGAAAAGTGGAAAACTACGCACGCTGCTTTCCACCCTTCAATGACCGCACCTCACGCTCGCAACATTCATTCTCATTGCACGTTTGAGACGCACTTGAAGCCAGCCTTTGCCTGCAACATTCTTCTCCCACATGAACCGCCGCCGACTGCTCCAATCCGCCGCTGTGGCCCTGTGTCCGGCATCATGCACTAAACAGCACCGCACTCCCCTGCCCTATGCGACGCTCGACGAACTCTCTACCATGCTCAAAGAGGAACACACCACGCCACTGCTGCTGGTGGAGCATTGCCTCGAACGCATCGCACAGATCGACAAAAGCGGTCCGCACATCAATGCCGTCATCGAATTAAACCCAGCCGCAAAAGCCCTCGCCGCCGCGTGCCCGCCCGGCCCGCTGCACGGCCTGCCCATCCTGATCAAGGACAACATCGAAACCGCAGACGCCATGCAGACCACCGCCGGTTCTCTGGCCCTGCGCGATCACAAGCCGAAGCACGATGCCGCCCTCGTCACCCGCTTGCGTGAAGCAGGCGCGATCATCCTCGGCAAAACCAATCTCAGTGAGTGGGCCAACATCCGCTCGCCCAATTCCACCAGCGGCTGGAGCGCGCGTGGCGGCCTCACCCGCAATCCACATCTCCTCACCCACAGCGCCAGCGGTTCCAGTTCAGGCTCTGCCGCCGCAGTCGCCACAGGACTCGTCCCCGCTGCCATCGGCACAGAAACAAACGGCTCCATCGTCAGCCCCGCCAGCGCCTGCGGCATCGTCGGTTTCAAACCCACCGTCGGCCTCATCAGCGGCAGCGGCATCATCCCCATCACCCACTGGCAGGACACCGCAGGCCCCATGACCCTCACCGTCAAAGATGCCGCCCTTCTCATGCAGGTGCTCGCTGCAGGCTTCACCGTCGATTTAAAACCAGACGCACTCAAAGGCGCACGCCTCGGCGTGGTGAGCAGCCAGTGCGGCAAGAACCCACAGGTCCTCGCCCTGTTTGAAATCGCGCTCCAAAAATTGCGCGAAGCCGGGGCCATCATCATCGATCCGGTGCGCCTGCCCAACACGGGCGCCGCAGGTGGCTTCTCCTGGCAGGCCATGCTCATCGAGCTGCGCACGGATCTAAACGCCTACCTCGCACAGCGCGGTGGCGACGTGCGCTCTCTTGCCGAACTCATCGTTTTCAACGAAAAACACCGCGAAGCAGAAATGCCTCATTTCGCCCAGGAGTTCTTCGAGCAGTCAGAAAAGCTCGGCACCCCGGAGATCATCGCCGAAGGGGCCGAGCTACGCGAAAAAGCCCGCCGCCTCGCCGGCCCCGAAGGCATCGATGCCGCTCTGCAGTCTCACCAGCTCGACGCCCTGATCTGTCCCACCAACGATCCCATCGGCCCCATCAATCTGGAACGTGGCGACACGGACTCACGCGTCGCCAGCACCCCCGCCGCCGTGGCCGGTTACCCCCACCTCACCGTGCCGCTGGGGTTCGTCGATGGCCTTCCCATCGGCTTCTCCTTCATGGGCACCGCAAACGCCGATGCCCGCATCCTCGCGCTGGGGCATGCGTTTGAGCAGATCACACAGGCCAGACGCGCACCGGAGTTCCGGCCAAAGTAGTCCAGAGCTTTAGCTCGTTCTGGAAAACGCGCATTGTCCCCAGAGCGAGCTAAAGCTCACTCGTACTCAGCGTGGCCTTCTCTCAAATCACGCAGGAAGGGCAAGATCCTCGTCACTCCCCTTGTCAGGCGGCGTTTGCCCGAAAGCAGGAATCTTCTTCGCCGACCTGCTCATCGCTCGTTTGATGGACTGCCTGATCCACCAACTCGCGAAGCTTGCAAGATCGCCTTCCTTGCTCGGGTCAAATCGCTCCACAGCCTTGATCAGACCGATATTGCCTGCGGAAATAAGGTCTAGAATCGACATCTCAGAGCTGGCTCGTTGCTCCTGCGCGATCTTAACCACAAGCCGCAGATTCGCACGAATCAGGCCCGCTCGAACCTTGCCCTCCTCTGACGCGCCCTCCTGCATAGGAGTCAGCGGCTTCGCATTGTCGATCTCACTCAGATAAATTTTGAGTCCTTCGTCGCGTTCCATGTGTCACCTTTTGTTCAGAGACAACGCAGGAAAGTCCGCCATCTTTGCCTCGGATTCGGCAATAAATTTCTCCTGAAGACCTCCTTTCTGACCTCACACCCGCTTCGTCCCCTTCGGCACCCGCTGCTTCCTATACTCCGCCGGCGTCAGCCCCATGATGCGCCGAAAGCACCGCGTGAAATGCGCGTGGTCGAAGAACCCCAGCTCCACCGCCAGCGCAGCCACGGTATCCTCCGTCTCAGCCAACCGTCGGCAGCCAGCCTCCACTCGCACGCGTAGCAGGTACTGCCGCGCCGAAGAGCCAAAGACACGCCGAAAGCTGCGGTCAAACTGGCTCTGCGAAAGCCCGCACATCCGCGCCATCGCCGCACTGCTCAGCGCTTCGTCCGGGTGCTGGTGCATCTGCTCAATCACCTTGGCAAAGCGCGCCTCCCCTGAGCTGCGGCTGCGCACCTGCTCCACCTGGCGGGAGAATCCGGCGATGCCGATGATGTTTCCCTCCGCATCTCGCAGCGGGATCTTGCTGGAGATGACGAGACGCGGCGAGCCCTCCGCCTCTGGCGCACTTTCCAAACGGTTCACAATAGGCGTCCCCGTGCGCATCACGATCTCATCATCCGCATGGTACTCGGCGACACGGCTGCGCGGAAAGAAGTCCTCGTCGGTTTTGCCAATGGCATCCTTTTCATGCTTCACGCCGCAGTAGTCGCAGCTACGCCGGTTCATCGCCATGAAGCGCCCTTGGCGGTCCTTGATGAAAAACGACAAATCCGGCAGCAGGTCAAAGAGTCTCATCAACTCCGCACCGCGTACCCGTCGTAGAAATGCCTGTGGTGAAATCGCCGCCATAATGCGCGTATTTTACACAAGCATGCCATGCCCATGCAAGACGGGATTGCAGCTCGCAGCGTATTCTAGGGCATGAAGCACCTCCAGCATTCCCTGCTCCAGCGCCGCGAGCAGCTACGGCGCATTGCCGCAAGCCTCCACCGCGGCCACACCCGCGATTTGCATCAACTCGATGCCCTGCTCGGCGATCTGGAAGTCATCCGCTCCTTCAATGACGAAGAGTTGAAAGACCTCTTTCTCGTCGTGAAGCATCACCGGCCGGATCTGGCGCTCATGCTGCTCACACATGTGCGAACTCCCAAGGAGCGCCTGAGCCTGGGAAACTGTCTCGCCGCCGTCTGGAGCCGCATCGACATCAATGCCGCCTGGCGGGCCATCACCGCCAGCAGCCTCCCCGAGTCCGAGCGCCTCGCATTGCGCAGCGCCATGGTCTGATGACAAATTGAGGCCAAATTTCAGCCAGATTGGCGCAAAATCCCGCGTCAACCCTCCGTAAGCATATTCATACCAGTCCGAGACATTTTCATACCAACCTTCAGCACCCGCATGCGCTTCAACCCCACCCTGCTCTTCACGCTCCTTGCCTCCTCAGCGGTGGCGGCGCAGCCGATTGGCTTCAACAAGGACATCCGCCCCATCCTTGCAGACGCCTGCTTCCACTGCCACGGCCCCGATCCAGGAACGCGCAAAGCCGGACTGCGGCTCGACACCGAGGCTGGTTTCTTCACCGCCAAGGAAGGTGAAAAGCCCACGGTCATCAAAAACCAGCCCGAGATCAGCAACCTTTTCCAGCGCCTCATCACCAAGGATGAGGACGATCTCATGCCGCCGCCGGAATCTCACAAGACGCTGAAGCCGGAGCAGATCGCGCTGGTGAAAGAATGGATCGCCCAAGGTGCGTCATGGCAGCCGCATTGGTCGCTCATCGCCCCGCAGCGCTCGGCAGAGCCGCAGGTCAAAGACAGCGCCTGGATCAAAAATCCGGTGGATCGCTTCATCCTCTCCAAACTCGAAGCCGCCGGCCTCAAGCCCGCCGCTCAGGCCGATGCGCATGCACTCATCCGCCGCGTATCGCTCGACATCACCGGCCTGCCACCTTCACCGGAACTCGTGTCCCGCTTCGCCCCTAAGGACGGCTCTCCCATCACAGACGCCTCCTATTCGGCACTGGTGGATGAACTCCTCAAATCACCTGCCTATGGCGAGCACCGCGCACGCTACTGGCTGGATGCCGCACGCTATGCGGACACCCACGGCCTGCACTTCGACAAAGAGCGCGAGATCTGGCCCTACCGCGACTGGGTCGTCAAAGCCTTCAATCGCAACGAACCCTTCAATCAGTTCACCATCGAACAGATCGCCGGCGACCTCCTGCCCAAGCCCACCGACGACCAGCTCATCGCCACCGGCTTCCAGCGCTGCAACATCACCACCAATGAAGGCGGCACCATCGATGAAGAAAACTTGGCCATCTACGCCAGCGACCGCGTGCAGACCCTCGGCTGGGTCTACATGGGCCTCACCACCAACTGCGCCCAGTGCCACGATCACAAATTCGATCCCATCACCCAGCGCGACTACTACTCGCTCGCTGCCTTCTTCCGCAACACCACGCAGAAGCCCAAGGACGGCAATGTGAAGGACGGCCTCGGCCCTATTCTCGTGCTGCCCACCGACAAAGACCGTCCACGCTGGAGCGCATTGCCCACCGAAATCGCCGCTGCAAAAGCAAAGCAGAACGATTCACGCAAAGCCGCCAAGCCGCTCTTTGATCTCTGGCTCACCAGCGCCAAGCCCGAAGACCTCGACAAAGACGTGCCCACCAAAGGCATCACCGCCCATGTTCCCCTCAATGAAGGCACCGGCAGCGAAGTGACCGGCACCTGCGGCACCGCCAAGACCTTCAAGGCCGTGGGTGAAGTCACCTGGAAGCCCGATGGCAAGCTGGGCCCTGCCCCCGTGATGAAACCGAACGGCACCTTTGAGATCGGTGACGTGGGCGACTTCGAAAAAGATCACGCCTTCAGCTACGGCGCCTGGGTGCGCGCAGATCGCGCCGGTGTCTCCGGCAGCATCCTCGCCCGCATGGATGAAAAGAACGACTACCGCGGCTGGGATCTCTTCCAGAGCGACACCAAGCTCTCCGTCCACATCGTCAGCAAATGGCCTGACGATGCCGTCAAAGTCTCCACCGCCAAACCCGCCCTGCGCCCCGGCGTCTGGCAGCATGTGTTCGTCACCTACGATGGCAAAGGCAAGGCTGGCAGCGTGCGCATCTTTGTGGATGGCGTCGAAGCTCCCATCAAGCCCGATACCAACGCCCTCAAAGGCAGCATCAAGACCACCACCCCCACCCGCATCGGCCAGCGCAGCAACGGCGCCTACTTCAGCGACGGCGGCGTGCAGGACGTGCGCATCTATGACCGCCAGCTTTCCGCCGTCGAAGTGCAGACCCTTTCCAAGGTCGGCCCCCTGCGCACCATGCTCGCTGCTAAAAAGCGTGGCCCCAAGCAGCAGGAGGCGCTCTTTGAGCATTACCTCGTCACACGGGACGCCACCTATCAGGCCGCCCTCGCCAGCAGCACCAAGCTGACCGCAGAGCAGGAAGCCATCAAGGCCCGCAGCCCCCTCACCCACATTCAGGAAGAACGCATGGATGCCAAGCCCATGGCCAACATCCTCATGCGTGGCCAGTATGACAAAGTCGGCGATGCCGTCGATGCCGCCGTCCCCGCAGCCCTCGGCAAACTTTCCGCCGATGCGCCCAAGAACCGCCTCGGTCTCGCCAAGTGGCTCGTCAGCCCCGAGAACCCGCTCACCGCACGTGTGACGGTGAATCGCTTCTGGCAGGAACTCTTCGGCACCGGCTTGGTAAAGACCACCGATGACTTCGGCATCATGGGCAGCCCGCCCACACATCCCGAACTGCTCGACTGGCTCGCCGTGGAATTCCGCGAAAGCGGCTGGGACGTGAAGCGCCTCTTCAAGCTCTTCATCACCTCCTCCGCCTATCGTCAGGCCGCCATCCTCACCCCGGAGAAGATCGAGAAAGACCGCGACAACGCCCTGTTCTCCCGCGGCCCGCGCTTCCGCATGGATGCCGAGATGATCCGCGACTACGCCCTCGCCGTCAGCGGCTCGCTCTCGCCCAAAATGGGAGGCCCCGGCACCATGCCTTACCAGCCCGAAAACGTCTGGGAAGTCGTCGGCATGGGCACCGAAAAGTACAAGCAGGACAACGGCGAAAACCTCTACCGCCGCACCCTCTACAACTTCTGGAAGCGCACCGCCCCCTCCCCCAACATGGAGGTCTTCAACGCCCCCACACGTGAAGTCAGCTGCGTCCGCCGCGACCGCACCAACACCCCGCTGCAGGCCCTCGTCACTATGAACGACCCCCAGTTCATCGAAGCCGCCCGCAACCTCGCCCAGCACACCCTCGAAAACGTCAAAGGCGATGACACCGCCAAGTTCACCGCCATCGCCGAACACGTGCTCTGCCGTCCGCTCAAAGCCCAGGAGACTCCCATCCTCACCCCGGAGAAGATCGAGAAAGACCGCGACAAAGTAATCACACCGCCATGAACCTCCTCGAAGAATGGAACACCTATCAGACGCGCCGCCAAATGTTTGCGCGCGGCAAAAACGTGCTCGGTGGCGCAGCACTCGCAACACTGCTCGGTGAGAGATTTGCGAATGCCTCAAACAACGCAGCCATGGGGCCTCAGTTCGCACCCAAGGCCAAGCGCGTGATCTACCTGCACATGGTCGGCGGTCCTGCGCAGATGGACTTGTTCGACTACAAGCCGGAGATGAAAAAGTGGTATGACAAAGACCTGCCGCCAAGCATCCGCAACGGCCAGCGCCTCACCACCATGACCAGCGGTCAGGCGCGCTTCCCCATCGCACCGTCTAAGTTCAACTTCGCCCAGCGTGGCAAGTGCGGCATGTGGATGAACTCCGACCTCCTGCCCCACCTCGCCAAAAACGCCGACGACATCTGCTGGATGCGCTCGCTGCACACCGAGGCCATCAATCACGAGCCCGCCATCTGCGCCATGCAGACCGGCAATCAGATCACCGGCCGTCCCTGCCTCGGCTCCTGGGCCTCCTACGGCCTCGGCTCCATGAATGAGAACCTGCCCACCTTCGTCGTCCTCATCGCCACCCCGACGAACCGCGAGCAGGAGCAGGCCATCTCCTCGCGCCTATGGTCCAACGGCTACCTCCCCGGCGAGCACGCCGGTGTATCCTTCCGCAGCAAGGGCGACCCCATCCTCTTCATCAACAACCCTCCCGGCGTCCCTGACAGCGTGCGCAAACGCACCATCGAAGGCCTCAACGCCCTCAACGAGATCAACTACAAGCAGGTCGGCGATCCCGAGACTCACACCCGCATTCAGCAGTACGAAATGGCCTTCCGCATGCAGGCCAGCGTGCCCGAACTCACCGACATCAACAGCGAGCCCGAGCACATCTTCAAGCTCTACGGCGAAGAAGCCCGGAAGCCCGGCACCTTTGCCAACAGCGTGCTCATGGCCCGCCGCCTCGCCGAGCGCGGTGTGCGCTTCACGCAAATTTACCTCAACAACTGGGACCACCACAGCAACGTCGGCGGCCGCATGCCCAGCCAGTGCAAGGACGTCGACCAGCCCTGCCACGCTCTCATCGAAGACCTCAAGCAGCGCGGCATGTTTGACGATACCCTCATCATCTGGGGCGGTGAATTCGGCCGCACCATCTACAGCCAGGGCGGCCTCACCAAGGAAAACTACGGCCGCGACCACCACCCCCGCTGCTTCACCATGTGGATGGCCGGCGGCGGCTCCAAAGGCGGCGCCATCTACGGCGAAACCGACGACTTCAGCTACAACATCGTCAAAGACCCGCTCCACATCAGCGACTTCCACGCCACTGTCCTGCAGCTCCTCGGCTTCCACGCCGACCGCTTCAGCTACAAGTTCCAGGGCCTCGACGCCAAGCTCATCGGCGTCAATCCCGCGAAGCCCGTGAAGGCGCTCATGGCCTGATCACTTCCGATTCAATCCCCTGTACTTCCCCGGTGCCATCCCCGCATACCGGCTGAAGTGCCGCGTAAACGCACTCTGATCACACCACCCCGTTTCGATGGCAATATCCGCCAGCGAGTGATCCGTCTCACGCAGCAGCCTCGTCGCCTCATCCAGCCGCAGCTTGTGGAGCAGTTGCAGCGGGCTCATTTGAAACAGCCGCTGCACCCGCTGCTCGAACTGATACACGCTCAGCCCCGCCTTCTTCGCGATGTCCTCAATGCGCAGGCTCTCCGCAAAGTGCTGCTGCATGTGCTTCAGCGCCGCCGCCAGTTCCTCAAAGCCGCCCGCCTTGTCACTCGGTGCATTCAAATCCCGCGAGATGCCAGTCACTCCGATGATGCGCCCATTCACAGCCCGCAGCGCATGCTTCGTCGTCAGGCACCAGCCCGCTTTATGCCCAGGATAGATGTGCAGCTCAAGCTGATGCTCCACCGGCTTCCCCGTTTTCAGCACCGCCTCATCCTGCCGCGCATAGCTCGCTGCCAGCGCCGCAGGAAAAACCTCCTCCGGCCTTTTGCCCATCAGCTTCGTCTTGTCACCACCGGCACACCGGTCCGCCAGCGTCTGATTCACCCGCGCATACCGGCCCGCTGTATCCTTGATGAAGGCCCGCTGTATCTTTGATGAAAAACACCACATCCGGCAGCGCATCAAAAAGCGACTCCGTCGTCGCATGCTCGGAGAATGGGCCGGTGGATTCCATGGTTTTGACTGAATTGGCAGTCGCTCAGCCAAAAAGCAATCAAGACCCTTCCGCCATCCCATTTCATGATCCGCAATGTCTTTACCCAAATGGTCCGGCGTCTTCCCAGCAGTCGTCACTCAGCTCCACGAAGATCAGTCCCTCGATCTCCCCGCCTCTGCCCGCCACTTCGAAGCCCTCATCGACTCCGGCATCTCCGGCCTCATCGTCTGCGGCTCCCTCGGTGAAAACCAATGCCTGCAGCCCGATGAAAAGCGCGCCGTGCTCAAGTGCGCCATCGAAACCGCCAAAGGCCGCATCCCCGTCGTCAGTGGCGTGGCAGAAATGAGCACACGTGCCGCCATTCAATACATGCAGGATGGCGAGCAACTCGGAGCCGCCGGCTTCATGGTCATGCCGCCCATGGTTTACAAAAGCGACCCACGCGAAACCGAGCACTGGTTCCGCACCCTCGCCAAAGCCACGCCCCTGCCCTGGATGCTCTACAACAATCCCGTCGGCTATCACACCGATGTGACCCCGGAGATGTTCGCCCAGATCGCCGACATCGAAAACCTCACCTCCATCAAGGAAAGCAGCGCCAACCCACGCCGCATTACCGAACTGCGCAATCTCGTCGGAGATCGCTACCAGCTCTTTACCGGCGTGGATGATCTCATCCTCGAATGCAGCATCCTCGGCATCGACGGCTGGGTCGCCGGCAGCGGCATCGCCTTTCCCAAAGAAAACCAGCAACTCTGGGAACTCACCCGTGCAGGCCGCTGGGACGAAGCCCGCACTCTCTACCGCTGGATGCAACCCCTCATGAAGCTGGATACCCACATCCACTTCGTTCAATACATCAAGCTCCTCTGCCAGGAAACCGGCCTCGGCAAAGAGTGGTGCCGCGAGCCACGCCTGCCCCTCGCAGGAACTGAACGCGATCAGGTCCTCAAGATCATCCGCGATGCACTGGCCAGGCGCCCGCAATGAAGCGCATCCCCATCATCGACTCCCACACCGGCGGCGAACCCACGCGTGTCGTGCTTGGCGGCATGAGTCCCGAGGATCTCGAAACCTACCGCCACGCCATCCTATGCGAGCCGCGCGGGCATGAAGTCATCGTGGGGGCACTTCTCACGGTGCCCAAGGATGCCTCATGCATCGCAGGCGCCATCTTCTTCAACAACGTCGGCCGCCTCGGCATGTGCGGCCATGGGATGATCGGCCTCATCACCACCCTGCGGCATCTCGGAAGCATATCTTCAGGTGAGCACCGCATCGAAACACCCGTCGGCATCGTCACAGCCACCTTGCATGAAGACGGCAGCGTAAGCATCCGCAACGTGCCCTCTTTCCGCAAAGCCAGAGCCGTTCAGGCTGGCGGCGTCAGCGGAGATGTCGCCTATGGTGGAAACTGGTTTTTTCTGGTGTCCGATCACGGCCTTGCCCTCACCCGCGAAAACATCCCCCAGCTCACCCAGGCCAGCCTCACCATGCGTGATGCCATTCATGCCGCCGGATTCCCCGAAGTCGACCACATCGAACTTTTCGCCCCTCCTCACGATCCCGCAAATCACAGCCGCAACTTCGTCCTCTGCCCCGGCGCCGAATACGACCGCTCCCCCTGCGGCACCGGCACCAGCGCCAAGCTTGCCTGCCTTGCCGCAGATGGAAAACTCGCCCCCGATACAATCTGGCGGCAGGAAAGCATCATCGGCAGCGTCTTCGAAGGCAGCTACATCCCCACGGAAAGCGGCGTCATTCCCACCATCACCGGCACCGCATTCATCACTTCCGAGGCCACGCTCATCCTTGATCCTGCTGATCCGTTTCAACTTGGCATCCCATGAAATCCATCCTGCTCCTCTTGCTCTCAACGAGCGCCATGGCTGCTGACTTCGAGCACGCACTCACCCTTCCCAAGCGCACCGAAAACCTCGTCTTCCGTGATCGCGTCAAAGCAAACTGGCTGCCGGACGGCAAATCATTCTGGTACCGCATCCAAACCGGGCCAAAAAACCACGAGTTTATCCTCATCCAGGCCGCCACAGGCGAGCGCAAAACCGCGCAGTCACTCAAAGCACTCGGCCTCCCCGAACAAGAAGCCCTCAAGTCTTCCACCGCCAAGATCGAGCTGCGCAAAACAACCCGCACCGGCGAAGAGTCCGGCCTCAAGTTCATCAACCAACTCGATGCCGACGTCGATCTCTTCTGGGTCAATCAGCAGGGCGAGCACATCCGCTACGGCGGCATCCGTGCGGGCGCAGAACGCGAGCAGCACACCTTCGACGGTCATGTCTGGCTCATCACCAGCCGCACCGGCGAACATCTCGCCATCATCGAGGCCGGCCCTCTGGTGCAGACACTCATCATCGATGGCAAAGGCATCTCAAAAGCAAAAGAGGAAGCAAAGAAGCCCCAAGAGCCCGGCTTCAGATCACCCAACGGAGCATTCCTTGTCACAAGCGAGGCCACCCCCGTCACACGCCGCCAGATCACCATCGTGGATTCCTCGCCCAAAGAAGGCGTCCAACCCCGCCTCAAAGTCATCGATTACATCAAGCCCGGCGATCCCCTGCCCAAGCCGCAGATGGTCATCACTCACAAAGAGGATCGGAAGATTCGTGTGCCCACGAACCTTTACGAAAACCCCTTCACCGAATCCGGCAAGCTCGATGTCACGTGGTCTCCGGACAGCCGTGAGTTCTACTTTGATTACAATCAGCGCGGCCACCAACTCTACCGCGTCCTCGCTGCTGATCCACAGACCGGCGCCGTGCGCGTCGTCGTTGAAGAAACCTCCAAGACCTTCATCGACTACACCCACAAAACCTGGCGTCACTGGCTGCACACCTCCGGCGAACTCCTGTGGATGAGCGAGCGCGACGGCTGGTGCCACCTCCACCTCTACGACACCAAAACCGGCAAAGTAAAAAACCAGATCACACGCGGCGCATGGCCCGTACGCGAGGTCCTTCACGTCAATGACGCCAAGCGCGAGATCTGGTTCCTCGCCAGCGGCCTGCGCAAAGAAGAAGATCCCTACCACCTCCACCTCTGCCGCGTGAACTTCGACGGCAGCGGCTTCCAGCAGCTCACTCAGGGTGACGGCAATCACCACATCGAGTTCTCGCCAAACCGCGACTTCTTCACCGACACTTATTCCCGCGCCGATTTGCCGCCAGTCCACGAAGTCCACCGCAGCCGCGATGGCAGCCTCGTCTGCGAATTGGAAAAAGCCGACGCCACCCAGCTCCTCGCCGCAGGCTGGACCATGCCCGAGCGCATCGTCGCCAAAGGCCGCGATGGCACCACCGACATCCACGGCATCCTCATCAAACCCTCGCACTTTGACCCCGCGAAAAAATACCCCGTCATCGAAGACATCTATGCCGGCCCGCACAGCGCATTCGCGCCCAAGGACTTCGGTCGACTCCTCAATCAGCACATCCTCTCCGAGCTCGGCTTCATCATCGTAAAGCTCGACGGCATGGGCACCAACCATCGCGGCAAAGCCTTCCACGACGTCTGCTGGAAAAACATCAAGGACGCCGGCTTCCCCGACCGCAAACTCTGGATCAAAGCCGCTGCGCAAACCCGCCCGTGGATGGATCTCACCCGCGTCGGCATCTACGGCGGCAGCGCTGGTGGCCAAAATTCCATGCGTGCCCTTCTTGATCACCACGACTTCTACAAAGTCGCCGTCGCCGACTGCGGCTGCCACGACAACCGCATGGACAAGATCTGGTGGAACGAGCAATGGATGGGCTGGCCCGTGGACGAAAGCTACGCCCGCAGCTCCAACAAAGACGACGCCCACAAATTGGAAGGCCACCTCCTCCTCATCGTCGACGAACTCGACACCAACGTCGATCCCGCCACAACCACGCAAGTCGTCGGTGCCCTCCAAAAAGCCGGCAAAACATTCGACTTCATGCCCATCATCGGCACCGGCCACGGTGCCGCCGAAACACCCTACGGCTCACGCCTCCGAATGGAGTTCCTCGTGCGCCATTTGCACCCATAAATCGTAAGTGACGCGGGCACTCCTGCCTGCAGTCTGGGTTTGGAACGCTCAATTTGCAGACAGGAGTGCCCGCATTACCTCCCCCCACGTCTCAGCACCGGCTCACCCCACGCGCCCCACGCACCGTTGATGCTGTCCTTCCCAGTGATTCTCAGAGTCAGCTTTTGCACACCTTTCACATCCACATTGAAAGCCCCTGCATCCCCCTGCTTGAGCGCATCGCTTTGCCACAGTAGGCGGTCATCTCCGAAGATCGCCGCTTGCACGGGACCGTAGCCGCCTTGCAGCAGGCAGGCGCTGCCGGTAAAGCGCTCCCATCGTCCCCCAAGCTCGTACTCATAGACTGAGTTCGCATGCGCATAGAGCCCATGCTCAAACAACCCTTCCGGCCCAGATAACGGCCCTCCCTCGGGCGTGCGATCAAAATGCACACCTCCGTAGCCTGTCTCCGCATGCAGCGGTGCTGCATCTGAAAGAGCCAGTGAATCAACATTCGCAGCCACCTTGGCGAGCGCAGCTTTTCCTTTCACCCCATCGGGTGATTGCAGACGACGCAGAATCGTCTGCACCCCCGGGGAGAGCTTCGCCAGTTCCTGAGCCGGAAGCTTGCCCTCCCGAAACACCGTCCAATGCTTATCGAACTCAATCTTCTGTACCGCCTTACTCACATCATAGGCTGAATCCGCCGTGATCCGCGCGTTCATCGTGACAGCCTGGGAAGACCACACACCAGCAGTCGCAGCGCCATTCACACACACAGCCACAAAATGCAGGCTCACACTGACATTCATCTTTTCCGCCTTCGGCAGAGTCAGAGAGAAACGGCCATCCCCCAGTGGCACAGCAGCGGCGATCTCGCTGTTGTAATCGCCACCACCTGCGGGATCAGCATAGGCCAGCACCGCATGCACCGGCAGATTGGCCACAACTTTTCCATTTACCAAAAGTCCACCCTCTACGGGTTTGAGCTCCCACGCGGAAAACTCCGCCTTCGCACGTGTGCCGATCTCCTTCACCGAACCCGAGAACTGCGGATGTGCCGCCAGTTTTAAAGCATCCGGCAGAGAAAGAAATGTGCCCAGCCCTGCGCGGCGCAATTCTTCACCATAGGTGCGGTTGCCGCTGCCCATGAGCGTCGTGCCTCGCAGCCTTCGAGCAGCGGTGCATTCTTTGCAGTGCGGCAGTCCCAGTGCGTGCCCCAGTTCATGACAAACGCCGCCGATGAAGATGCTGTTGTACTTCCCCAGCGAGACACGGCCATACTGGCGGTCTTGCAGCATCTGGCCATTCTCTGCCAGCAGATCCGCATCCAGCAACGGTGAATCCACCTGCCATGCAGTGCCATGACGGTTGTCACCGCTGGCATAGTAGGGGCTGTGGTGCCCCATTGTTCGCGTCTCCGCATCCCAGTCCGCCAGATTGCAAAAAATCACGACCGTCTCCTTTTCGCCATCAATCCCCGCTTCACGCAGCACCTTCAGGCAGTCCTGCTTGATCTCCCGCCCATCCTTCGGGTCACTCTCGCTGCACTCCTCAGACTTAAGGCGGCCCTGCACCATGTGCAGATTCAGCAGACCATCCTCCGCCATCTCTATCTGGATGGTTCGATTCGGAAATCCCCAGCTCTCCATCTCCCGCCGGTAAAACTCCTGCACATGCTTCATCACCCGCGTGAGCCTTGCGTGATAATCCGGCTGTGGTTCCCGATCCGCCGGACTCCAGTAGCAGATCCGCATCACCCGCACCGCCTTTTCAGGCGCTTCATTCTCCCACTGCACCAGTTTCTCCCGCACCCGCCCCAGATCCTCCCGCGTCGGCTCACCCGGCAGCAGTTCCTTCAAGATACCTGCAGCAGATGCAGCAACACAAAACAACAGGGGAAATAAAAAACGAAGCATGCGCATGAGCCCATGAAACGCGGCAGTCCTTCACCGGCTTGGAAAAACCTTCGCCTTTCCGCTGTTCAGGGCGCTTTGATCCGAGCCAGCGCGGTTTGAGCATCTTCCCCGCCGGCCTCTGTCCACAGTTCGCCCTCCATCTGGGGCTGAAACCACACGGTCATCACTCCCACCAGCAGTCCCTTCTCATCCACAATCGGCGCACCGCTGAACCCTGTGATGTCCACATGTGGAGTGATGGTATAACGAAATCGGTCGACATACCCTCTTGCCGTCACCACGCCTGAGTACACTTTTTGCGCGACATCGGGCTCCGCATCAATAGTGTTCGGCACAGCGTTTGAGGTGGGGCGATGTGACAAAAACGTTGCTGTACGTTTGGGCGAAGGGTGGCATGAAGTTGCTGATGGCTGCAGCCCGAGTCCCAGCCCCCAAGATTGAAGCCGCCCAGCTGCGGCA
>JAPLUN010000068.1 GCA_026397715.1 Verrucomicrobiota bacterium
TTGGCAGCCGCCCCCAGCGCATCCCGTCGAAACTGCACCGTGCAGGCCTTGCCCGTTTCCAAAGCAGGCGCCTCCGGGCCGCCGCACCCTGTGAAGACCACCGAGACAAAAAGAGCCAGCGCGAAGAGGAATGATTTCATAGGGAAGGAATGCCCGAGGCAGCGTGTCCAGAACACTGACATGAAGCCCGTCCATAATCCAGCTTTTCTCAATGCCTCGAATCATCGCCTCATCGGCATCCCATCCAGGTTGAACCCTTCCTTCATGAACGGCACTCGGTTGAGCACATTCGCCGAGGCATTCAGAACGCCGACGCGAAAAGTAGCACGGGCAATCCTGCCCGTGTACGGCGCGCTCTTCGCGGGCAGGATTGCCCGCGCTGCTGCCCGGCTCGTTTCCTCAGACCACAAATGATTAAAAACGGATCCACTTCGGAGCCGATGAAAGTTCGGCTCTGAAGAGTGGGAGCCTTCAATGCCGTAGGATGGGTGTGGCGACAGCCCGCCCGTCTGTCAGCGTGTGATGACGCCACATGACTCGGTACCGTCCATGGTCGGGCGGTTTGGCGGAGAACGCGCCTGAGCATTGGGGCGCACATCTCGCCGCCGTGCCTGAGGCTCACGCGTTTTTGCCCGTCCACCGTCACCACCTCATAGATTATTTTGTGGATCGAATGGCGGATCTCCTTGCGGTACTCCTAACCGCTGGTGGCCGCTGGTGGCCGCCGCACACGCCTCCAGAAACGCCGCCACCTCATCGGTCTCCAGAGGGCCGATGGAGTTTTGAAGCCCCGGGCAGCTCACCTTTATTATCGTGCCGCCCTGCGGCTCATGCTCACCGCGTTGCACCATCACCGCCACCCGCAGCCCCGGCCTCTTCCCATTTGCCCCCGGAGAATCATTCACCGGCACGCTGAGGTAAAACTCATCGATCGGGATCAGCCGCTCCTCCGCACCCGCAGCCGCCAGCCAGGCGAAAAGAAAAGATAAAAGAGCCGCCGTAGTCTTCATAGTCAGGTACCCGCCTATCCTCTCACAAACCGCGCGCCACTGTCACGCCTTTATTGCTGAGATGCAGCACTTCCTCACTGGCAGCGCCGGTTTGAGACCGGCTCTGAAAATCCCCGCCGCAAGAACCCGCGCCGCATCACCAGTGCGCTGCATGCCATGACATACCACTCCGAGGCCGCAGCGACGCACCGCCCAGAGCCGATTAAAAATCGGCGCTCCCAGTACAGAATGCCGCACAGCGATGGGCAAAGCTCATGACTGGGAGCGCCGACATTTTGTCGGCTCTGGCGAACGTCCCTGCCACACCAAGCCTGCCACAAAAACGGCGCTCCTTCTTGCGGCGGAGCCATGCCCAGAGCCGATCAAACATCGGCGCTTCCAGCCCTCACCGCCATCCCCATTTTCCCATGGCCACCACACCATGGCAGCAAATGTCATGCCGCCAGGATCTCCGCCCTGTTTTCACATTCACTTTTTGCGCTTCTTTGCGGCCATCTTCTCTCCGGCCTTTTCCTCTTTCTTCCGCTCGCTCTCCTTGAGCCGCTCGATGACGGCCAGCATCACCCCATGCGCATCGCGCGGCGCATGGTACTCCTCCAGGAAAGCCTGCTGCGAGCCTTTGTAAAACTCCACCTGCGTGAGGCCGGGCAGTTTGAGCACCTTTGTGAACTCATGCACCCGGCCGTTTTCCCAGATCACGCCCTCGTCATCGATCGTCAGCAGAGGCTTGCTGCCATTGCTCATGCTGAGCTGCACCCTGCCGAAATCCACCAGCGCCGCCCCCTCGCACGCCACCGGCGCGAAGCCCATGCCCATCGTGCTGAAGTCAGACGTATACACCTCGCCCGTCAGCTTCCACCGGCCCTCCGTCTTGCGGAACCGCTGCAGGTGGATGGTCCCGCCATTCCCGCCGTGCAGCACCTCCAGGCGTTGCGCATCCCTTTTCACCTCCATCTCCTGCTCCATCCCCGGCTTGGAAAAGGAGCTCGTATCAGTGCCAAAGTAGGAAGGTGATCGATAAATGATCTCCTCCTCCCCCGTGGCCGACTTCAGCGTGAGCTTGGTATAAACCAGCGCGCCATACTTCGCATACGGCAGCTTCGCATCCGTGATGGGCTCCAGCACCGACACGCAGCTCAGGCTCTCATTCTTCCATTTTTGATTTCCCTGCATGCTAGTGAGATCCCGCCATTCAAAACAAGCCTAAAATACCAGCGCCTCACATCCTGCCTGCCAGCGGCAATTTTCCAGCACCCGCGCCCCTGCTTCACCCTCTTTCTCTTCTCATTTTTTGCGCCTCTTTGCGGCCACGCTAGGTTTCATCTTTCCTGCTTGCCTGTGCCCGCGCGTCCTGTCACGCTGCCACTTGCATGAGCTCACGGCCCGCCAGCCCCATCACCGCAGCCATCCCAGTGCCCACGCCCGGCGGCCTTAGCCCGCGTGTGGTGGAGGCGCTTTTAGTCTCACTCATCCTGCTGCTGGTGGGATCGCTCGCCTTCAGAGACATCACCGCAGAGCGCGCGCAGCAGGAGCAGGCCATCGCCCAAGCCGCCGCCGCAGACCTCCCCGCGCTGCTGCAGACCTGCATCACCGGCGGCAGCCCGGAGAAGCTCAGCCTCGAGTACGATGTGGCCCTGCGCTACCTCGCCCATCAGCACCACATCCTCAGCCTCACCGACTTCCGCCGCTACCTAACCGAAGCCGCCGCGCGCGATCTCAGCCTTAGCGCCCCAGCGAAAAGCGCAGAAAAGGGGACACCCCAAATCCACGCCTCACAGCAGCTTGCCCAGGACCTGCGGGCGCTCGATTTATCCGCCAGTCGTCTCTTCATCGACCCCAAGTTCATCCGGAAGTACACCGCCAGCAAAACCACCCGCACCTCCAACGATCCCGCTGCGCTGCCACTCGAAAAAAT
>JAPLUN010000336.1 GCA_026397715.1 Verrucomicrobiota bacterium
GGCTCGCTGGCAAAGAGCTGCACCTTCAGCTCGGGATGCACAGTGAGTGAATCGACGGCATCGGCTGGATCATGCGAGCTGCTGTCGCTGGTGGCGATGGGGCCGGGGTTTTCCGTGTACACGCGGAACTCGACGCTGGCGCTGCCCTGCTTGGTGCCGCCTTCATCGAGGGCTCCTCGTGCTTTGAAGCGTTTCGTGCCAGCGGGAAGATTGAAGGCGATGATGCTGTTCGCATGCGTGCCGATGCCGTACTCAATGGCCTTGCCCGCGCTGCGCAGTTCGGTGCCACCGGCGCTGGCGTTCACGCGCACGCTGTTCCAGCCGGTCTGTGCGGATTTCCATTCGATTTCGGTGAGCTTCTTCTCACTGCCATCGGCCAGGATGAGACGTGGCTCAGCCCAGTCCGCCCAGTCGGCGGTGAAGCTGTTGCCGCCATCCGTGACGACGAGGAAGAGCTCCTTCGCGCCATCCAGCGAGACATCGATGTCCACACTGTGATTCGGCGTGGCGCTGGTGATCAGCTTGGAGTTGAACAGCGGCTTCGGGGCGGCGAGCAGCAGCGTGGGGGCGAGAAGAGCGAGCAGGACGGATTTCATGCGAAGGCGGAGTGTACGGGAATCTGCAGTGTGGGTTATCAACTTCCGCTTGGCACGAACTTTTGTCTTGTTCTGGGTTCCGCCGTTTGAGAGAAGAATTGATATGGGATATTTCCGTACCTGTCATTTGGGCCTTCTGGCCGTGGTTTTTGCAAATATTTGCCACGCGCAGCACTATACCCCGGAGGTCTGCCTGCATGACGCGGCGCAGAGAATGTTTCCCGTCGAGGCTGCAAGAGCGATGGCGTGGATGGAGAACCAGAAGTCGGACCGGATCGGTGAGATCACTTGGAAGGTGGCTGGGGAAATCGATGGCCGGTGTGAATGGAAGATCGGATGGAAGTCCCACCAAGGCGAAGAAATTGCGAATGCGACCGTGACTTATGATCTGGCCAAGCTGAACGCGGGACCTGCTTATTTTCGTGAGGTGTGGTCCCAGCTGGCGAAAGGGCTGCATTTTGACTCAGGCAAAAGCACGGATGCGGCAAAGGATCTGGAGACTGCGTTCTGGCGCGGCAGCGGCAGGGCAGGAGCGACGCTGATGAGCGCGGTCATGAACGCCCAGACATGGCTGAATCAAGGCCACCCGCAATCAAACGCGCCGGATGCCGCCGAACTGGCCGGGCTGCTGGTGCAAGGTGCCGCGCCGATCCTGGGAGGTTCATGCACGTTGGATTATCTGATGCTGGCGCGTGCGGCGGCGTGGCTTTGTCATGCGGAGGCGCTGACCGGTGCGGTTTTAACCCGGGAGTGGTGTGTGATCTCACATCTTGCCGGGCGGGAGATTCCCGCCAGCCATGCGTGGAAGGAGGCGAAGGCTGCCACGAGTCAAGACACGCCCAGCTGGCGGTGGTGGGACAAGGTTTTGACGAGTTACCCGATGACGCTGAAGGACGCGTGTCTGTTTGCGACGATGCCCGGACAGGCTGAAGCTGGGCTGCCCTTTTTGCTGGCCTACCTGCGGTTCGACACGGGTGCCACCAAGGTTTTGGAGAAGACACTGCGGATGCGGCACTTGCTGCAATCAGTGAAGATCAGGGCAAGGACGTGGCCATCCTCGGACTGAAGGCCACTGGCAAGGTGGTGGATCTGGGGGCGAAAGCGCATGAAGGGCCGCTGCGACCGCAGGCGGTGGTGTCGTCAGGTGAACTTCTGCTGCACGGATGGGAGTCCTCTCTGCTGGTCTGGCGCGGGTTGTTTGATTTCCTCGATTATCGCATGGGGGCCCACGATGCGGCAGCGGCTCTGGTCAAGGATGTGGGCGCCGCTGCTCCATCGCTGGCTTCGATGATGAAGAAGCTGACACTGCCTCCGGTGGAAACGGACTTTCCACTGACATGGCTGGAGTATTTGGAAGATCGGAAAGTGTGCCAGCTGGCCATTTACCAAAAAGGCCGTGGTACGCCCGTGAAGGGTGACCCGGGTCGTGCCATTCAGTTTCTGCGGAACTGCATGAAACGCGGCCCGACCTCGAATGACCAATGGCGAACGCTGTTTCCATCGAACACTGGCGAAGTGAATTCGATCCGGCTGGCGGAGATGATGTTGAAGCAAGGCAGTGAGAACGCGCTTTCGCATGCCTGCCGATTTTACAACCTTGGGCTGCCTGAAAACGTCCGGGAAAGCTTTCAAAAGCAGGGGGTGACCATGTTTGAGAAGACGCGTCAAGCCTGCCCGAATGCCTACCTGCTGCAGCGTGACATGCTGGCGGATGAGTTGAAGAAAGCCGCGGTTCCAGCGCTGGAGGCTGCGCAGAAACTGGAGGCGCACTACTGGCTGGCACCGGGCCGCGATCACGTGGCCTTCATCTTTGAGAAGTATGTCGAGGCGAATGCCTTGCAGGCCGCGAGACGTTTCTACACACGGGCGCTGCAGGTGGACGGAGGGTCCATCGGCTTCAGCAACACGGAGGCTCCCATGCGCTGGATGCTGGCCTGGCTGGAGGGAAAGAAGAATGAAATGAACACAGCCGCCAGAGACGCCGCGACGTTCAGTGCGCGTGATTTGGAAAAGCAGTGCCTGCATGCACTCTGCCTGGGGGACCGCGCACGGACCAGTCAGATTGCCGCCGCCTACGTGCAGAGATATGGCCCCGCACCGCGTGCGACCACCTGGCTGGCCTCCATGCTCCCGCTGCTGGATGCCCTAAAGGAGGCTGACAATCCGCAGCATCTCGATGCGCAGAAGCAGTTCGTGGCAGGCGGAGAGTATCCTGACATGCAGTTTGTGATTCTCAGGGAGCTGGGAATGTCGAAGGAGGACTGCATCAAACTGATGGAGATGGACGGCTCGCGTGACTACACACGGATTCTGCTCGCTTACTGGAAGGGGGAAGCCCAGGCGTTTCAGAAAGCCAGGGAAACTCTGGTGAACCACCGGCGCACCCAGATGCCGGCCATGTTCAAGATCATGCTGGCTTATCTCAATGCGCAACTGCTCCAATTGCCGGAGATTACCCCGCCTGATCTAAAGCCCGAGGGTGAGACGCAAATTGACGTGCTGGTCAGAGACGCCATCAAAAAGACAGGTCGGCCATCCACGAATCTGCGTTGACCGCCGCTGGGCGCCGTGCCCGGTTTACTCCACGTCCTCGCCCAGATGCGCGGCGAGGTGCTTTCTCAATTCGGTGCGGGCGCGGAAGAGCAGGCTCTTTACGGCGGGGAGGGACATTTTCAAGACGGCGCAGATGTCCTCGTACGGCAGGTCCTGATGGCGGCGCATGACGACGGCGATGCGCTGCTTCTCTGGCAGCGCGGCGATGGCTTTGTCCAGCGCCTGCTCCAGCTCGGTCTGCTGGGTGATGTGATCTGCGCCCGGGGTGCTGTGATCGGTGAAATACTTTGGCGGATCGTCCTCGTTTTCCTGCTCCATGCTCACCTCCTTGCGGCGGGAGCGGCGGCGGGTTTCATTGAAGACGAGGTTGCGGGTGATGGTGAATAGCCAGGTGGTGAACTTGGCGGTGACTTCATAGCGCGGGGCGCTGCGCCAGACACGGATGAAGACCTGCTGCGCGATGTCGTGCGCGTCCTCGATGTTGTTCAGCATGCGGGCGCAGGTGCCGACGACGGCGTTTTGATGCAGCTCCACAAGCTGCTCAAAGGCCTTCACATCGCCCTCCTTGACGCGGAGCATGAGCCGGACGCTTTCCTGGTCGGAAGACTCCACGGCATCGTCGGCAGCTGCCGGCGGTGAATGGGAGAGGGCGTTCCGTTCCGGTTCGGGCATGAGGTAGGCTGGCAGTGTGGCTGCCATGCTAGCGAGGGTCATGCGCAATGTAAACCACGGGAGGTGCGGATTGGTTGCGCGAATATTTGACGCTTAAAGCACCGTCGTTATGCGTAGCTATCCTTATGAGCGACTTAACCTGGGACACCACTTTCCGCGAACTCTTCGAGCGCTGCTCCAAACTGCACCTTGGGGGAGACACCCGTGCGGTCAGCTGGTTCAAGGAGGCGGACAAGGCCTTTTTGGACGGCATCGGCTACACGACGCAGGAGTTTTTCGACTTCGTCGATGATCACTGCCGGTATGGCGTGGAAGGCCCCACACTGGAGACCAGCCTGCTGGTGGCGGCGGTGCGCAGGGATTACTTCCGCGTGGTGCAGAAGAGTGAGCGCACTGGAAAAACGGTGCCGCCGAGCGCTCTTCCTCCCAAGCCTGCGGCGGTGGACGGCATTCCTTGGCTCCCACGCTTGATCGTGAAAGCACGCGCCAAACTGCGCGGAGAGATGGACCCGGACACGATGTTCGGCTGCGGCGGTGACCGTGCGTTCTTTGAGCAGCACCGGCTGCATCCCGCTGATTTTTTACGCGTGACCTGGGCGGCAGGGGACGATGACCAGAAGATCATCGACTTTGCGAAGACGGGGGAGATGTAAAGCGGGCCGGGCCGAGACGCCTCTTGCCACCTTACCTTGCTATCGTCTCGAGCGCATGCAGCGCAGTGACGTAGGTTGGGTGTGTTTGGCGAGTGGCGCTTTCTGATGCTTCACCGTGCTCTTCGCCAAACCGCCCGACTCTGGGTGGCACCGAGTCAGGCGGCGTTATAACGCGCTCGTGGACGGGCGGGCTTTCGCCACACACATCCTACGTCCCACCTGCGCTGCTTACTTCTTCTCCACGCCGCCTTCTTTGGCGACTTCGTCTTTCTTCTGCTGCACGGCGGTGGAGCTGACTTCAAGGAGTTTGGGGGCTTCGCCGCCTTTGGGGACAAACTTCAAGGCGACGCCGTTGATGCAGAAGCGGCGGTCGGTGGGGGTTTTGAAGCCTTCGCCTTCGAAGACGTGGCCGAGGTGGGCGTCACAGCGTTTGCACACGGTTTCGATGCGCTTCATGCCGTGGCTGTTGTCGGTTTTTTCGAGGACGCCTTTGGCTTTGGAGGAGTCATAGAAGGAAGGCCAGCCGCAGCCGGAGTGGAATTTTTCCTTGGATGTGAAAAGCTCCGCGCCGCAGCACACGCAGTAGTAGGTGCCTTCGCCCTGCTTCTCGAATTCTTCATAGGCCGCACCATTGGGGCGTTCGGTGCCGCGCATGCGGGTCACTTGAAACTGCTCGGGGGTGAGCATTTTCTGCCAGTCATTTTCAGACTTCACGATTTCGGGCTTGGGCATGGTTTTGGAGTCGGTTTTGGGTTTGTCCTCGGCCTGGGCGATGCAGAAGGCGGCGGCAAGGGCGGAAAGAAGAGCGAGACGAAGTTTCATGGCGTTGGCTTGGTGATACGTGGGAGATGAGGTGAAGATTGCTTATTCCCACAAAGTTGTGGCTCAATCTTCATCCTCACGCGCCAGCTGGCCGATGTTCCAGAGCAGCAGGCGGAAGCCGGCGTCGGGATGGCGGTCTGTGGCGGTGGCATGCCGGCGGAAGGAGGCGAGGAGTTCCTGGCGCTCTGACGTGGTGTAGGCACCGCCGCGCAGGACTCCCTGATCGGGCATGGTGTTCCATGAGTCGGAGACCCATTCCCAGAGGTTGCCGGAAAGGTCATGCAGGCCACGGCCATCCGCACGGAAGGAGCCCACGGGAGCGAGTCCGGCAAAGCCGTCTTCATATTTGGGGATGGCGACCTTGCCCGTCTTGTCAGCGCTTTTGTCGAGGAAGTTGCCGGATTTGGCGGGTGGCGGCCAGATGAAGCCCCAGGGGTAGATGCCTTCGATGCGCAGGCTGCGTTCGGAGGGATTGTTGCCGATCTCACGCGAGAGATAGGCGGCCATGCTCCATTCATCATCGCTTGGCAGACGGTATTCCTGATCCGGTTCGAGCAATCCCTGCGCACGCTCGCGATCCGTCAGCCAGCGGCAGAACTGCTCGGCCTCAGAACGGTTCACCATGCTGATGGGCAGGTTGGGTTCAGTATCCAGCACGCGACCATCGACAGGCGGTTGATTGGTCGCCTTGGCGAATTCGGCGAAGTCTTTGCGGCGCGTTTCAATGGTGGCCAGCATGGCTTTGCCGAGGGGCACGAATTTGATGCCGAGGCTGTTCTGCCAGGGCTTGCCAAACACCACCGAGCCGGTGGCCTTCAGGCGCAGATTGAAGCTGATGCTCTGACCTTCCTTGAGCTTGCCGGCGGCGAGCTCCGGCTTGTAGCCGGGCAGGCTGATCTCGTAGCTGAAGCTGTCTGCGCGCACCTTGGGCAGGGCGAGCGGGGTGCGGCCCATGAGGCGCTCGCCATCGAAGACTTCCGCGCCCGCAGGCGTGCTGGCGATGTTCAGGCTGCCGAATTTCACGGTCACGATTTCACAGCGGATCGCGCTATGGCCGGGCTTCGGTTTGGAGGCGCCGGGTGTTTGTGGAATGCCCGCCGGACGCCAGGCGTATTCGTGGTCAGAATCCAGGTGTCCGCTTTGCCGGTCGGTGGCGGTCATCCAGGCGCAGAAGGCGTCTGCTTCCTCCTTCGGAATCACTGCCGCATAGAGGGTGCTCTTGTCCGGCAGCGTGACGGGGGTGACTTCATACTCGGCGGCACCGTAGGTGGCATCGAGGAACTTGCGGAAGAGATCAGCGTCCAGCGGCAGGTCCGCGACGTGGCGGTCCTGTTTGAACGTGAACCACTGTTTGTAGCGGTTCTGCCAGACTTTGGTGGGCGTGGGTGTTTGCGGGCGTGCTGGCAGCACCGGCGGTGGTTTCACCGGCAAGGGGATTTCATAGCTCCATTCACGCTGGTGCTTTGCCATGACCAGGCTGCTTGCCACGAGGAAGGATGTCAGGGTGGTGATGATGGCGGCACGGCTGAAGCGGCGGACAAAGCTTTCCGGCTTGATGTCGCCGACGTGCTGCAAGGATTCGGCAAAATCCGAGGCGGTGGTAAAGCGCCGGGTCAGGTCGGCTTCACAGGCCCGGCAGATCACGCGGTTGAGGTCGATCCAGAACGGCCACTCCTCGTCGGAGAGATTGTCCGGCACCTCGGGGAATTCCATGCGGTCTTTGCCGCTGCTCATTTCATAGAGCACCTTGCCAAGGCTGTAGATGTCCGCCTGGGGTGTGCCGGGGCCTTCCGGTGGCACGAAGCCTTCGGTGCCCACAAAGGTGCGCTCTCCAAAGGCGGCGACGAGGCCGATGTCCGCCAGTTTGCACACGCCGCCGACGAAGATGATGTTCGAGGGCTTGATGTCACGGTGCGTGAGTCCGTGGTTGTGCATGTAGTGCAGCGCATCGGCCATGTACACGCCCGCATCACGGCAGAAGAAGGGGTCCAGCCGGCCGTGGCGCTTCATGTCCGTGGTCAGCGTACGCGGCACGTAGGTCTTCACATCGCTGATGTGCGCGCCGTCTTCGGCATCGTCCGCCAGCTCCATCACGCAGTAGTAAAAGCCGCGCTTCTCATTCCAGCCCACGTGCAGGATGTGCACGAGGCAGGGATGACCACGCGAGATCGGCTCGAACTGCTGGATGCCCTGAAACTCGCGGTGGAAGGTGCGGGTGAGCTCAAAGTCCTCACGCCAGACGATCTTCACGGCACGCAGCGCGCCCGTGACGCTCTGTGCCAGCCACACTTCTCCATAGGCCCCGGAGCCGATGCGCTTGAGCAGCGTGTAGTCGGGAATGATGATGTCATCCCGGTGGGAGGGTGGGCCGTTTTTGTCACGGCTCTTGACCTTGTCCCGGGCCGTCGGCGCAGCGATGGGCGGGGCGGGCAGGGTCAGCTCGAAAGATTCTAAATCCTGCGCTTCCTCATCGGGGTGCGCCACCTCGTATGCCACGGCCTCATCCATGATAGGAAAATCGGCTGCTTCATCCGCGCTCTCGTGGGGAGGCGTATGCTCGGCGGGCAGGTCGGCTGAATCGCTCATGAAGCTGTCGTGGGAGGAGGGTGGCTGCATGAATGGTTCAAGCCAGCGTCCGGAAGTCTCCCACTAAAGCATCGTATTCTCAAGCCCCTGCACTTCTTTCTTCACCAGCGCACCGACCCGGTGCTTGGCCAGATAGACCTGTGCGGCATTGATTCCGAGGGCTTCAGAGGTCTTCTTCACCCCCCAGCCCTTCATCACGTAGCAGTCGAAAATTTGAAACTGACGGGGGGAAACCTTGGCTTTGACGCGTTCCAGAGCTGCGGCGGTGATGTTGTCACGCCATTCGCGGTCCCAGATGTTTTCCAGCAGGTTGTCCTTGTCCTGGGAGAGGCGGTCGATGACCTGGCCACTGGTGTCTTCGGTGTCCGCATTGCCCTGGTCAGCCATGGAGGGCTGGCGCTTGCGGGCGCGGAAGACGTCCAGAATACGCCAGCGTGTCATCTGCAGCAGCCAGGCTTTGAAGGAGCCTGCACGCGGATCGTACTGGCCCTTCTGCACCTGACGGGCGATGGCAATGATCGTCTCCTGCACCACATCAAAGGCTTCTTCACGGGTGAGGCCCGCCTTGGTGCCAACGCTGAAAATGAGGCGCCAATAAGTCTGATAAAACTCATTCCACGTCTTCTGATCCTCCCAATTGTTCAGACGCTCGATCAGGCTCTTGCGGGTTTTTTCCCACAAGCCCTTGTCTTTTTTTACGTCTTCCGGAATCGGAATGTCTGGCTCAGGTGCCGGTTTGCTCATTGCCCTTTGACTCTCAACGGATGAGCCGTGCTGTCAAACCTTTGAAACTCAGAGGGCGTAGAGAAAATCAGCGAAAGAGATGCCTAATTTTAGCGGGGTCCCCCCACATGATGCCTTCAAGCGAATTCATGGCATCCATGAAGTCATTTCATCGACCCAAGCCTGATGGGACGGCATCGTTTGTTGCCATCACGGGGCGGCGGGTTAGTCTGGCAGTCCTGCGCCACGTTTGTGGCGTAGTCCTTGCTTTAAAGCCATGCCCGAATTGGAAAATCCCTTTCAAGAGACTCTGCTCTCCCGCCACCGTGCGGAACCCTGCTCCGTGGTCATCTTTGGTGCCACCGGTGACCTCACTCACCGCAAGCTGATTCCCGCCATCTACAACATCGCCGCCGCAGGAGACCTGCCTCCGCAGTTCAAGGTGGTGGGCTTCGCCCGGCGTGACAAGACGGACGAGGTCTTCCGCAAAGAACTCGAAGAGGGAAACCGCCAAAACAGCCGTCAGGGCCACAATGACGAACTGTGGAAGAGCTTCTCCCAGTGCATTCACTATCACCGCAGCGAGTTTGAAGACCTCGAAGGCTACAAGTCATTGGGTAAATTGCTCGATCAGTTTGATGCGGAACGCGGCGCTCCTGCCAACCGGCTCTTTTATCTCGCGGCTGCTCCGGAGGCCTTCAAGCCCATCTTGGAAATGATCCGTGCCGCCGGGCTTAATGAGGGCGTTAAAGGCAAATGGGCGCGCGTGGTCTGTGAGAAGCCTTTCGGCAAAGACCTCGCCACAGCGCAGGGCTTGAATGCAGTGGTCGCCGCCACCTTTGCGGAAAAGGACACCTACCGCATTGATCATTACCTCGGCAAGGAAACCGCGCAGAACATCATGGTGCTGCGCTTTGCCAACTCCATCTTCGAGCCCAACTGGAACAGCCGTTACATCGATCACGTGCAGATCACCTGCGCGGAGAACCTCGGCATGGAAGGCGGCCGTGGTGGCTACTACGACACCGCCGGTGCGCTGCGTGACATGGTGCAGAATCATCTCCTGCAGCTGGTCTCCCTCGTGGCCATGGAGCCGCCGACCGATCTCAGCGCAGACAGTGTGCGTGATGAAAAAGTGAAGGTCATCCGCGCCCTGCGTCCGCTGGTCGGGCCCGAGGAAGTTGGCAAACACGTGATCCGTGCCCAATACACCGCAGGCAGCGTGGATGGCGCGCCGCGCGTGGGCTACCGGCAGGAGGACCGTGTGAATCCTGAGTCACAGACCGAGCCCTATGTGGCGCTGCGCCTCATGATCGACACCTGGCGCTGGCAGGGCGTGCCATTTTACATCCGTGTGGGCAAGCAGCTGCCGAAGAAGGCCACGGAGATCAGCATTCATTTCAAGAAGCCGCCGCAGGTTCCCTTTGCCACCTCAACGATGCTCAAGAACAGCGAGAACACCCTCGTCATTCGCATTCAGCCGGACGAAGGCATCGCGCTGCGCATTCTGTGCAAGCAGCCGGGACAGGCCATGAGCATCCAGCAGGTGAAGATGGACTTCCGCTACTCATCGAGCTTTGGCAAAGCCAGCCCTGAGGCCTACGAGCGTCTGCTGCTCGATGCCATGGCCGGTGACGCCACCTTGTTCGCCCGCCGTGATGAAGTCGAAAACGCCTGGAAGTTCATCGATGAAATCGAGAACGCCTGGCACAAATCAGACACGCCGCCGACCATGCACGAATACCCTGCAGGAAGCTGGGGGCCGAAGGAGGCCGATGACCTGCTGCGTGCGGACGGTCGTGAGTGGCGTTTGCTTTAATTTGGAAGGAATCCAACCATGCCTCCCACTAACCTCAACGACTCCGACCTCGACCGCCTGGGTCTCGAAACGCCCATCGGGCGCATTGATCGTGCGCTGAAGCAGCTATGGGAAGGGGACGAGGCCAAGACGCGTGCCTCGCTCATCAACCTGGCGATCTACACCGAGGATGGCTGCCAGCTGGTGGCCGACAACGAACTGCTCGATCACGTGGCCGCGCAGCATGCCTGCCGGGCGCTGCTCATCCTCGCGCTGCCCGAAGCCCAGCCGCCACGGGCACGGGCCTGGATTCAGGCGCTGTGCCGTCCCTACCAGGGCAAACAGATCGTTTGCAGCGAGCAGATCAGCTTTGTGCTGGAAGGCGGGGATGCCGCGCAGGTGCAAAACATCGTCTTCGCGCATCTCGACTCCGATCTGCCGCTCGTCGTCTGGTGGCAGGCGGATCTGACCAAGAATTTTGAGGAGCGACTCTACAGCCGCATCGACACGCTGATCATCGACAGTGCGCGCTGGGAGGATCCCGCAAAGCAGTTTGATGCGCTGCTGGCCGCCATGAACGCCGAAGGCGGTGACTTTGATTTGCGCGATCTCGCGTGGACGCGCTCGCACTTCATGCGCACTGCCCTGGCCGCCTGCTTTCAGGACGCCACCGCCTGCCATAACCTCTCCAAGCTGCAGACCATTCGCATCACTCACCTCAAAGGCCAGCGCACCACCGCGCTGCTGCTGGCTGCATGGATCAATCAGCGTCTGAAGGCTTCCTTGAGCGTGGAGTTGATCGAAAAAGACAGCGGCCCCGCCCTGCAGGGCCTCGTGCTGGAAGGCGAGGGTGTGCGTGGCGAAGTGCGGCGTGACTGCGACTCCTGCTTTGTGCGCGTCAGCTCCACCTGTGGCGAGAGCACCCGGGAGGATCTTCTCCCTGCGGACAAGGACAGCGATGCCGAGCTCGTGAGTGAACTCCTCTCCCGCTTTCACGGCAGCACGCTTTATTCCTCCATGCTGCCGTTTGTGCGCAGCATGTTGAAATAACGAAACGCACTCCGCACAGCCCGCCACGCTTTCCGGCCGTAGGTTGGGTGTGTTTGGCGTGTGGTGATTTCGCAATCACTCGCAGGCCTCTTCGCCAAACCGCCCGACTGCGAGGGGGGTTCGTACGCCATGGTGCATGCAGCACGCTGAGGGACGGGCGGGCTGTCGCCACACCCATCCTACGAACTGCGCAGGATGCACTCACGAAGACAACCCTGCCACAAACTCGCTCTGTGAAATAACCGTTCGACACCGGCCTTGGGTGTCGGAAGACTGACGGCATGCGCCCCTGGCTTCATCTCGCCCGTATTTCCAATCTTCCGACTGCATGGACCAACATCATTGCAGCCTGGCTCCTCGCTGGAGGCGCCCTCTTTGATGTGCGCCTCGCATGGCTTCTGCTGGCGGGCTCATTGATCTACACGGGAGGCATGATTTTGAATGATGCGGCCGATGTGGAATTCGACCGCGAGCACCGCAAGGAGCGGCCGATTCCCAGCGGCAAGGTTGCTGTGCGAACAGCGTGGATCGTGGGTATCCTGATGCTTTTTGTGGGGGGCGTCATCGCCCTGGGCTATGGTGCCAATCCGCAGATCACCGGGCTGCTGCTGGGAGCCATTGTGTTTTACGATCTCTTTCACAAGCAGTGGGCGGGGTCCGTCGTCGTCATGGGGGCCTGCCGGCTGCTGCTGTATCTGGTGGCAGCCTCGGCGGTGGCACCGTTTCAATTTGCCAGCCAGAAGGGGGCCTTGTCCTTCTTCGGCGCCGAATGGCGCTACGAGACAGCCTTTCTTCCTGCGGGCCCTCTGCTGGTGCTGCCGTTTGCCCTGGCCATCGGCTGTTACGTGGTAGGCATCACCATGGCGGCGCGATTGGAGCACAAAAATGAGGACCTGCCCGAGCCGGCTTCCTTGATGGCTTTCGCCCTGCTGTACACACCGGCCATCGTCTGCGCCATGCGGTTTTCGGCTGCGGGTGGCAGTCCGGTGCAGGTTCTGGTTCTGGGCGTGTTTGCCTTGCTGGTGGCCTATGCCACGCACACCATGCGCAAAGGCGGCCCCGCTATCGGCAAGGCTGTGGGCTGGCTGCTCGCTGGCATCGTCGTGGTGGATGCGCTCGCGATTGCGAACCTCTCGCCTCTGCTGGCTCTGGTTTTTGTGGTGCTCACGCCGCTGCTGCGTCTCTGGCAGCGCTGGGTGGCGGCGACGTAGGCGAAACCGACCTTCTTATCTCCATGCTCCTCTCAGCATGAATTCCTCAAGACTCGGCGCTAGCTCGTGGGTGCCGCCGAAGTTGTGGTCCTCAACAATCACCCGACCAGTGGCTGTCTCAATGCCAAACGGATTGCCTGAACCATCCCAGCCGATGACGAAAACTCCGCTCATCGTCCATCCGCGTGTTGGGCCGGACTCACGCTGAAACTTTGCGTGGCTCTTGCTGAGTTGGACGATGTCGTCCACCTCCTCCGAACCAAAGTGACCTCCGCCGTAAGTGTATAAAAACCAGCGGTAGTCTGCGGGAATCGCACCGAAGTTCGCCTCGAACTCACGCAATTGCTCCTCAGTGGCTGGCTCGCGACGCAACGCATCCGGCATCGCCTCGATGTGCTCCTGAATCTTCTGTTTGGCATCCAATGAAAACATGGCTCGAGCGGGCAGGCTAAGGCGTTTTGGGTGTTTCGCTCATTTTCTTGATCACCTGCCTGAGCTGCTTCTGCGTTTCGAGATCATCGGGTGCGAGTTTCAGCGCGGCTTCGAAGGCTTGTTTGGCCTCCTGATTTTTCCCGAGTTCGACGTACAGCAACCCCAGATTGTAGAGGGCGTTCAGGCTGCCGGGATCGAGCGCGATGGCTTTGAGATAGGACTTCAGAGCTTCGTCTTTTCTGCCCACCTGATCCTGCAAGTTGCCGAGGTTGAGGTGCAGCATGGAGCTGCCGGGATCCATGCGCAGGGCTTCCGTCAGCGCGGCCTCGGCTTCCTTGAGCTTCTTGGAGCCTGCCAGGAAGGAGGCGTAGCTGTTCAGCGTGTAGGTGCGCTCCTTGGTGTTTTCCGGGCCTTTTTGCAGGTGCAGCAGGAGCTGGAAATCCACGTCCTCCAGATCTTCCGGCGGCTTGCCTCCCCAGTCGACGAGCATGCTCATGCGGTGCACGCGGGCCTTGAGCCGCTTCATTTCGATTTCAAGGCGTGTCTGCGTGGAGAGCTCAAACGCTTTCTCGTAGGCCTTCTCGGCCATGTCGTAGCGCTCCTCCTGCATGAAGTCATCCCCCAGCGTCACGTACTGGCCGATGACCTTGCGCGACTGATAGCGGTCCCACTGATCCTGGATGGAAGGGATGAAAAACGCCAGGAGCATGACGGAGGCACTGCTCAGCGTGGCAACGTACGGCCACGCTTTTTTCGTCAGGGAGACAGGGTGTTCGGGCATGGCGTTGAACCTCTCTCAAGCATCATCTTCTTCGTCTTCGGATTCAACCTCTTCCTCTTCCTCCTCAGCCGCCTCTTCGTCGGATTCATCTTCCTCTTCCACGGCGTGGGCAAAAGCGGCAAACCAGCCGCCGGCTTCGATCAAAGCTTCAGGCGTGCCCTGCTCAAGGATGCCGCCACCGCCGAGCACGTACACATGGTCGGCATCACGCACCATGCTGAAGCGATGCGCGATGATGATGATCGTGCAGGTGCTCCGCAGCTGGTGAATCGCGTGTTTGACCTCCGCCTCGGTGTTGTAGTCGAGGTTGGCGGTGGCTTCGTCGAGCACGAGGATTTTCGGACGGCTCAGCAGCACGCGGGCGATCTGCACGCGCTGCCGTTCGCCCACGCTCAGGCCCATGCCGTTCTGGCCGATCTGTGTTTGCAGTCCCTTCGGCAGACGCTCCACCAAGTTTTTCAAGCCCGCCTGCTCCACGACTTTCATCACCTCGGCATCCGATGCGTCGGGTTTCTTGTAGCGCAGGTTGTAGGCAAGCGTGCCGCGAAAGATCGCCCCGTCTGCGGCCACCATGCCGATGTGGCCGCGCACGCTGGAGGAGTCGAGTTTGCAGACATCCTGGCCGTCGATGAGGATCTCGCCTTTCTGCGGCTCATACAGCTTCAGCAGCAGATCCACCGCCGTGGTTTTGCCTGCGCCGCTGCCGCCCACGATGGCGGTGATTTTTCCTGGCTCGAAATTCATCGAGAGAGAGTTCAGCACCTGATGATCTTCGACGTAGGCAAAGCTCACGTCTTTGAACTCCACGCGGCCGTTCTCAATCAGCAGCGGCTTGCCGGGCTTTTCGCCGCTCTGGTTTTCCAGCAGCCGGAACGCACGTGAGATGGAGGCGATGTGCTGCTGCGTGTTCACCCACAGGCTGCACAGTTCGTCGATGGGGGAATACAAGCGGTCCAGATAAGCGACGAACATGACCACATCCCCAGGAGTGAGCTTGTGGATGAGCGCCAGGTAGCCGCCGCAGCCCAGCACCATCGCCGTGGCCACATGGCTGAGCACGCCCTCCCAGAAGCCGAAGTTGTTGGAGAGCTTGGTGCGCTGCACGTAGTTGTCATACGCACCGCTGGAGATGCGGCGGTATTCCTGAACTTCACGTGCTTCTGCGCCGCTGAGCTTGACCGTTTTGATGCCTTCCAGCGCGGTGCTGATGCGCGCGCTCACGTCCTCCCAGCGCTCGTAGTAGGTGTTGAGACCGGTCTCGAGTTTTTGGGAGGAGCGCCAGGCGATGATCAGGTAGACGGGAATCAAGGACACTGAGATGAAAGCCAGCGTGGTGTTCTGATAGAACATGATGGCCATGATGCCGAAGAGGCTGATGAACTCCGGCAGGATCTGCTGCGAAAACGCGCCCACAATCGCGCTCACCTCTTCACTTTGATCAATCTGCTTGGCGATGGCGGCGGGTGCGCGCTTGCCGAAAAAACTCAGCGGCAGCCGCAGCACATGCGCGAAGGCGCCCTGGATGAACTCCTGCTCGATGTCGCAGTCGAGCTGCGCCTTCTTGTTCTCGGCGTAGAGCCAGAGGATGTAGCTGAGCACATTGATGCCCAGCATCAGCAGCACCGCGTAGAGCAGCGTATGAATGGCCTCGCCGGGGGTGCGCTCGGCCACGTGCGCGGAGGAGTGCGGTTTTTTCTCGTGCGTCTTCTTGGTGGGCGCGGGCAGGGGGTGGGGGGTTGCGTGCGCAGCCAGGATTTTCTGATGGAGGAAATCCTCCAGCGGGCTGTCGCCGGTTTCCAGCTCCTCACCCGCCTCCACCTTGGCCTTGTCATTGGCGTGTTTGACGAAAAGCCCCGCGATGTCATTGATCGCCTCGCGATAGATCAGCGGCTCCACGAGTCCTGCGCCCGTGCTCAGCAGCGTGATGAACGCCACCATCAGCAGCCTGCCGCGATGCGGCGCGACCAGCTTGTAGAGGTGTTTCAAAACGTCCTTCTTCATTGATCCGAAGAAACAACGAAGCGCCGTCCGTTTCCGCAACCTGTTTTATGAGATGGCAGCAGGGCAGGGGGGCCAAAGGTGGTCGGTCTTTTGCCTATCGGGTGGGAGACATGGCCATTTGTAAAACGCATTGCCGAAGTGGAGAGCCTTGGGGATGTTCGGTTTGCCGCAGAGGGGCCAAGGGGCGGAGGTGGCAGAGTTCTGAATCCATGAGACTTGTTTCCGAATAGCACGTCTGGCTTTTCGGGACGTAGGTTGGGTGTGTTTGGCTTCGAACGTGTTTCATCATCCATCGCCGCCTCCGCCAAACCGCCCGACCGCGAGGGTGTTCGCTGGCCGGTGTGTTTGCCGTACGCTGATGGACGGGCGGGCTGTCGCCACACCCATCCTACGATGGAGCAGGCGCTCTGGCCGTAGGTTGGGTGTGTTTGGCGAGTGATGCTTTCACATGCTTCACCGCGCTCTTCGCCAAACCGCCCGACTCCGAGGGTGTTCGCTGGCCGGTGTGTTTGCCGTACGCTGATGGACGGGCGGGCTGTCGCCATACCCATCCTACGATCAAGCATGAATCGCCGAGCTTGGAATTGGATCCGAAAATCAGTTTCGGAACTGGTGCATCACAGCGCCGTCGCGGCATGCACCCAATCCAATGGCGACAAACCGCTGACTGCGGGCTGGCGGTGAGCAGGCTGAGGACTGAAGCTGTGATGACCCGCCAGAATCTGGCGCACGGCTTCGAGCTTGGTGGCGCTGCTGCTGCTGCTCAAGACGCAGCCGTGGGCTCCTGCACGCAGGACGCGGCCGGCCTCCAGCTCTGCGTCGTTGCTGGCGACAATGAGAAACTTCAGGCCCGCATGCAGCACCAGCAGATCCTTTACGAGCTCAAGGACACGATGCCCCGGCAGGCTCAGGCTGATGACCACCAGATCCGGCTTCTGCTTGGAGACTGCGGCAAAGGAGCAGGAGGCGCAGGTCACGGCTGCCGCCAGGGTGAGGTCTGGCTGGGTTTCCAGCTCAGCACGCAAGTCCGCCGAGCTGTCTGGGTTGTTATCCACGATGACGATTCGATCCGGGTTTCTCATTTCAGGCGGGGTTGGTATTGGAACGCCTGAAGCTCACGAGTCTGCCATGGGCCAGCCATCAAAGAATTGGAACAAAACCTTCGCTTTAAATTTTGGATGGAGCGGCAGATTTTGTCCCGCAGCCGTCTGCGAGCATTGAATCATCTCATCCCAGAGATGCGAAGTATCATCAAGATGCTGATGAACATCCTTAAAACTCGAGTGAGTGTTTTGGTTGCCTGAAGCCCAGCTCTGAGCGTGGAAGTACGACGACGATTTCATGGTTGCTGAATGCCGGGGGGGTTGATGAACAACCCACCATGCGGGCTTTCAGACATTCGGCCATCATCGCTGGCGCCGTTTGCGCTTAGGCCATGGGCCTAGCTTTTCCTGTGAGGCTTCACTTGAGCACATCCCGCTGCGTCTCCACCCAGCGTACCGCCTGCCGGATCATTTCCGCACTCGTGACAAAGCCCATCTTGTCTTTGATGTGATCCCGATGCACCGAAACGGTCTTCGGACTCAAGTTCAGCTGCGCTGCGATTTCCTTCGCGGTCTGGCCATGGCCGAAAAGCTCGAAGACCTGAAACTCACGGTCGCTCAGTTTGGTCAGCGGGGATTCAGTGGATCCACGTGGCCGGGGAGTGGCAAAGGAGGCGGCGAGGTGCGCGGCCAGCCGCTCGCTGACATAGACACCGCCGTCGAGCACCTTGTGAATGGCATCCAGCAGCGCATTGCCGGGGCTGTCCTTGCCCACGTAGCCGCTGGCTCCGGCGCGCAGGGCGCGTGCGGCGCAGAGCATCTCATCATGCATGGAACTGACGATGATCTTCAGCCCGGGATGCAGAGCCGCGAGATCTTTGATGAGCTCCAGGCCGCCACGGCCCGGCATGTTCAGATCCGTGATGAGCAGGTCCGGCTTCTCCTGGGCCACGAGGGCGAGGGCTTCAGATTCATTCACCGCCGTGCCGCAGATTTCAAAGCTGGGGTAGGCCTGCAGCATGTAACGATAGCCATTGATCACGGCCGGATGATCGTCCACGAGCACGAGGCGGTAGGTTTTTTCGAGGGTGTCTGTGGTTGTCATGGGGTGTTGGGAATATGAACGGCGATGCGTGTGCCTCCTGCGGGCGGAGCGCCGTGCTCCATCCTGCCGCCCATCATTTCAGTGCGATGCTGCATGATGCGAAAACCGATGCCGCCGCCTTTCAAAGGTGCCTCCGGCAGGCCGCAGCCATCGTCGTCGATCTCCAGCACAATGAGTCCATCACGGCTCTCCAGCCCGATGCGGATCTCTCCGGCATCCGCATGCTTCAGGGCGTTGTTCACCCCTTCCTGGGCGATCCTGTAGAGATTGCACGCCGTCGCTTCGCTGATCTCCAGGATGTGATCGGGACACTCAAACACACACCGCACGCCGGAGCTGCGCGTGGTGATGTCTGCCAGCGCCTGCAGCGCGTGCTCCAGGCCCTGCTCCCACAGGGGGACCGGGGCCAGCCCATGGGAAAGGCCCCGCACCTCGGCCAATGCTTCACGCAGGTTTTGGCTGGCATGCTGGGCGTGCTCCGCAAAGGCGGGCGCTTTGGCCAGCAGCTCATCATGCAGGCCGTTGATGGCCATGAGCACGGCGGTGAGCTGCTGACCGATGCCGTCATGGAGCTCATGCCCGATGCGCCGGCGCTCGTTTTCTGCGGAATCAATCACCGCACGCTCCAGCACGGTGCGTTCTTGTTCGCGGTCTGCCAGACGCTGGGTCATTTTTCGGAATGCCTGGGAGAGCTCATGCACCTCATCGCCACCTCTCACGGGGGCGATGCTGATGCTCCGGCCTTCGCCAAACTCGCGGACAGAGCGTGCCAGCCGCTCCAGCCGGGTCGCCACGCCAAAGTGCAGGATGGCCCAGAGACCGAGGCACATGATGGCGATCACGGAGGCCGACCACTCCACCCGCTGGCGCGCATCCTGATGGGCAAGGAGCACGGCATTGGCACGGTCATACACGAGCAGGAGCCAGTGCCGGGTCTGCGCAGGGATGTCGATGGGAAACGCCCCCAGCACGATGAAGTCCCCGTCATCCAAAGTGGCGGACTCCAAGATCTTGCCGGTGCTCTGGCTGGCCCGCTGCCACGCGGTGGCCGCCGGTGTTTCTGCGGCTGACTTTCCCTCCCACTGGGCGGATGAGCTTGCCAGCACACGGCCTTTTTCATCCACCACGGCGGCCATGCGCAGCCAGGGCTCATGGGTCCAGTCGGTGAGGCTCTCGCTCAGGGCCTTGATCTCTTTCTGCACCAGGTGCTGCCGGGCCAGCTGGGTGAGCCGTGTGCCGGTGGCCTCAGCCTGCGTGGTCACATCACTGAAATTGCGCGCCAGGTCATTCGCCAGATCCAGTTCATAATCCATCCATGTCGCCAGGAGTCCCAGCAGCAGCAGCAGCGCTGGGATCAGGAAGCGAAGTGGCGGCGGAAAGGTCACGGCGGTGATCGTTTTTTGCTTCCAGGAATCTTCGTTCACGGATGGAGTGAGCAGCGGTGCAGCTTCCATCACGTGAAGCCGTTTCCGTGGGTGTCCTGGCGGTGCGGCGGGGTTGAGTGTGAGGTTTTCATGGACGCCGAAACGTTGAATCCGAGGGGGTATCCTTCTCAATCACCCCAGCAGGCTATTTCCACAGGTGCCCGGACAGGAGGGTGTTTTGCGGCCGGAAGGCAGGAGGCCGGGGCGGAAAACGTGCTGCATAAATTGCGAAATCAGGGCTTCAGGCTAGAAACCCCCTTTCTCACACGTTTGCCCTTTCCCTTTGACCTCAAGCACGGTTGGAGGCAAAGAACCGCCCCCCCTTTGATGTTAGAGAAAAAAATCAGGCTAGAGCACACCCACCGAATCTTGTTCACGAGAGAAGTCTTCGCGCCTCGGAACCACACCATTCGTGATCTCCTTCACCTCGACCAGCCGCACAAGCTCCCCCGGGTGCTCGTGTTTGTGGACGAAGCCGTCGCCACGGCCAACCGCGATCTGCTCGACGACATCATGGCCTACGGCCAGGTGCATGCGGACACCTTCACCATGGTGGACGATCCCATCGTGATCCCCGGCGGCGAGCCCTGCAAAAACGACTTCCGTCTGGTGGAGTGCTGCTGGGACGCCATCAATGAAGCCGCGCTGGACCGCCACAGCTACGTCTTCGTCATCGGCGGCGGCGCCGCGCTGGACCTCGTCTGCTTTGCCGCCTCCACCGCACATCGCGGCATCCGCCATGTGCGCTTTCCCACCACCACGCTGAGCCAGGGAGACGGCGGCGTGGGCGTGAAGAACGGCGTGAACTACTTCGGCAAGAAAAACTGGGTCGGCAGCTTCGCCGTCCCGTTTGCCGTGGTGAACGACTTCGCTTTCCTGGAGCTGCTGCCCGCGCGTGGGCGCCGCAACGGCATCATCGAGGCCATCAAGGTCGCGCTCATTCGCGACCGCGCATTCTTTGAGCAGATCGAGGCCATGGCCGGAGACCTCGCCGCACTCAAGCAGGAAGCGCTGGAGCAGGTCATCCAGCGCAGCGCCGAGCTGCATGTGGAGCACATCGCCACCGGAGGCGATCCCTTTGAGCTCGGCTCCGCCCGTCCGCTGGACTTCGGCCACTGGGCCGCGCACAAGCTCGAGCAGATCTCCAAATTCACCGTGGCCCATGGCGAAGCCGTGGCCATTGGCATGGCCGTGGACCTCGTCTATTCGCGCATGCAGGGCATCCTGGATGAAGCCACCTGCGAGCGCGTGCTGAAGCTCATCGAGAGCATCGGCTTCGCCACCACCTCCCCGTATCTGATGACCACCGGTCGCAGCGGCGAGCCCGCCATCCTCGAAGGCCTGGAAGAATTCCGCGAACACCTCGGCGGAGAGCTCACCGTCACCCTCGTCCCCGAAATCGGCAGCAAGGTGGAAGTCCACGAGATGAACCGCGTGAAGATCCTCAACGCCGTGGTGGAGTTGCAGAAGAGGGCTGTGGTGGTGGAGGAGTAGGGGGAAAGCGCCGCCGCGCTTTCCGTCCGTAGGTTGGGTGTGTTTGGCGAAAAAGAACGCCCTTCAATACTCAAAAACCTCTCCGCCAAACCGCCCGACTGCGAGAACGTTCGTACGCCATGGAGCCAGCCGTACGCCATGGAGCCAGCCGTACGCTGATGGACGGGCGGGCTGTCGCCACACCCATCCTATGACCCGCCTTCCCACCTCACCTCATCCCACGATCCCGTTCACTGTAGCGGTGCTCGCCCGCGTGCTCTTCCTTCACCCGGGTCAGCACCCGCAGCAGCCCTTCGGAGACATCATGCCAGCCATCCCCCTGTGGGCGATGATCTTTGATGGGCTTGCCGTCCTTGGGCAAAGCAATCAGATGATTCAGGCGGCCGCTGGCTTTCCATTGGCAGCGGTACAGGATCACCGGCACCACTTCCGCAGTGCCCTGCTCGTGACGTTCCAACGCACGTTTGATCTCCACGCGATTGATGTAGTCGGAGGTCAGGGAGTGATCGCTCACCAGCAGTAGAAAGACATCCATCACTTCCAGTTGCTCAGTAATGCCACGATTCCACTCCTCACCTGCGGTGAGATCCCGGTCCTGCCAGTAGTCCACCAGACCTGCGGTTTGCAGCACCTTGAGCTTGAGCACGAGCTGATCCTTCGCCGCATCGTCCTTGTGGGAGTAGCTGATGAACACACGCGGCTTCCACACATCCGTGCGGGCATCCTCCACGGTCAGGCGGTTGTTCTCCTCGGTGGCGTTGACTTCCACAACCCCCTGCGGCGTCAGCATGTCCATTTCAGGACGGCCCTTCTTCTCCGCCTTCTCCAGTCCTGTTACCGGCATCCATACTTCCGGGGCACGTCGCAGTTGAAGTTCCTCCAGCGGATCCAGACCGCGAATCTCCGCATTCAAGGAGCGCATCTCCGTTTGAATCGTACCCGCGAGGCGTTGACGATCCACGTCCGGGCCGAGGATCGTAGCGGTGATGCGGCGGTCCGTCACATCGGCCCGCACCACGGCGCGCGCCTGCCCCAGTTCCAGCAGCGTGCCATTCAGCCAGCGCGACAGCCCTTCGCTCAAAGTGTGTGTGCGGGTGATGAAGCGTGGCACCAGTCCCTCCGGCAGTGCGGCGTAGGTCCAGCGCAGGCGCGTGGCCTCGCCCTGCCATTCCTCATCCAGCACGGGCTGCGAATCCGGCAACGCCTGCGGCACCAGCCAGAGCTGCTCGTCCTCCTTCAGCGGAAAGGCAAGGTCATACTTCTGCATCAGGCGGATGAGGAACATCACTCGCTTTGTCTCCTCATTGGGCAGCTTGCGACATGCAGCCTCCAGCGACAATTCCGCACGCTCATTGGGGGCTTCGCGCAGCAGGAGGTAGATGCCGTCCGTGACCCAGTGCGGATTCAGCACAGTGGTGTCGCGCAGGCGTGCATCATCGCCGTAGTTCAACGCCAGTCCCAGGCGGTGCAGGTTGCGCGCCATGGCGAGTTGCCGGTCTTTGTCGTCTACACCCACTGCGGCGCACACCTCTTCAAAGTCCGAATAGTCGAGGTAGTTGGTCTGCTGCTCCTGCCAACGCATGCGTAGCGCCACCTTCACCTTGAAATAGTCAGCGCCGGTTTTTTTACGCACGTCGGCATCCTTGCCGATTATCGCCGCCAGCTTCGCCTTCAGCTGCTGGATACCCTGGCCGGTTTCGCAGTCCGTCTCCATGAAACCGACGATGAAGGGATATTTCTCCCGCAAAGCCTCCCGGTCTAGCCGCACCGGGGCAGTGGCCGATTTGTTCAGGGCCACAAGCACTTGCGAGGTCTTCTCTTCCTCACTGCCGAAGGCACGAATCAGCCGCAGCCAGTATTCCGCATCCTCCCGCTGACTATCCTCACGCGCGGTGAGCACCAGTACATAGACACTGCGTGCACTGAGGAAGAACTGATGCGTCGCATGAGCAATCACCTGTCCGGCAAAGTCCCACACATGCACCATCACCGCATCCCCGCCTGGACAAGGGAGCCGCCAGTCTTGCAGTGCGATGCCCGCGGTTGACTTCTGTTCCTTGTTAAAAGTGTTACGCATCAGCCGTTCCACCAGACTGGTCTTTCCCGCTCCACCCCGGCCCACCAGCAGCATCTTCACCTCATTGAGCGGGCGGGCATCGGCCGTACGCTGGGAAAAATAATAGTCTAAAATGTCAGCAGGTCGTGCTGGTTCGAGATTACCATTAACCATTTGCCGAGTTGGCCCCAGTAACTCGTTCGGCAGCCCTAGGCTTGGATTCTTATGAGTAAACAGTTGCTCCAGCGCGGTGAGCTGGTCGATCTCTGGCGGCAGTGTAGTAAGCTGATTGTTGGAGATGTCTAGCCGTGTGAGCTTGGTGAGTTGACCGATTTCCGGCGGCAGCTTAGTAAGCCGATTGCCGCCAATGTCTAGCCGCGTGAGCGCGGTGAGCAGGCCGATCTCCGGCGGTAGCGTACTGAGCTGGTTGTTGAAGATGAAAAGCAGCTTGAGCTTGGTTAGCAGGCATATCTCCGGCGGCAGTTTGCAGAACTGGTTGCCAGAGAGGAGAAGCTCCCTTAGTGCGTTGAGCTGGCCGATCTCCGGTGGCAGCGTACTGAGCTGGTTGCCTGAGAGGTCTAGCCGAACGAGCATTGTGAGCTGGCTGATCTCCAACGGCAACATGTTGAGTTGGTTGTTGGAGAGATTAAGTAAGGTAAGTGCAGTGAGTTGTCCAATTTCCGGTGGCAGCGTGCAGAACTGGCTTTTGGAGATATAAAGCACATTGAGCGCGGTAAGCAGTCCGATCTCCGGCGGCAATGTGTTGAGTTGGTTATTGAAGAGGTATAAGTGCGTGAGCGCAGTCAGGTGGCTGATCTCGGGCGGCAGTGTGCTGAGCGGGTTGTCAGAGAGGTCAAGCCGCTTGAGCGCAGTGAGTTGGCCGATCTCCGGCGGCAAGACGGTCAGGCCAAGAAAACTTAGGTCCAGGCGCACAACTTCTTGCTCACCTTTCTTGCATTCCTCAATCCTCCTCAGCGCCTCATCATAGGCTTTCCGGGCTTCGGGTGTCATTTCGGGAATCGGCATGGCGGAAGGTGAATGGTTCAGGCCGGATGTCGAGTCTGGAGAAGGTGGAAGGGCGGAGGGGGTGGGGTGCGTGGCCGTTGCCACGGCTTGCCATGAGCGGCAGCACCGGCCATCCGGGAAGCTGCGGCTGCGATTTCACCTGCGCCCTTCCCAAACATCTCCTCCGCTTCCCATGAACCAACGAAACCGGGGTTTTGAAGGTTTCGGAGGTTTTGGAGGTGCTTTTTAAAAGGGGGAGTAAAAAAGAGAGGGCGTGGGTGTGGCGGCCGTGAGGATCAAACCTGATTTCGGGTTTGGCATGCGTGGGGCTGCGGATGGCCCTGGGGTATGTTCATCAGCCATTCAATGCTGTGGTTTATCTCACGTTCGTGGCAGGCATCGCACGGGTGGTTCTTTTTCTTCAGAGGATTTCATGACCCATTGGCAGACTCGCCACACCAGTATGTAGGGGGAGGCGCTGCTTGGAAGTACGACAGACACTCTTGTCTGTCGGCCAGCGGCACCGCTGGCAACTCCATGCTTACGCAGTACGCCAACCAGCCTGAGGCAGCAAAAAACGGCCACAGCGGTATATCATACCTGCCTGTGCAATTCAGCTTCGGCGGATCCTTGAGACTGGTGGACAGGAGTTTTCACCGTTTCGATGACGAGACGGCCTACGTGAGCGCTGGCCGACAGACAGGAGTGTCTGTCGTACTTCAGAAAAGCCTGCGGCTCTGCCTGAGCATCTTTTGCACAACCCAATCAGCAGGATGGATTTTCACCTGGCCGGCCATCCCATTTCCTCCCTGTCTTCAAAACATCTCCTCCTTTTAAAAAGCGCCTCCAAAACCTCCGAAACCTTCAAAACCCTCGAAACCGGTTTTGCGGGTTTCGCTGGTTCATTTGGCCGGACTTGCGGCGTTTCTTGCCTGCGGATTGAGGTGGTAGGTTGTGGTATTTCGACCGCCATGGACGGAGGCGAGCTTCTGGGTGGCAATAAGCCAGCGGTGCTCTGCCAGGATTTCGCAGGCGGACTCCACTTCGTCTGGTCGCGTGAGGCCGCTCCATCCTTTGAGTCGTACTTCCCGCGCTTTAAACTCACTCGGCAATCCCGCCGTCCCATCGCACAGCTTCTTGTGCAGGGCGGAGAGGCTGACGTCTCCGCCGGGGATCTCCGCTGCGTGGATGAGCAGGGCGATCGCGGGGACGAGCTTGCGGTACTTGCCCAGGTGCGCCTCCATGGCGGGTGCCAGCGTGCCGCTGCGCAGGCGGTGCTCAAGGTCGTGCCGCCAGGTGCCGAAGCCCTCCTGCGCCTCGGGCGTAAAGCGGTAGGTGGGGATGCCATCGCGGCCAGTTTTGAGGCCCTTTTGTGTGAGGTGCGCGGTGGTGATGTTTTCAAAGGCGTGAAACACATCCGTGGCGTCCCACTCGGCCTCGGAGTCCAGCGGGCGGTCGATGTCTTCCCAGTGCTTGCTCACGTCCGGCCAGACCATGAGCGAGAAGCGCTGCAGGAAGCCGTCCGCGCCTGCGGTGTGGCCATTGGCGGCACGCACATGCGTGGCGATGACACCGGGCTGGATGCTGCCCAGCAGGCTCACGGCGCAGGATTCAATGTGCCGCCGCCCACGACCGATGCGGTCAAAGGTGAAGCCCTCCTTGCCGCTCCAGGCCTGCAGCAGAAAAGCGCGCAGGGACTGGTTGCCATCCTTTTCCAAAAGGGCGAGCAGGCCCGCGAGCTCATCCTGGTAGAGCAGGGCGCCGGTGGGATTGTCCCGCAGCACTTCGCCCAGGGCCTCGATGCTGGCGTCATTGACGATGAAGCGGCGCAGCGGCGTGGTCTCTCCCTCTGCGGGGCTGATGAGCTGCGCGTAGTCAAAGGGTTCGCCGTTCTTCGCGGCCTTGCGTGCTTCGGCCTCCAGCGCGCCACGTTTGATCTTCGCGGCGATCTCCGCCGTCTGGCGCTCCAGCTCCCGGCAGTCGTACTCCTTGCAGGCCACGCGTTCCAGCTCACGCAGCGGGCGCATGGCAGCCTGCATGGCGGGGCTTTTCATCAGCGACGGACTGCCGATGAGCATGGCCCACAGGTGGGGAAACTCCGTGTAGCCTTCGTCCTGCGTCTTGGGCTGGATGCAGAAGCGCCGACCTGCCACGCTGGAGAGCGCGGCCATGGCGGCCACGGCGGGGAATTCCGGCGGGCACTGCATGCGCTCCGCGATGTCGCTGATCCACGGGCGGAAGGGTTCGGGCAGCCATGCGGTGTCAAAGGGCAGCACCGGCAGCAGCGCCGCACCCAGAGGCAGCGGGCGCGGTGCATCCTCCCCGGTGCTGTAAGCGATGCGCTCCATCTTCTTCAACTTCTCGCGCAGCGCCGCTGTCATCTCCTGCG
>JAPLUN010000429.1 GCA_026397715.1 Verrucomicrobiota bacterium
AGCCGGAATAGCGGTAGCCGGAATAGCGCGGGGTATAGATCGGGGAGGAAGGCCTGCTGCTCAGTTGTCCCTGGTTTTGCACTTGAAGGCTCGCAGCGTACGCTGAATTGGCGGGTGCATAGGCCTGGGCCTGCACCAGACGCCTTTGCTCCATTTGAACCTGGGCCAAGGCTTGGAGGTCCAACTGACGATTTTGCTCCGTCTGGGCTGCGGTCTGGGCTTCCACGAGACGATTTTGCTCAGTCCGGGCCTGCACGGCGGCCTGCTCCTTCGGTGTGGCAACACCGAGCCGGACGCGGGTGGCGGGGTCGAGAGATGAGACTTTGATCCAGCTGCCTTTGTAGTTGTCCCAGTTGGAGGTGACATAGACCATGACGCGGTCGACACTGAATCTATGGAAGGTGCCGGTGTAGCCCCGGCCGTTCACGAGCCATTGTTCTGCCTGGGCGGCGGAGGTGAACAAAAGCAGGGTGAGAAGCAGCATCTTCATGCGGAGAGTGTGCGCGGGGTTTGGCGGGGGGCAAGTGGGGAATGGGACTAGGCGGGGTAAAAGAGTGGCTGCTGGCGGGTGAATGGGGCGGCGTGGTGAGCGGGCAGGATGGCAGGATTCACAGGATGGTGGGATTCGCAAGATTGATGGAAGGGCGTGCGGTGGTCGCGGGGGTGGATGATCTCAGGCCCATGGTCGGTGGATTCGTCCTTTATTGGCCGGGTGGTTTTTCCGGCCGGGTGGTGCGACTTTCGACGTCTGCATGGAGGGTCTTGAAGAGGAGCAGGGTGAGTTCGGCATTGAACCGCGCATGGGCGGGGGGTTCACCTTCGAGCAGGACTCGCTCATCGTGCTCTCCGAGGCCCACGATTCGCAGGCGGAAGGGTTTGAGATGGTCGTCGAACTTGTTCCACGGGATTTTGTTGGGAGGTTCTTTGCTGGCGTCTTTTCCCAGCACGAGGGCGAGGAGGCTGGGGCTGGTGTAATACTCTCTGGTTTCAAACTCCCCGGCGCTCTCCTGGATGGTCTCAATGTGCAGACGGCCTTCATGAAGGTGTTGCTTGCAGATATAGAGCTCAAGAAGATGCTGGAGGGAGACTGCGAGCGGGTTGCTTTTTGATGTGACGAGGGGCGTATCAGAGGAGGTCAGGGCTTTTTTGGCGGACCTTTTCGACGGCGCACCTGTTTTTGGCCCTGATGATGACGCGGTTTTTTGTGCGGGTCACGGGTGATCAGCGAGGTATAACGTGGTATTAAATCATGTGAGTGTGGTATTATAAAAGAAATCGCTTGAGATCTGAATTCGGGGCCCAAGGCTGATGGTTACACTATGAATGATGCTGATTTTCATCTGGTGGCGCATTCGCCGCTGGTTCATTTCGAGACATGCACGAAGGTGCAGAACGCAACGACGAAGAAGCTGGAGACGCCGCGGGCGAATGTGCTGCAACGACGGATGGCGGAGGCGGTGGAGGTGCTGACGGCGCTGGGGATTCCGGCGATCCGGGTGATCGTGACGAAGATCCGCCAGTGTGGCGGGACGACTTTCAGCGTGGAGGTGATTTATCACTTGTGCCAGCAACGGAACACGGATGCGCTGATCCTGGCGAACATCAGCGCAAACAGCCAGGGCATCCTGGAGCGGATACGAACTTTCAGTGAGAATGACCGCTTTCCCTGGCACAATGCGCTGGTGCCGCGTGAGCGGCGCATGAAGTGGGCGAACGGGAGCACGGCGACGATCACGAGCGCGGAGTCGATGAACCCGGGGATCTCGAAGCCGCGGCAGGCGGTGCTGTTTAGCGAGAGCGCGAAGTATCCGCGCGGCGGGGTGAAGGATGACCGGAAGATCATGGCGTCGATTTTGCCGTCGCTGAATGATGCGGGGCTGGCGATCGCGGAGAGTACGCCGGATGGGGCGAGCGGGTGGCATTATGAGACGTGGCAGGGGGCGCTGTCTTTGGATGATTTTCTCAAGGCCTGGCGTGCGGGGGATGCGGCGCCGGGAAACGGGTGGGTGAAGGTGTTTGCGGCGTGGTTTGAGTTTGCGGAGAATGCGAAGCCTGTGACGGAGGCGATGCGGGCGAAGATCGACGCATCGATGACGCCGCGTGAGGCGAACGGGCGGCGGCGCTATGGATGGACGTATGAGCAGCTGGCGTGGCGGCGGGCGATCATGGAAGCGGAGTGCTCGGGCTCGGAGGACACGTTTGATGAGTTTTACCCAGAGGATGAGGTGAGCTGCTTTCTTTCGTCAGGCAGGCCGCGCTTTAACGTGGCGGCGCTGCGGCGGCTGGAGCTGGCGGCGGGGCTGCATGAGCCGGAAGTGGGCTCTCTGGTGACGGTGGGGGACGGGGTGGAGTTTCAGATGGATGCGAGCGGATTTGGCAGCTTTCACCTTTGGGAGAGACCGCAGCCGGGGTGCAGCTACATCGTGTGGTGTGACCCGATGACGGGGGAGGATCAGGCGGCGAGCGGGGACCCTGACCGGCACTCGATCGGGGTGCTGCGCACGGAATACCAGGAGGCGGGTGGTGCGTGCTACAAGGATGCGGTGGTGGCGCGTGTGCGCCCGCCTTTTACGGGGACGACGCTGCTGACGGCCGACTACATCGCGCTGCTGTCAGAGTATTATGGCGGGGCGCTGGTGGTGCTGGAGGTGAACATGGGCCTGCATGTACTGGAGCGGCTGAAGGATGCGGGGGTGCCGCTGTACAAGCGGCAGGTGGTGGACCCGTATGACCGCGAGAAGCAGAACTTCATGCTGGGCTGGAAGCTGAAGGACCGGGACCAGCGGCGGGATGTGATCGACAGTCTGGCGCTGGCGTTTCACAACGAGATGCTGGATGTGTTCTGCCCGCATATTTTGGCGGAGTGCAAGAACTTCATGTGGAGCAAGAACGGGCGCGAGGAGGCGCGCAGCGGCTGCCATGATGATGATGTGATGGGGCTGGCGATGGCCTTCCGATGCAAGGGGAGCGCGACGCTGTACAAGGTGGCGACGCGGCGGAGGAGGCGGCCGGTGGATTACAGGAGGGTGAAGTGAGGTGCGGAATGCAGGCTGCGGAGCGCGGACCTCCGAGTCCGCAGCGCTCCGCTGACATGCGCAGAGCCGAGGCGTCCCTGCTGCCATTTCTTTCTCGTGGCCAAAGGTTTTTGTGTTGGCGATGTTTGAGGGAATGCATCGCGTGTTGGGTGAAGGCGGCGTGCTGCGGGCTCGGAGGCCCGCGCTCCTGTGGCGTTGGGCGTGCGGTGATACAATGGGTTAAGCTTGGCCAAAGCA
>JAPLUN010000450.1 GCA_026397715.1 Verrucomicrobiota bacterium
TCCGCACCAAGCGTGTGCAGCTCAAAGAGTTCACGAGCATAGTTTTCATTAGCCGGGCTGGCCTTGCTGCTGCGATTGTTGAGGTAATACAGCATTGGCAGACCTTGCGCGACGGCTTGCAGCAGCTCACGGAAATTGCCGAAGGCGTGCTTGCGAACCACATCGCGATCATAAGCGGGCCAGACAGCGCGGATGGCGTTGTCCGAGTCGATGTTGACATTGAAATGGTTGTGCCAGAAATCGACGAGCAGTTCGCGCACCTGCCATTTCGAGTAGCAGGCACGGATGATGGTGGCCACCTCCACCTCATACGAGCAGCGCTGGATTTCTTCATACGGAAAGTCTTCCTGGTTCTGGACGCGGAAGAGCTGATCAAGCGGCTTGTCGAGCAGTGTGAGCCCGCGTTTTTCCTTCACCTTGAATTTCTGTTTCTCGGCCTTTTTGCCGTCTTTGCCCTCGGCGGCCATCATTTCGGGTTTTCCGCCCTGCATCATCGCACCGGCCTTTCCTGCCTGCATCATCATGGCAGGCGCCATCAAGCCTTCGTGCTCGTATTCGATCTCAAGCTTGTGCACAGCGATGCGCTTCTCCGCCTCGTCTTTGACGTTGGAGTCGGGTTTGAGTTGTTCTTCAACCCACGCACTCCAGCCGATCTTTTCGACGCGGGCGAGTTCTTCAGACGTCGCGCCAAACGTGGCGCGGTTGAGGGCGATGTAGGTGGGGGAAATACTCATGAAGTGTGGTGATACGAAGTGAATTTACGGGACTATCAAAGTGTCATTTTGCAGCAAGCACATGATCGGTCGTGACTTTCTGCCACGCCGCCTCAATGAGCCTGAACGCATTTTCAGGCTGCACGATGCCGCAGATCAGCATCTCATGAATCTCCCGCGCCTCAGCCATGCTGATGTCGTAGTACCAGCGCTCTCCCGTTTCTCCTCTGCTGTCGGTAAAGGCGACATGTCCCACCTGACTGCCTTCCGAGTACTTCACGGCGGCGACCAGGCCAAAGACCACCCATGCCTTCTTGGCCTGCACCATGGCAGGCGTGGGATCATTGAACAAGGGCCGTTCACTACTCAGAAAGATGCCGAGCCGTTCCTGCCGATCGCGCACGCCATGCGGCCAAACCCGGGTGGGTGTGAATGTGGCCACGGACATCATGGATTGGACACGCCGGGCGATGGCTTCGAGCGGCAGCAATTCCGAGCGGCTCAGTGCACGCTCCGCCTTGCTCTTGGCAGGCTGCGCACTCTGAGAGGCGGCCGATGACTGCGCGTTTGCTGAACTAACGGTTTCATTGCCGGCAAGCATCACCGCAGACAGCAAGGTGACCGCAGTGGTGAGATTGAGGCAAACGAGAATAGGGTTGGAAGTCATGATGCTTGGTGGATGGGTAATTAGAACAAGGAGATCAGCCGCGGTGCGCGGGCTTCACGCCACGCGCCGCGCCGGTGAGTCGGCGGGCATTTAGGAGGCGCGCGGCGAGAGTTTTGCGCACGCTGGCTTGGAGCTTCAGCAGCGCCTCGACAAAAGTGTGTCCTGCAGTGCGCACCAGCACATCAGGCCCGGGGATGCTCAGCATCATGGAGAGGTGGTAGCGCGGGGTTTTCTCCGGCGGCTGCTCCACACGCACTACGGCGCGGGAAATGGTCTTGAGAGTGGCAAACTGCTCAAGCGTCTGATGAATCTGGGTTTCCCATTGCTTGCGCGGCTCGCAGCCGAACCAGTCGAGTTGGATGATCATAAGTCTGAATGTAGAAGAAAGGTGGAAAAGGGAGACGACAGGAGCCGCCGAGGGTTTTGCACGGTGGTTGGAGCGGAAGGCTCCTGCCGGCGGTTGTGACAGCATCAGGAGTTTTGGGGATGCCAGTTCCAGTTGCTGTAACAGGGGTGCTCCTCGTTTTGCGCGGACTTGATTTCATAGCTGCTGCATGAGGCAAGCAGGCCGGTGAGGAGGAGAAGGAGGGAAAGACGAGTTTTCATGGATATGAGTGCCTTGATGTTTCTGAACATGCTCATTGTTCCATTTGTCTGTGAACGTACCAATGAGCAGGTTCTCTGATTGAGTCTCAGCAATCGGCTGAGTCACGCTCAGCATGGCATGCCAGCCTGTTGATAAACTCCATCTGGAGTCTTTACGGCGGCGGAGCATGACTGGCTGCGTTGAGCGGCTTGCCGTTATCTCCTTCGCTAGCGACTGCGCCACTCGCCTTGCCATCCATGCTCCGGCGCTCTTAAATCCTCTCAGCCGAGTTTTTCAACAAGCTGTTACGCAGCAGAGTCACGCACCACGCGCACACCACGGCTCCATGCGAGGTCGATGCCACGGTGGGCTTCGCGAATGATAAAGTATTCATGCATGTTTTCTGCGGTAAGCAGACCCACGAGCACACCATGTTTGAGCACAGGGATTGCGACTTTGTCGTCTGCGCAATCACGCGTTAGCACGTCGTCGAGCAATTCGGTTTCATTCAGCCTGGGCACATCCGTGCGCATGAAGGTGATGACGGGTGTGTCTAGCGGGTATGTCTGCATGGCAGAGAGTAGATCTGCGAAGGCCAGCATGCCGATCAAGTGATCACGCTTGATCACCGGATAGTCATGCTGCGCACCGGACAGCATGAGCGCGACCATTTCCTGGAGCGTCGTGCTCGGCGTGACGGTGTGAAAGCTCGTCACCATGGCATCTCGCACGGTTGCGCCCGTGAAAATGGATCTCGCCTTTGCCAGCGACGACTCCTGAGTTGAACCGGACCACACAAACACAGCGATCAGGATGAGCATCGGGTTTGTAAACAGGCCGCAGATGGCAAATAGCGCAGCCATGACCTTTCCCACCCTAGCGGCAATGATCGTGGAGTTTGTGTAATTCATCTTCATCGCCAGCGCAGCCCGCAATACACGCCCGCCATCCATGGGAAAGGCTGGCAGCATGTTGAAAATCACGAGGCCGACATTTACGGCCAGCAAGCGCTCGATCATCCCTCCTTCAGCGATTCCCAGCCCGGAAAGCGGCTCCCATGCATTCTC
>JAPLUN010000659.1 GCA_026397715.1 Verrucomicrobiota bacterium
CATCGGACCCACGACTTTGCAGGGGCCGCACCAGTCGGCGTAAAACTCCACCAGCACAGGCAGCTTAGAAAGGCGCACAGCACTGATGGAAGTGGTGTGCCCAGTCCCCCCGCCCGAGACCGGACGCAGCATGTCGAACGCGATCCAGCCGATGTACAGCAGGACGGCTCCGGCGAGCCAGAAAGGAAGGTTGCCTTTGTTCACGCAGTACCATCCGGGTCAAACTTGATCTGGCAAGCCCGGATGGTTTCAATTGTCAGCCCCAGTCAGGCCTCGCGCTTTTGCTTCGCCGCCTGCGAAATGGCCTGCTGGGTGAAATTCCCCAGCGGATTGCCCTCCGCATCCGGACAGACCCAGTCGGACAGTTCAGCCACGGCCACTTCCACCTGCGATGCCCGCTGCAGTTTCTTCGTATGCATGGGGTGGTTCACCAGATGCCCGTGCACGTATTCAGGCTCCAGTCCGAAGACCTGCAGCCACATGTGCTCCACCTGCCCGTCCTCCCCGATGAACGGCGCTTTCACGATAAAGCGCTCGTCATCGGGCTCACGTTTTTTGAAGATCGCGACAAATTCCGGCCAGCGCCGCCGCGCCTCGGCAATGGCATTTTCGATCACGTCACCATCCGGCACGCCGATGACGGGCGCTTTGATCTCCTCCTGCAAGGCATCCAGCGGCGAGTCTCCACACAGCATCTTTTCCAGCTCCGGCGACCAAAGATTGAAGAAGCGATGCTGCGGGCAAAGGATCGCCATGACATCATCATCGGCGAGCATGGAGACGGCTTTGCCGATAAGTCGATACGCTTCATCTTGATCAGCTTCGAGTCACTCACCTGCATCAGATCCACCGCCAGCCAGGCACTGTGATCCCGGATGATTTCAGCAAAGCGCAGATTCGGCACGTGCGAGGCCATCTCCTCCGGATCGTCAAAATAGGCGGTGTCACGATTGTGCACCATGAACATCGCGAACGTGGGCTTTTTCACCATGACTATGAACAACGGATTGTCTCCCGCGACGAAACCATCCGCATCTTCAGCATCATCGTCCCCGCCGGTGATCTTCAATCCCCAGGCTTCGGAAAGCGCGTTGGCGAGCACCTGAGGCTCCAGGTAGCGCTGCTGGCGGCGCAGATGCACGAAGGAGATGATGGGCTTGGCATCCTCCTCCTCGTTATTCTTGTCGCTGCCCTCAGCCTCTTTTTCATCATCAGTAAAGTCATCGATGATGCCGCTGTTCGGCTTGGTCCACAGATGATAGGCGGCCAGACCATAGATCGCGGCGAACAACGCCTGCTTCCAAGTGAAGTCGCGGGCCACCAGTCCATAGGCCTTGCTGCCACAGATCCATATCAACATCGCTGTGCCGACCAGCCGTGCCCAGCGCATTCGCATGAGCAAAGCCAGTGTGGTCACGGTCTCCAAGGCCCCCACAATCTTCGCCTGCTGATTGTGCATCCAGATCCCGACCATCACCCAAGCCCAGGCATGGAATCCCAGCAGCAGAGCCGCGAAATTCCAGTTCGAAGTAAGGCGATTGATGAGAGCTTTCATTTTTTCTCCCTGTGGCACGTCCCCGGGCTCTCTGACAAGCATTTTCAGGTGGCGTTGCAACCGGGCCTGGACCGCCCCGCGTCCGATTCCCCCCAGTTTTCGACCTTGAAACCGACCCCTGCGCCAGTAAGGAAGACGTCCCGCGCTTGGCCGCATCTGGCGCTGTTTCTGACACTCATTGACCCTGAACCTCTCTACATGAATAAAACCCTCCTCGCTCAAGCCGCCAACGAAGCCCGTGGTCTCGCCATGGATGCCGTGCACAAGTGCTCCTCTGGCCATCTCGGCCTCCCCCTCGGCTGCGCCGAAATCGGTGCCGTCCTTTTCGGCGAAACCCTCCAGTGCGATCCCGCCGATCCCAAGTGGCTCAACCGCGACCGCTTCATCCTCAGCGCCGGCCATGGCTCCATGTTCATCTACTCCTGGCTGCACCTGAGCGGCTATGACCTTTCCATTGATGAAGTCTCCAAGTTCCGCGTTCTCGGCAGCCACACCCCCGGCCATCCGGAGTCCTTTGAGACCGTCGGGGTCGAGTGCACCACCGGCCCCCTCGGTCAGGGCATCGGCAATGCAGTCGGCTTTGCCCTCAGCGGCAAAATGGCCGCGGCAAAGTACAACACCGCTGAGCACAAGATCATCGACAACCACATCATCGTCCTCGCGGGCGACGGCTGCCTTCAGGAAGGCGTGGCCCGTGAAGCCGTGGCCTTCGCCGGTCACAACCGCCTCGACAACCTCATCCTCATCTATGACTCCAACGACGTGACTCTCGATGCGATGGCCAAGGTCACGCAGGACGAGGACACCCTGGCGATTTACTCCGCTCTGGGCTGGGACGCAGTGGTCATCGAGGGCAACGACCTCGACGCCATTTCCACCGCCATCGAAAACGCCAAGAAGGGCGACAACGGCAAGCCCAAGATCATCATCGCCCGCACGCTCATCGGCAAAGGCATCCCTGAAGTGGCCGGCACCGCCAAGGCCCACGGCGAAGGCGGCGCTAAGTTCGTCGATGCAGCCAAGAAAGGCCTCGGCCTGCCAGAAGGCACTCATTTCTACGTCAGCGACGAGGTGAAGGCCTACTTCGCCGACCTGAAGAACAAGCGCGCCGCGATCCACGGTGAATGGAACAAGGTCTTCCTCGCCTGGGGTGCAGCGAATCCAGGGCTCGCGAAAGAGCTCGACGCCGCACGTCATGGTTCGCTGAAGGCCGAAGACTTGCTCACGCTCGTCCCTGAGTATCCAGCAGAAGGCAAGGCCGCCACCCGCAACAGCGGCGGCGAGATCTTCAATCACATCGCCAAAGCGGTGCCTCACATCATCACCGGCAGCGCCGACCTCTTCGGCTCCACCAAGAACTACCTCACGGGCATGGGCGACTTCGGCCCAACTAACCCAACCGGTCGCAACATCTGGTTCGGCATCCGCGAGCACGCCATGGGTGCCATCTGCAACGGCATCGCCTACGACGGTCTCTTCCTCCCCAGCGGCGCGACCTTCCTCGTCTTCGCAGACTACTGCCGCCCGAGCATCCGCCTCGCCGCGCTTTCCCGCCTGCCCGTCACCTACATCTTCACTCACGACTCCGTCGGTGTCGGTGAAGACGGCCCGACCCATCAGCCCGTCGAAACCGTCAGCGGTCTGCGCGTGATCCCAAATCTCGACGTCATCCGCCCCGGCGATGCCGAAGAAACCGCAGGTGCCTTTGCCGCAGCCTTCAGCCGCACCGATGGCCCCACGCTCCTCGCTCTCAGCCGTCAGGATCTGCCGCATCAGGGCACCGCCAGCGCAGCCACCCGCCGTGAAGGCACCCTCAAAGGTGGCTATGTCCTGGTGAAGGAAACCGCCCCTCTCGAAGCCATCGTCATCGCCACCGGCTCTGAAGTCCAGTGGGCCGTCGAGGGCGCCAAGGGCAAGCCCGGCGTCCGCGTCGTCAGCCTCCCATGCTTTGAGCGTTTTGACCGCCAGGATGCCGCCTACCGCGAGTCCGTTCTTCCGGCCGCCTGCACAAAGCGCATCGCCATCGAAGCCGGCGTCTCCGGCCTCTGGTGGAAATACGTCGGCACCCAGGGCCAGATCATCGGTATCGACCGCTTCGGCATGAGCGCCCCCGGCAACACTGTCTTCAAGCAGCTCGGCATTACCGCCGAGGCCGTGGCCAAGGCGCTGGCATGATCTGACCGTCGCGATCGATTCTGAAAGCTCACGAAGAGAGGCTGGCGACAGCCTCTCTTTTTTTGTCCCAGAAGCAAATCACTCCAGTGATTGCAGCGTCTTGCGCCCTCTCTCCTTCGTCCCTGGATCGTCCTGATCACGGTTCGTCATCGCGAGCCCTTTTTCGATGAACTGCTTCGCTTCTGTTTTACGTCCCATAAGCGCGTAGGTACGCCCAAGTTCCACGTAGTGGATGAGACGGTTCGGATTGAGCGCGATGGCCTTTTGAAAGCACTTCACCGCCTCGTCATAAGACGCACTTGGCAAGGCCCCATAAACGATCATGGCCACGGCACGGGTCATGCCGCCGATCTGCGCCAGTTCCTGATTCCAGCGCCCGAGCAGATGCCAGGCAAAGTCGTCTTTGGGATTGAGCTTCGCTGCAGTCTCCGCCTCCGCTTTGATCTTGTGGGACGCCTCGATGCTTTCCTTGTTGCTCAGCAGCGGTGAGAGTTTGCCAAGACAAATGGCGACCGCGAGATGTGGATCAGACTCCTTGGGAGCCAGCTTCACCGCACGTTCAGAATAGGCAAGTGCGGTGCGCCCCGACTTCAATTGATCTGCTTTGCCCGAGAGATCTGCCATTCGGTAAACATACTGCCGTGCGATTTTCACGAGCAGCGACGCATCCTTGGGATTCAGCTTTTCAGCCGGCAGGTAGTACTGCAGCGCTGCCTCCGGTTTGAACTGGGCATCATATGCATCGCCCTGTTTCACGAGTTCCGTGAAGTCTCCGAATGCATGACCCGCCATCAGCATGGCAGCCGCAATTGTCAGTGTCGTTTTCATGGTTTGATGAAGCGATAGTGTGAAACAATCCATTCCTCACCGCCGCGGTATCCCCACAGCTCGGCGCAGGCGAGGAAGAACAGTCGCCACCAGACCCACCATTTGGTCACCTGGTCTTTGCCATACGTCTCTGCAAACAGCGGCAGGATCTCCGCCTTGTGCGCATCCATGTTCGCCAGCCAGGCCTCGCTCGTCTTGGAATAATGCTCACCACTCACGCACCAGTGATCTTCGATTTTTAAATCATCCTGGAAGTAGAGCAGCAGGTCATCGCTGGGCATCTGCCCGCCGGTGAAGAAGTATTTCGCCATCCAATCGTCATCGCTGCGCACTTCGTAGTGGTAGGCGTATTCGCGATGGGTGAAGATGTGCACGAAGAGCTTGCCGCGCGGCTTCAGCCAGGTGGAGACACGGCGCAGCAGCTCCTGATAGTTCTTCATGTGCTCGAACATCTCCACCGAGACGCAGCGGTCGAAGATGCCTGCGCCAACACCTTCGAAGTGAATCATGTTCGCCGTGATGATCGTCAAATTTTTCAAGCCTCGCTTCGCCGCCTCTGCATCAATGAACAGCTTCTGCGTGCGCGAATTGGAAACGCTGGTGATCTGAGCATTCGGATAATGCTCCGCCATCCACAGTGACAGCGAACCCCAGCCGCAGCCCAGTTCAAGAATGCGCTGTCCATCCTGCAGCTCCGCACGCTCGCAGGTCAGCTGCAGCATCGCCGCCTCGGATTCATCAAAGGTGGTTTTCTCATCCGGCCAGTAACCCGAGCTGTACTTCAAGTGTTTGCCAAGCACGAGCTGATAGAACTGCGTGGGAACCTCATAGTGCTGCTCATTGGCTTCATCCGTCGCGATGGCCACGGGCATCTGTTTGAGATCCTGCACATAGCGCATCAGGGCGGCGCGCTGGGCTTCGGCGGTGGGCTGCTTGTTCTCCTTCAGCGTCTCGGCCAGCCGCTGGCGGATGCCGATCCGGATCATGCTGTCCGGGAGGATGTTCTTGGCGAGGATGGCGTTGATGGTGCTCATGCGGTTTGGGGAGTTGTGCGATCTTGGAAACAGACTGGATTCAACTTTTCGGCGGCCACGGCACAAAGGCGCTCGTGGTGCGCTGATACTCGCGGTAGGCGTCTCCTTTGCTCTTCACGGCGCATTCCTCCGTGAGCGGGATGCCGGTGACGCGCAGCAGAAAATACAGGATCAGCGCCGGGGCATACACCGTGACCCAGCCCCACGGTGAACCGCAGGCAAACAGCCAGAACCCCCACCATACGACGGACTCAAAGAAGTAGTTCGGATGCCGTGAATACCGCCACAGCCCAACCTGACACACCTTGCCTTTGCTCGCAGGATCCGCCTTGAACCTCTTCATCTGCGCATCGCTCAAGGCCTCGCCACTCAGACCGATCAGCCACACAATGGCCCCTGCCATTTCAATGAGGTTCAACTCTGGAGCTGGATTCAAACACGCCAGCAGCACGGGCACCGCCAGCAGCACGATCAGCAAAGCCTGCGCCTGAAAGAAAAAGAAGAAGTTCTTCGCCAGTCCGTCCTTCCACTTCTCACGCAGCACGGCGTAGCGCACGTCCTCGTGAGGATGATGCCCTTTGACTCGGATTAAGAGATACGTTCCAAGCCGCACACTCCACAAGACTCCCATCGTGACCGCAATGATTTTACGCTCCGTGAATCCTCCCCCCAGCCACGCGTAGAGCGGCGCCATGACAGCAAGCGCATAAGACCACGTCACATCGACAAAGCTAAAGTTGTTCAGCTTCAAACTCAGCAGCCAGGTAAGTGCAAACAGCAGGAATGCCACCACCGTGCCCATGCCCATCAGGAACCAGAAATCATGCATCATGTTTTGAGAAGTTGAGGTGTTTGGCGAGTTTCTCGACGAGGGGTTTGCTGACGAAAAAAACCACGCCAATGAGCAGCGGCGCGAGCAGCAGCCACACGACCACGCCGTAGAGCCCGATCATGCCGAATTCAGCCATGAACTTCCCTGGGCTGGCAAAGAACCGCTCCATCATCATGGGAATCGAAAGAGGCACATGCTCGGCACCAAAGAGCGACTCACCGGCGCGCATGAAGAGGAGGATGCTTGCCAGATGCAGCGGATACGTCAGCTCACGAAACACCTGCAGCACCGGCTGGTTCAGCTTCAAAACAACGCCAACCCCCAGCGCTAGCACAGTTGTGGTGCCCAGCAGCGGAAAGACACCCGTTGTGACACCAAAGGCAATGGCCTGCGCGATTTTGGCAGGCGTCGTCCCCTGCGCCAGCTGCGCAACGACCGGCTTCACCACCCAGCGGCGCCACAAAGATTCTCGCTGGATGGGTTCCGTCATGCCTTTCGAAGCAGGATGTCTTCCATGCGTGCATTCGATGGAACACGGAAAAGCAGGATCAGCATGTAAACCGCCATCGCGATGTTGCCGAGCAGCAGAATACCCAGCAGCCAGCCGATTCGGCCGATCCACGAGCGCTCCTTGTAAGCGACCCAGCAGTAGAAGGTCAGAAAGGCCCAGTAGGTGTCAAACAATGTGGCGATGAACCATGGATGCCCACCCACAGAACCCGGGATGGCCCACAGCGCACACTGCTGGGAAGCCCAGTTCGTGACGCCAAACATGGACACCAGCACAACGACAAAGAAGATTCGAAGAAACCAGATCATGATGTTCAGAAAGTGCGATGCAGCGCAGCGTTGTTCGGGCGGGTGTAAACAGCCTGCACGACACTGATGTTCCGCGAGGCAAAAGCGGCCTCGCAGTATTGCAGGTAGAAGTTCCATTTGCGCACAAAGCGGTCGTCAAAGCCGAGCGCCTTCACCTCGCTGACCTTGGCGTTGAAGCGCTCAAACCACACCCGCAGTGTCTTGGCATACGACGCGCCGAGATCCTCCAACCCATGCATGAACAATTCGCTGGTACGGTTGATGGCTTCGTTGACGCGCCCCACGCTGAGCAGCAGCGATCCCGGGAAGATGTGCTTCTGAATCCAGTCCACCCCCTTGCATAGATCTTTATGCTGGCAGTCCGCCACGGTGATCATCTGGAAGGCCAGCAGCCCCTCGGGCTTCAAAACTTCAGCACACTTCGCAAAGTAGGTTTCCAGATACTTGTCACCCACAGCCTCCAGCATTTCGATGGAGGCGATCTTGTCGAACTGGCCATTGATGTGACGGTAATCCTGCAGGCGAATTTCCACCTGATCGGCCAGCCCTTCACGCGCCACGCGCTCAGTGGCATACTTGAGCTGCTCTTGCGAGATCGTGACAGCTGTCACCCGGCACCCATGATGTTTCGCTGCATGACAGGAGAACCCTCCCCAGCCGCAGCCGATTTCCAGCACATGATCTCCCGGCTTAAGGTGCAGTTTCTGACACAGCGCCTCATATTTCGAATACTGCGCATCCGCCAGCGGCTGCCCAGGATGCTCAAAACGTGCGGCTGAATACGTCATCGTCTCATCCAGCCAGAGCGAGTAGAACTCATTCCCCAGATCATAGTGCTCGGCGATGTTGCGCCGGCTGGTGCTCACACTGTTGGGCCGCAGCAGATGCTGCACGCGATTGACAAAGTTCAGCAGGTTCACAAACGCCACCTTACCGGAGGAACTGCGCGATCCCTGTGTCTTGGAGAGATTCAAAATGAACCACTCGATCACCGCCGCGATGTCGTCAGTCTCCCAGTCACCATCGACATAGGCCTCGCCAAAACCCACATTGCCGAACAAGGCGCAGCGCTTGAAAAAATCGCGACTGCGAATGCGCATCTCGGCCGTGACCGCAGCGCCATGCTCTCCCAGCACATGCGCACGACCATCGGGATGCACCATTCGAAGCCCCCCGTGCACGAAGGGCTTGAGCGACAGCATGAAAAGCCGCTCATAAAATCCGGGCTTCGCCGCCGCAGGTGTGGAGACTGAGATGTCGGTGTCGCAGGTGATGGTGTCGTTCATGGTTTGTAGGGGGCGATGGATTCGTGTGGACGCAGGACTCCGAGCTGCAGTCCGGCATCAGCTGATTTGCGGTGCCAGGGAATGCGCTTCAGCCACAGCCGCAGCGCGTGCCAGTGGATGAGAAAAATGACTCGCAGCGTGAGCAGCGGATACTTCACCGCGCAGAGCAGCAGCGCGGCATCCGTCAGCGATCGCTGCTTGCCAGTAAGCGAGGTGAGCAGCATGCGGTCATCCTCCTTCCGGTCGTCGATATGAATCTCCAACTTCTCGCCCGGCACCTGCAGTTTGAAATCAAAACTCAAATCGAGCGCGAAGAACGGCGACACATAAAAATGCTTAGGCGTGATGAGGCGGAAGCGCTGCGCACGGTCACACTCCTTCAGAAGGTAAGGCTTCTGCTCATGAAAAGTATTCGTCACCTCCGCCACCGCGCACACCGGTTCTCCGGCGGCATCAAAGGCATAATAAAAGCAGACAGGATTGAAGATATACCCCAGCACCCGTGGAAAAGTGAGCAGACGGATGCTCGCGATGCGCGCCGTATCCACCTCTTTCTCCGCCAGATACTTCAGGATGTTCGCCTTCACATTCCCCTCACCGAGATCCAGATGATCGCGGTCATAGAAGGAGAACAGATTGAAGCGATTCCGGCTGAAGCAGCGCAGCTTCGAAGCGAGGTCATCTATGGCATCAAGATCCAGCCACAGGTAAAAGACGTTGTAATTGAACCGATGCACCTTCGGCTGCAGCCGGTGGTGCATGACCGCACATTCATAGATGGCGGATTCGGCTGGCATCACCACGGCTCCTTTCCGAGAAGGTCACGGCATAGCGCCACCGCCGAGCCAAACGCATCTTCATGAAACCCATGACGAAAGTAACTGCCGCAGAAATACGTGCTCTGCTCAGGAGAAAGCCTGTTCAAATCAGGCAGCCTCTTCTGCGCATCGATCGCCGCCAGATCGAAAAGCGGATGCTCATAATTGATGCGCTTCAGCACCTTGTCCGGGGCGATTTCATCCGCCGCGTTGATCGCGACAAAATAGTTCGTCTTGTCAGACACCCCCTGCAGGCTGTTCATCCAATAGTGCGTGCTGGGATCGATGCCGCCGCCCGCCGTCGGCTTGATGCGGTAGTTCCACGAGGCCCAGCACTTCTTCGACTTGGGCATGAAGCTTTCATCCGTATGCAGCGTGGCAATGTTGGGCTGATACTTGAAACAACCCAGCAGTTCGCTTTCGAGATCCGTCGGCCTCGCCAGCATGCGCAGCGTTTGGTCCGCATGACTCGCAAAAATGACCTTGTCGAAAACCTCAGCGCCGCCATCACGATGAAACACCTTCACGCCATCCTCATCCCGCTCCACCTTCACGACAGGCGCACCCAGCCGGATGCGATCCTTGAATGGCGCGGTCAGTTTCTTCACATACGATCGCGCCCCATCCGTCACCGTACGCCACGGATGCTGCGTGTTCAGTCCAAGGAATCCATGATTGTGCCAGAAGTGGATCAGCGTGAGCGCAGGAAACTCCAGCATCAGCTCCGGCGGCGTGGACCACACGGCGGACCCCATCGGGATGATGTAGAGATTGAGGAAGTCACTGCCATAACCCCGCGCCTCCACGTAATCGCGAAGCGTCATGCGGGCAAACCGCTCCTCATTCAGCGCCGCCACGGCCTCCGCATTGAAGCGGTTGATCTGCAGAATGAATTTCCAAAATCGCGGACTGATCAGATTGCGACGCTGTCCGAACAGATGGTTCAGCGAAGTGCCATTGTATTCGATGCCGCTTTGAAGATGCGACACACTGAAGGACATCGAGGTCGGCTTCGTCGCCACGTCGAGCTCTTTGAACAGGCGGCTCAGCAGCGGATACGTCACGTAATTGAACACCATGAAGCCCGTGTCCACCGGCAGCTCGCGGCCCGCTTCGTTCACTGTCACCGTGTTGGTGTGCCCACCCGCGTAATCGTTCTGCTCAAAAATCGTCAGATCAAAATGCGGATGCAAAAAGTGTGCGCAGCCCAGACCCGCGACACCCGTTCCAATAATGGCAAGACGCGGCCGTTTCATGCGCCAGGAGTTTGGGCTGATTGTTTGAGCTGCGCCGCCTCACGATACACACTGGGCGGCACCCCCTTGAGGTCCCAGATCAAGCCCATCCAAGAAAGCATCTTGAGCAGGTAGTAGGACACATCGATCTCCCACCAGAAGAAACCCTGCCGCGCAGAGCCCGCATAGCGGTGGTGGTTGTTGTGCCAGCCTTCTCCCAGCGTCAGCAGCGCCAGCAGCAGGCTGTTACGGCTGTCGTCGTCCGTCTTGAACCGCTTCGAGCCAAACACATGCGCCAGCGAATTGATGAAAAACGTCGCATGCAGCAGGATCACCGTGCTGATGAAAAATCCCCACACAAACATCTGCGCACCGTTGGTCCCGAGTCCTGGCGCGTAGCGTTCCAGCAGCCATCCCATGAACCAAAGAAACGCCCCATAAAGCACCGGCACGATCTGATCATGCCGATTGAGAAACACCAGCTCAGGGAACTGCTCCAGATCACGAATGCGGCTGTAGTCTGTTGGAAAATTCTTGGGGCTAGTCAGCCAGCCAATGTGAGACCAGATAAAGCCGCGCACCCGTGGCGAATGCGCATCTGGCAATTCATCCGAATGCTGATGATGGTGGCGGTGCACCGAGGCCCACCACAAAGCCCCGCGCTGGCAGGAGGTGTTGCCCAGCACCGCAAACAAAAACTGCATCCCGCGTGAGGTGCGGTAGCTCCGGTGCGAAAAATAGCGGTGGTAAAAAGCCGTGATGGCAAACATGCGCAGCGCATAGAGCAGCAGCGCCGCCACCAGCGCCGCCCAGCTAAATCCCACCCACAGCACGCTCAGACACCCCAGATGCAGCACGATGAAGGGCAGGCAGCGCCGCCAGTCGATCCCGTCCGTCAGCTTGTCGTCCCCCTCCCAGCCCGGCGGGCGGTAGTCGGAATCAAACCACTGCCTCATCATCACGGCAATCTGCCAGAGGAGGTTCCGTTTTTGGGGTTTGTTCGCAGGGACTTCACTTTTCACGCCTCCTATTGCGTCTGCCCTCTTCCTCTGGATTCAAAAAAATGGCAAATATCGGTGATCGCCTTGTGCTCAGCCTGTCCGGCGTGGTATGACTCAGCATGCACGACTCTATCGCTCCCGGCGCACGTGAGTTTCACACCACCCGCTGGAGCCTCGTACTCGCCGCCCAGCAGGGCGGGGATGCCACGCGGATGCACCGGGCCATGTCCGCTCTCTGCCAGGACTACTGGTACCCGTTGTATGCCTTTGTACGCAGGCGCGGCCATGCCCCGCATGATGCCCAGGACCTGACCCAGGCCTTTTTCCTTTCGCTCCTGGAAACTCATGCCGCCGCCGATCCGGCACGCGGAAAATTTCGCTCCTACCTCCTCGGCGCCTTGAAAAACTTCCTCGCCAATGACTGGCATCGCGGACAAACGCAGAAGCGTGGCGGCGGACAGCGGCTGGTGGAATGGGACGCTCTGGATGCCGAGGCACGCTACGCCCTGGAACCTGCGGAGCAGTCAGATGCCGAGACGCTCTATGACCGCCGCTGGGCCATGGAGCTGCTGGCTCGTGCGGTGGAAAAACTGCGCGCCGAATTTGCAGCCAAGGGTGAAGCCGAAACTTTTGAGGTGCTCAAAGGCACGCTCAGCGGCGCAGGCCCGGATCGCGGACAGATCGCGCAGCAGCTCGGCATGAGCGAAGGCGCGCTAAAGGTCGCCATTCATCGCCTGCGGCAGAGCTATCGCGAGGTGCTGCGCGCAGAAATCGCGGAGACGGTGGATTCGCCGGAGGAAGTCGATGCCGAGATGCGGCATCTGGTGGCGGTGCTGCGGAGTTGAGTTTTTTTGTAACTCGCCGGCCCCAAGCTTTCAGGAAGTCAGTGAACCCGCCATTCCCACACCATGACTCCTGCCCAAACCTGCCCCCAATGCGGCGCCACCTTGCCTTCCGATGCCCCCGCATCCCTCTGCCCTGCGTGCCTGCTCAGCAGCGCGCTGCCCAAGGATCCAGGAGCGACCATTCTCCTCGCTCAGACCAAACCACACGCGCTCCCGCAGATCGGCGAGGTCTTTGGCGGTTACCGCATCGAGCGTGAGCTGGGCCGTGGTGGCATGGGCGCAGTGTATGCCGTAGAGCAGCTGTCCAGCGGACGTCGCGTGGCCTTGAAAGTGCTGAGCCATCAGCTCGATTCACCGGACGCACGTGCGCGTTTCCTTCGCGAAGGACGGCTGGCCGCTTCGATCAATCACCCCAACAGCGTCTACGTCTTCGGCACGGAGGAGATCGATGACACGCCCGTCATTGCCATGGAGCTCATCGCGGGCGGCACCTTGCAGGATCGCATCCAGAGCTACGGCCCATTGCCCGTCGGTGCAGCCGTGGACGCCGTGCTGCAGATCATCGCAGGTCTGGAGGCCGCGCATTCCGTTGGCATCCTGCACCGCGACATCAAACCGGCGAACTGCTTCGAGGACATGGACGGCACCGTGAAGATCGGCGACTTCGGTCTCTCGATCTCCACCTCAGGCCGGGGTGATTCCATGCAGACGATGGACGGCACTTTTCTCGGCACCCCGGCCTTTTGCTCGCCGGAGCAGTTGCGTGGCGAGGAACTGAACGTTCGCTCAGACATGTACTCGGTGGGCGTGACATTGTTCTATCTGCTCACCGGACGAACACCATTCGAAGGCAGAAACATGGTGCAGCAACTGGCAAACTCACTGGAAAAAGCCGCGCCATCCCCCCTCCAATACCGGCCGGACATGCCCCAGGGGCTCGCTCGCATCGTGCTGCGCTGCTTGAACAAGCAAGCCACGGAGCGCTTCGGTAGTTACGCTGAATTGCAGCAGGCACTGCTGCCCTATGCCTCCATCGCCCCCACACCGGCCACACTTGGGCTGCGCTTTGCCGCAGGCGTGATTGATCATTCCCTTTTGATCGTGGTGAATTTTGTGATCCCGCTGCTGTTTCTGGATTCACCCATGGATTACCTGAATCCCGAGACCTTCCACTCCTGGCGTTTTTTCTGGATCGGGTTGGGGCTTCTGATCATGCGGCATTTGTATTTCGGCATCAGCGAAGGCGTCTGGGGAGCGTCCGTGGGCAAGGCGCTGGTAGGCCTGCGCGTCGCCAGTCTGAACCGCAGCGCTCCGGGCATCCCGCGTGCCTTGCTGCGGTCGGTGTTGCTGCAGGCTTTTGTGATCGTGGAAATCTTCCGCTACCACATGACGGACGTCACTCAGGTTACTGCTTGGACCTATCTTTGGATTGTCGGCCAGATCCTGTTTTTCCTGCTTATCTTCGTGACTGCACGGCGTCAAAACGGCTTCGCTGGACTTCACGATCTATGGACCGGCACCCGGGTGATTCAGAAATCGGCGTATCAGCCACGTATAGCCATTGCGCAAACCGAGGATACCATCCCAGCAACGGACGGCATGCGCAAGATCGGCCCCTTTCATGTCATCGCCACGCTTTCGCACACAGATGATCAGGAGGTGCTGCTCGGCTATGACACACGTTTGCTGCGCAAGGTGTGGATTCGCCAGACGCCTTCCGGCTCACCACCGGTGTCACAGGTGCAGCGCAACATCGCACGCCCGGGCCGCCTTCGCTGGCTTCAAGCCGAGCGCGGCGAAAGCGAATCCTGGGACGCCTACGAGGCAGCGAGCGGCACACCATTGACGAGCCTTGCCACCAAACCAAAGCCCTGGCGTGTCGTGCGGCACTGGCTGCACGATCTCGCGGCGGAACTGTACGCAGCCATGCAAACGGGCTCACTGCCAGATACGCTCACGCTGGATCGTGTCTGGATCACCTCGGAGGGTCGGGCAAAGCTGCTCGACTTTCCCGCCCCGGGCAGTGTCAGCGTTGCCAGCGAAAGTGGAGTGACCCCACAGGCCTTTTTAATCCATGTCGCCATCGCCGCTCTCCAAGGGCGCATGGTGGCTTTGCATGAAGCCACGGCACTCAACATGCCGGTGCCACTGCCCATCCTGGCCCGCCAGATGCTGCTCAGTCTGAAGAACACAACGGATCTTCACGGCAGCGTGGTGCAGCTTCGCGCATTGACGCAGCTGCCGGCGGAGGTTTCTCGCTGGCGGCGTTTCGCGCTTCTCATCAGCACTGTCACGCCATCGTTGTTCCTGGCGACCATCATGGCGCTCGGCATGTCATTCTACGAAGGATGGGCCGCCAAAAACCCGGCCTTTTCCGCAATACGCGGCTGCATGAAGTCCTATGAGGACATGCTCAAAGACAAGCAGCAGCCGGGACTCGAAAGCATTCCGGTGCCTGTGGCCAGAGCCGCCATGGAAACCTACATCGCTGGCACTTACGGCCCCATCGTGCGTGATCCGCAGCAGTGGGATTCCCCCATCGGGCGCAGCATCCTGCCTCCTCCAGTGCGCGCCAGTGTGGAAAAAATCGTTCATGCCCACCCGCCGCCTGCCGCCGATGAGCTTCGAAAGGCCAAAGCTCTGTTGCAACCTTTGCTGGACACCCGTGTCGCAGAGCGGGCCAAGGAGCTGGGCTTTGCAGGCAAACACCACACGGTGGACTTTGCGACTGCTTCAGTGCTTGGTGTGTATCTGCTACTTACCGCCATTTTGAGCCTCTTCTGCGCAGTCGCTTTTCGCGGAGGCCTGATGATGCGCATCCTCAGCATTGCAGTGGTCAAAGATAACGGCACGGATGCCACCCGCCTGCGCATGCTGTGGCGCAGTCTGATCGCCTGGTCACCCATCCTGCTGCTGCCCGTGGTGATCATGTTCGACGCTCCGCTGATGCAGATGGCCGGTGATCAAGACGTGATCCGAATCATCGGTTTGATTGCCATGGTTGTCCTGTCCCTGGCTCTCGGCCTTGCAGCCATCGCCACGCGCGGTCGCGGTTTGCATGACCGCCTGGCGCGCACCTGGCTGGTGCCCCGCTAGAGCACGATGCTGCGCACACGTTCAGCACAGCGCTCGGGCCGCATGCTGTTGATGTAGGTGCCGCTGCCGAGTTCAAAGCCGGCAATCTCGGAAATGCGTGCAACGATGGAAATGTACCAGTGGAAGCAGCCGGACACTCCTCCCACAGGAGCAGAACGAATCGTGAAGTTATAGTCCGGCGCACCTGCAGCTGCCTTGAGGCGGCGCAGCAGGCGGTTCATCAGGCCCGCCAGTTCCTCAATGTCCGCATCGCTGATCTCATCGAATGAGGCCTGATGTTTGCGCGGAAAAACCCACGTGTGATAGGGCGACAGTGCCGCATAGGGCATGAAGGCCACAAACGCCTCTCCGGCCTCGATGATCCGCTCTTCCGCCAGCAGCTCCTCGTGCAGCACCGTGCAATACAAGCACCCGCCCTCCAGTTCGTGAAAACGCCGCGCCTCCTGCAACCGCATGCACACCTGCGAGGAAAGCACCGGCGCTGCAGTGATCTGCGAATGTGAATGCTCCAGGGAGCTGCCCGCGCGTTGCCCCTGGTTTTTGAAAATAACGATGCTCTCCACCGTCGGATGGCTGCGCAGCACCTGATAGCGTTCCCGGTACATTCGCAGCACCATCACCAAATGCGCCGAATCCATCTCTCCGAGGTCAAGATCATGCCTCGGATGCTCCACCACCACCTCATGCACCCCGGCGGCGGACATGGAACGAAACGTCCCATGCTTCTTCCGCTGCACATCCAGCGTGGCGTCAAAGACAGAGTATTTATTGGGGACCACACGCACCAGCCAGGAACCATCCGGGGCTGTCACGCGGGCGATTTCCGCCGGAGTCCGCGCTTCATTGCCGGTGCAGAATGGGCAGTCGTCACGATGCGGCGGCCGCGTTAGATGCGACGCCGCCTGCGGATGAAAATCGTCGGGCCTCAGCGCGCGCTCCGGAGCCATGACAACCCAGTCGAGTGTGATGGGATTGAAACGCATTTCAGACATGAACAAGGGCGGGGTTGGGTCTGCTCTAAAGAGCCAGACTCCACCTTGCTGGCAGAAAAAAGCCGCGCAAGTTTCCCTGCGCGACTTTATCTTAACTAATGCTGGGGCAAAGACTGATGTCAGCTTACTTCGCAGCCTTCTTGAGCGCCTCGGCCTTGTTGGTGAGTTCCCAAGTGAGGTCCTGGTCGTCGATCTTGCCGAAGTGACCGTAGTTGGTGGTCTTCGAGTAGATCGGGCGCAGCAGGTTGAGCTGCTTCACGATGTCAGCTGGCTTGAATGAGAAGACCTTCAGAACTGCAGCAAGGATCTTCTCGTCACCGATGGTGCCTGTGCCAAAGGTGTCGACGTGCACACTCACAGGCTCCGGATGGCCGATGGCGTAGGCAAACTGGACTTCGCACTTGGAGGCGAGACCGGAGGCCACCACGTTCTTGGCAACCCAGCGGCCCATGTAGGCGGCGCTGCGGTCCACTTTGGACGGGTCTTTGCCGGAGAAGGCACCACCGCCGTGACGGCCCATGCCGCCGTAGCTGTCCACAATGATCTTGCGTCCGGTCAGGCCGCTGTCGCCCTGAGGACCACCGACGACGAACTTGCCGGTCGGATTGATGAGATACTCAGTCTCCTTCGTGAGCATGTCCTTCGGCAGCACCTTCTTGATGACCTGCTCGATGCAGAACTTCTCGATCTCGGCGTGGCTCACATCCGCAGCGTGCTGCGTGGAGATGACGACGTTCACGATGCGCGTAGGCTTGCCATCCACGTATTCCACGGAGACCTGGCTCTTCGCGTCAGGACGCAGCCACTTGGCCAGCTTGCCAGCCTTGCGGATGCGTGTCAGCTCACGGCCAAGGCGATGAGCATACATGATCGGCGCAGGCATCAGCTCTGGCGTATCGTCACAGGCAAAGCCAAACATGATGCCCTGGTCACCCGCACCCTGCTCGCCGTGCTTCTTGCCCTCGGCTTCAGCGGCGTCCACGCCCTGGGCGATGTCCGGGCTCTGGATGGTCAGGTAGTTGTTGATGAAAAGCTTGTCGGCGTGGAACACGTCGTCGTCATTGGTGTAACCAATGCCGCGCACAGCGTCACGGATGACTTTGCCAACGTTGATGACTTCGTCGATCGGCTTGGTGGTGCCGAGCTTCTTGTTCTGCAGCTTCGGGATGGTGATTTCACCACCGACGACGACGACGTTGCTCTTGGCAAAGGTCTCGCAGGCGACGCGGCTCTTCGGGTCGATCGCAAGGCATGCGTCGAGGATGGCGTCAGAAATGGTGTCGCAAACTTTGTCAGGATGGCCTTCGCCGACGGACTCGGACGAGAAGATGTAGCTACGGGACATGATGGTGGTCGTATGGGTTATATGGACGAATCATGATTTGATGATGCGTCCTGTGGGAGCCGGGAGAGTATTCCCCAAAACGTGGGCGTCAATGTGGAATTCGGGGTGGCGGCGCCGCTCACCTGCCTGCACGCTGCCACCTTGAGATGAAACAAATCGCCGCCTGCCTCATCCTCCTTGCCATTCTTTGACCCAAGCAGCAGACGCGCCGGCTTTCGCGCCCAAGTCGATGGCCTACGTCCTGCAGGCAGACAAACTCGCCACCAGCCGCGAAGCTGCGGTGCAAAAGCTAGCCTCCAGTGTCCGTGATCTCATCGTGATTGATGCCTCCTTCAGCAGCGATGGTGATTGGACCCCCGCTGAGATCGAAACCATCCGCGCTGGCAAAAGCGGCCGCCGCGTTGTCGCTTATGTTTCCATTGGTGAGGCCGAGGACTACCGCCCCTACTGGCAAAAAAGCTGGGACGCGGACAAGGATGGCAAACCCGACGCCACCGCACCCAAATTCCTCAACACCGAGAACCCCGACTGGAAAGGCAACTACCGCGTGCGCTATTGGCGGCCAGAGTGGCAACAGCTCATGCTCCCGGCCGTGGACAAAGTCGTCGCCCAAGGCTTTGACGGCATCTACCTCGACATCGTCGATGCCTTTGAATTCTACGAATACGACGCAGCCACCAAAGACTGGATCGACGACCGGCTCAATCCTGAGACCGGCAAAACCTATCGTCAGGACATGATCGCTTGGGTCTCCACCATTGCTCAACGGGCGCGTGCCACGCATCCCGGCTTCCTCGTCATCCCGCAGAATGCCTCGCAACTCATCGCCCATGCAGATTATCGTGAAGTCATCAGCGCCATCGGAGTGGAGGATTTGTTCGTCGTTGGCAAAAAGTTGCGCACCGAAAAGCAGTCACGCTTCGTCGTGAATTTCCTCCAACAGCTCCAATCAAGCGGCAAACCGGTGCTGGTGATCGATTATCCCAAGTCGGAAGCCATTCACGCTGCCGCGTTCGAAGCCGCGGCCAAACAAGGCTTCACACTGCTGCTCACAGATCGGCAGCTCACGACGCTGGGCGCTTCGAAATGAGGCGATAAGCAGGGCATGCGCACACGTTTTGCCCTCATGCGCTGTTTTCTTTTTCTATGGATTTGTTCCTTCAGTGCCTGGGCCACCGAAAAACCCAACGTCCTCTGCATCGTCGTCGATGACATGGGCTGGGGCGATGTCTCCTGCTTTGGCGGGCAGGTGCCGACACCTCACATGGACCGGCTAGCCAAAGAGGGGATGCAATTCCGGCAGTTCTACGTGGCCTCCCCCATCTGCTCAGCGTCACGCTGCGCCATGATCACCGGACAGTTTCCGGCGCGCTGGCGCATCACGAGCTATCTGCAAACGCGGGCGGGAAATCGTGAATGCGAGCAGGCAGATTTCCTCGATCCGCAGGCGCCCTCCCTGCCGCGTGCCTTCCATGAAGCAGGCTACGCCACCGCCCACATCGGCAAATGGCATCTCGGCGGTGGCCGCGATGTGACGGACGCTCCCAAATTCGCCGCGTATGGCTACGACGTCGGCCTCGGAACCTATGAAAGCCCGGAACCCGCCGCAGCACTCGGCCTGAAGACGATGCCCTGGGAAACCAAACGCGAACCCCAGCAGGTGCCCCGGCACGAACGCACACGGTGGATGGTGGATGAAACGCTGAAGTTCATGCAGCAGCAGCACTCAAGTCAGCCGCGCTTCGTGAATCTGTGGCTCGATGACATCCACACCCCCTACCGCCCCAGCGAAGGAAAGGACGATCGTGGCCTCCCGGCGAAATATCGCGACGTGCTCGTCGAAACAGATCGCCAGATCGGTCGTCTCATCGAGGCACTGCCCCCGAACACCCTCATCCTCCTCTGCGGCGACAACGGCCCGGAGCCCACGCTGGAACACACCCGCACCCAGGGCCTGCGTGGCATGAAATGGAGTCTTTACGAAGGCGGCATCCGCACGCCGCTCATCGTACGCTGGCCCGGCACCGTGCCGGCAGGTGCAGTGAATGACACCACCGTCTTCAGCAGCGCCGATTTCATGCCCTCCCTCTGCGCCCTCGCGCAAATCAAAGCTCCCGCAGCCGATCAGGATGGCGAAGACATGAGTGCCGCCCTGCGCGGGGAAAAAGTCGTGCGCCACAAGCCTCTCCTCTGGGAATACGGCCGCAAACCCGGCGAGGCAGGCAAAGTCAAAACCGGCTTTCCCTATCCCAAAGAGCCAGACTCCAAATCTCCCAACGTCGCCATCCGCGACGGTGAGTGGAAGCTCCTCGTCAACGCAGACGGCACGCAAACCGAGCTCTACCACCTCGGCAAAGATCCCAACGAAACTACCAACCTCGTCGAGACCGAAAAAGACACCGCCGGACGCCTGAAAAAAGCCGCTTTGGGCTGGCGGAAGGCTTTGCCGTGAAATTTCCCCTCGCCAGCCGAAAAAATGCCACTAGGATGCGCGCCCCCTTCCCCCAACCATGTCCGAACCCAAGAATATCCTCCGCCTGGGACTGCCCAAAGGCAGCCTGCAGGAGCCGACGCTTGAATTATTCAAGCGCGCGGGGTTCAACATTGTCGTCTCCTCCCGCTCCTACCGCCCCTCCGTGGATGATTCCGAGCTGGAGCTCCGCCTGCTGCGCGCCCAGGAGATCGGCCGCTATGTCGATCACGGCTTCCTGGACTGCGGCATCACCGGTCGCGACTGGATCGTGGAAAACAACGCGGATGTCGAAGTCATCACCGACCTGCGCTACAGCAAGGCCACTTCCTGGCCCACCCGCTGGGTGCTCGTCGTGCCGGATGACTCCCCCGTTCAGTCCGTCAAGGATCTGCAGGGCAAGCGCATCGCCACCGAAGCGGTCGAGATGACCAAGAAATACCTCGCCAAGCACGGTGTCGAAGCCGAGGTCGAATTTAGCTGGGGTGCCACGGAAGTGAAGGTGCCCGAAATGGTGGATGCCATCGTGGACATCACCGAAACCGGCTCGTCCCTGCGCGCGAACAAGCTGCGCATCGTGGACACGCTGATGGAAAGCTACCCCCAATTTGTCTCCAGCAAACCTGCCGCCCGTGATGAATGGAAACGGCAGAAAATGGAGACACTCGTGCTGCTGCTCAAAGGTGCGCTCGAGGCCCGCCACAAGGTCGGTCTCAAAATGAACGTACCCGCGAAACAGCTGCAGGAGGTGGTCGCATGCCTGCCGTCCCAGCGCTCGCCCACTGTTTCTACGCTCGCCAGCCAGGATTGGGTGGCCGTGGAAACGGTCATCGACGAAGCCACCGTGCGGGTCATCATCCCACGGCTGAAGTCGCTGGGGGCCGAGGGTATTGTGGAATACCCTCTAAATAAAGTCGTCCACTAGATCAACGCCAACACAACAGGAGAACACGAACATGGGATCGCTCAAAAAGCGGAGAAAAACGAAGATCAACAAGCACAAGCGCAAGAAGCGCATGCGCGCGAACCGTCACAAGAAGCGTTTGCGCTACAAGTCGTAACCGCTAGCCTTCCCGGCATGGCTCCTCTCCGCAGTGCGATTCGATTTCATCGAGACGCAGGAAGCTTTGTCATGCCCGGGTACGGCTCGGTTGGCAGGGCTCTGCGGCCCTGTCTCACGATGGGTCTTGCCGCCTTCTTTGGCTCCCTCCTCTCAGGCTACGCTGCAACACCAGCGGACCTGTCCTTGGGAGTCAGAGCGGCAGACACATCAGACCTGCAACTCTCTCCAACATCTGCCTCCAGGGCGGATGTCTTGGCGCATTACACTGCCGCGCTCCAGTTCGAAGCCTCCGGGAAACTGAGGCAGGCGCTGGACCATTATCTGGCCGTTTTCAAAGCTGACCCCGGCAACTCCGACTTGGCAGCGCATACCGCCGGGATTGCCATGCAGTTCCAAGGCCGCGAAGCTGCCGTCAAAATCCTCGAGGATGCCGTGCGTGCCAGCCCTCGCACGCCCGCGCCGCTGCTTAATCTCGCACGCTTCGCCAGCACCAACCCGCCGGAGG
>JAPLUN010000464.1 GCA_026397715.1 Verrucomicrobiota bacterium
CACGCAACGGCGGCCCGCCTGAAGTCATCCAGGGCGAAGGCTCCGCAGTCGTCATCGATGAGGCCATCAAGTTCATCGACCACGCCAGCAAGGATAAAAAGCCCTTCTTCACCGTAGTGTGGTTCGGCTCACCGCATGAGCCTTACAGCGGCCTGCCGGAGGATCTCGCGCTTTACGATGATCTGCCGGCCAAATACAAAGACAAGAAGGTCAAATTGACCTCCAACGAAACCGGCGGCCCGACCACCCGCCCGCAGGGCGAAGTGCTGCGCGAACGCTATGCCGAAATCACCGCAATGGACCGCTCCATCGGCACGCTGAGAAAACATCTTGCTGCCAGCGGCCTGCGCGACAACACACTGCTCTTTTACTGTGGCGACAACGGCACCTCGCCTGATGCTTCGCTCTTCCTGCCGCATCGCGGCGTGAAGGGCCAGGTCTATGAAGGCGGCGTGCTTGTCCCCGGCCTTATCGAATGGCCTTCCCGCATCCCCCGGCCACGCAGTACCAAAGTCCGCGCCACCACCAGCGATCTCCTGCCCACGCTATGCGCTCTCACCAGCCAGCCGCTGCCGGACCGCCCCATCGATGGCACCGACCTCCTGCCTGTGATTGATGGAAAAATGACCGAGCGCCCCAAGCCGCTTTGGGTTTGGCAATTCGACGCCTCACATATTAACAAGGCTGAGCCCTACATCGATCCCGAGCTGCAGCAAGGCACCACACCTCTCGCCAAAAAGGCAGCAGGCAAAGCCACACGCGACTTCAGCAATTTTAGCCACACCGCCATCACCAACGCCGATTACCTCGGCCCCCGCGCAATCATCGATGGTCGCTACAAGCTGGTGGTCCATGAGCAGAAGAAGGGCGCGCCGAAACAGGAACTCTTCGATCTCGCTCAAGATCCCGCCGAGAAAACGAATCTGCTCGATCAACAGCCCGACATCGCCAAAAAGCTGCAGTCCGAACTTCACGACTGGCAGCAGTCCGTGCTGCACAGCCTCACCGGGGCCGACTATCGCAACTAGAGATATTGCTCCTCTCCAAAATTTATTGTCCGGTTTCGCAACCCACCGCGAGATACCACACCGCAACTCCACGTTTGTTACAACCTGTTATGACCAACCCAGCCGCCATTCTACTCACCCTGTTCTCGTTCGCGACCTTCGCGACCGCCGCACCACTCGTCTTTGAAGGCAAGGAAGGGCCGGGCAAAGGGAAACACATCGTCTTCCTGGCCGGAGATCATGAATACCGCTCCGAAGAGTCGATGCCGGCCATCGCACGTCTGCTGGCCAAGCACCAAGGCTTCAAGTGCACCGTCCTCTTCGACATCGACCAAGAAGGCGACATCGTGGCGGGCGAAGTCGCAAACATGCCGGGTATGGAGGCACTGGACACAGCCGATCTCGCGGTGGTTTTCCTGCGCTTTCAGCAGTTCCCGGCGGAGCAGATGAAGCACCTTGATGATTACCTCGCCCGTGGCGGCCCGGTGATCGGACTGCGCACCGCAACGCATGGCTTCAAGACGACGAAGGATGATCCATTCGCCAAGTATTCGTATGACAGCAAAGTCGCAGGTTACGAGCTTGGATTCGGCCATCAGGTGCTCGGCCAGACCTGGGTGGGCCACTACGGCACCAATCACAAGCAGAGCACGCGCATTGCCATCGTGCCGGACAAGGCCGCGCATCCGATTCTCCGTGGTGTGAAAGACATCTGGGTGCAGGCCGGCGGTTATGTCGGCAAACCCACAGACGGCGAGATTTTGACGATGGCCCAGCCGCTCAATGGCATGACGCAAGACTCCCCTGCGGATGCCACCAAGCCGCCAATGCCCAGCGAGTGGACACGCACTTACAAATCCGCCTCCGGCAAAACAGGTCGCGTCTTCACCACGCTGTACGGCACTTCGGAAGACATCACGAATGAAGGCTATCGCCGCATGATCGTGAACGGCATCTTCTGGACGCTGGGCTTGGAAGACTCGATCAAGCCCGACCTCGATGTGTCCTTCGTCGGTCCCTTCAAGCCAAACACCTTTGGCGGCGGTGCCTATGCCCATGGCGTCAAACCTGAGATGTATGCAGGCTTCACCTCTCAGATTCCAGCGAACAACAACACGAAGCGCGCCGCCAATAAATCAAAGCCGGAAGAGAAGCCGGCGGCAAAAGCGACGACCGATGCAGCAGGCAAGGTGACCATCGCCTCAGGCAAGCCCGCACGCTATGTGCGCATTGAGCTTCCCGGCGAAAAGCGCACGCTGCAAATCGCAGAGATCGAAGTGATGAGCGGTGGCAAAAACGTGGTGAAGGGTGGCAAGGCTTCACAATCAACAACAACCAACGGCGGCGTGCCTGAACGGGCCTTTGATGGCAACAAGGACCCGGAGTGGGGCAAGGGTGGCCAGACGCACACGAAAGAGAACCAGCCGAATCCATGGTGGGAAGTCGATCTGGGCTCCAGCCATGCCATCGACACGATCGGACTTTGGAGCCGCCGGGGCTTTTCGGACCGTTTGGGCGACTTCACACTCCAGTTGCTTGATGAGGCTCGCAAGCCGGTGTTTGAGATCAAAAACGTCGCCGGTCCGGATTCGATGACCATCGATGTCAAAGGCGGCGGCAAACTGACCTACCTGACCTTTGACGGAAAGCCGGGCAAGCCTGCGCAGAAGAACTCCGGTGGCGGCGGCGCTGCTCCTGTGAAGGAGCCTGAACTGGCCGAAGTGCCTGCAGACTACAAAGACCCTGCGCCTTTCGCGTTTGGTAAAGGCGAAGTCGTCGCGATCCTCGGCAACGGCCTGCCCGACCGCATGCAGCACGATGGCTGGATGGAAACCCTGCTGCAAAGCCAGTTGCCGGACATGCAGGTGCATTTCCGCAACATGAGCACCAGCGGCGACCGCCCAAACAACTATCCGCGCAGCAGCGGCGCCACACACATGACGGATTACCTGCGCCATGTGAAGGCAGATGTCGTGTTCGGCTTCTTTGGCTACAACGAATCCTATGACAACAAGCCGGAAGAGTTTCAGAAGCAGCTCGTCGAATTCGTGAAGAAGACCCGTGGCAGCAAAGCGAACGGCAAATCCTTCCCACGCATCGTGCTTTTCAGCCCCATCGCGCATGAGGACACGCGCAATGTGAACGTGCCGGACGGCAAGGCGCACAACGCGCAGCTCGAAGCTTATACGAAAGCCACTGAGGCAGCGGCAAAGGAAGCAGGCGTGGCGTTTGTAGACCTGTATCATCCTTCACTTGAGCTGTTCAAGGCCGCGAAGGAGCCGCTGACGATCAACGGTGTGCATCTTTCCATCGAGGGGGATCGTCAGCTCGCAGAAGTCATCGCCAAGGCGCTGATCGGCAAGCAGGTGAGCGCATCGCCCTCCATGGAACCGCTGCGCGAGGCCGTGATGGACAAAGACCTTCACTGGTACAACCGCTACCATGCCTCCGACGGCAACGACGTCTGGGGCAGCCGCTCCACGCTGAGCTTTACCAATGGCCAGACCAATGCCGTCGTGTTGCAACATGAGCTTTCCATGCTCGACGTCATGACCGCGAACCGCGACGAGCGCGTGTGGGCTCGCATCACCGGTGGCGATAAAAAAATCGACGACAGCAACGTGCCGAAACCCGTGCCCGTCATCTCCAACGTGGGTGGCCGCAGCAAGAGCAGCAGCGCGCAGAAGGAAGGGATCCTGAAATACATCAGCGGTGAAGAGGCCATCAAACACATGGCGGTGAAAAAAGGCTTCGAGGTTCATCTGTTCGCCGACGAATCGCGCTTCCCACAAATCGCCAACCCGGTGCAGATGCAGTTTGATTCAAAAGGCCGTCTCTGGGTTGCCGCATGGCCGACCTATCCGAAGTGGGAACCGCTGAAGGAGATGAACGATGCTCTGGTCATCCTACACGACGACAACAACGACGGCAGTGCTGATCGCGCCACGGAATTTGCCCGTGTGCAGAATCCGCTCGGCTTTGAGTTCTGGAACGGCGGTGTTCTCGTCACCCGCCAGTCGGAGATCCTCTTCCTCAAGGACACCGATGGCGACGACAAGGCGGACGTGCAGACCATCATGCTCATGGGCCTCGACAGCTCAGACTCACACCACGGCGCAAACAATCTCATTTACGGCCCCGATGGTGGTCTCTACTGGCAGAGCGGCGTCTTCATGCAGCACAACCACGAACATCCCTGGGGCCCTTCCCTGAACACCGGAGCCTCCGCCATGTATCGCTTTGATCCGCGCCGCTTCACCATCGCCAAGCATGCGGACAATTCACCGAATCCTCATGGCACCTCATTTGACTCCTGGGGCTACCAGTATGCCACGGACGGCACCGGCGGTCGCGCCTATCAGGTGCGCCCCGAAGGCAACGGCTTCAAAATGTATGAGCTGCTCAAGAAAGAAGTACGCCCCGTCACCGCTAGCGAAGTCGTCAGCAGCACGCACTTCCCTGAGGACATGCAGGGAGACTTCCTCATCTGCAACGTCATCGGCTTCCTCGGTGTGAAGCACTACCACCTCGAGCGTGATGCCGACAAAGGCACCGTCTGGGGCGAACCTGCAGGCGACGAACTCACCGTGAAAGTCACGCAGGCCGATGGCACCGTCACCGAAGAAACCTCGCGCGGCTTCCTCATGAGCGGCGACAAAAACTTCCGCCCCAGCGATGCCGTCTTTGCACCCGATGGTTCGTTGTACCTCAGCGACTGGCACAACGTCATCATCGGCCACATGCAGCACAACGTGCGTGACCCGAACCGCGACCATGCCCACGGCCGCGTCTATCGCATCACCGCCACGGACCGCCCGCTGCAGAAGGTCGTGCCTGTGGACGGTCAGCCGATCCCCGCTCTGCTCGAAAACCTCAAACACTCCGCCGATGGGGTGCGCCACCGCACCCACATCGAGCTTAGCGAGCGCGACACCAAGGAGGTCATTGCGGCCACAAAGGAATGGATGAAGCAGTTTGATCCGACCAAAAAGGAAGACGCTCACAACCTCCTCGAAGCACTGTGGATTCATCAGCAGCACAATGTGCGTAATGTCGAGCTGCTCGGTCAGTTGCAGAAGTCCCCCGAACTGCATGCCCGTAATGCAGCCAATGTAGTGCAGCACCTCTGGTTCAACGTCGAAGCCTCCATGCACGGCGGCGTCATCGCCGCTGAAGCCGAGGAAAAGGCGCAGAAATCCGGCATCCTCAGCGACACGCCGGAACTCACCACCATCCGCGTCGCCACTATTCCTGAGCGCATGATGTATGATGTGAAGGAACTCAGCGTGAAGGCCGGCAAGAAAGTGAAGCTCACCTTTGCCAACCCCGACTTCATGCCTCACAACATCCTTCTGGTAAATTCCGGCAAAGCCGAGGAAATCGCCATCAAAGCCATGGCCCTCGGCGCCAAAGGCTTTGACACCGGCTTCATCCCTGAAAGCACCGACATCCTCTGGCACAGCAAGCTGCTCGACCACGGCAAAGAACAAGTCATCGAGTTCACCGCCCCCACCAAGCCCGGCGACTACCCCTACGTTTGCTCCTTCCCTGGCCATTACCTCATCATGCGTGGGGTGATGCATGTGAATTAATCCATTCGTGAATTCCTACATCAGGCTCTTTTCTTGAGAGCCTTGCAGTCAGCATCCTTCCTTGTCCGGTTTTGCACCGCAATGTGAGGTGAATCCGTGCGTTCATCCAAGTCTTCCATCTTATGATCAAGCCCGCCGCTCTCCTTCTTACACTGGCGACTCTCACTTACGCTGCAGACGCGCCGAAAACGCCGGTCCGCAAACCAGCCACGGCGATCAACCCGCTGGATGCGAAGAACACGGACACGGGCAAGCCTGCACCACCTCAAGACCCGGCGCTGGCCAAATACTACATGGAGGAGAAATCCGCACCGCTGCCCCCAGTGACAGCGTCCGTGGACACGACGCTGCCACTGGTACTGGCGAAGGGTGATCACGTCGTATTCATCGGCAACACGCTGTTCGATCGCGGAGCACAGTTTCCGCATTTCGAGGCGATGCTGCTGAAGGGGCATGCGGACAAGCAGCTCGTGGTGCGCACGCTCGCATGGTCGGCGGATGAGGTGGACCTGATGCCACGCCCGACGAATTTCGGCACTTTGAACCAGCACCTGCACGCGCAGAAGGCGGATGTGATTTTCGCGGCCTTTGGCTTCAACGAATCCTTCGGCGGGCTGGAGAAACTGGCAGACTTCAAACTACGGCTCACGGCGCTGGTGCAGGAGCTGAAGACGCATGCCTACAATGGCAAAGCAAGGCCGCGTGTGGTGCTGGTGTCTCCCATCGCCAATGAGAATGTGACCGGAGTCCCGGCGGCGGATATGAACAACGCGCGGCTTGCGGCATACACGAAGGCCATGAGCGAGATTGCCGCCGATCAGAAGGTAGGTTTTGCCAATGTGTTTGAACCAATGCTGCCTGCGATGAAGGGGCTCACCTTCAACGGCGTGCATTTGGAGGACAAGGGTTACGCAGTGTTTGGCGAAGCGCTTTACCGTGCCACCTTCGAAGTAAGCGCACCGGAGACAACGCCTGAGCTGCTTGCGACCATCGCAGACAAGAACAGGCAGTTTTTCCAACGCTACCGGCCGCTGAACGGCTTCTACTACACCGGCGACCGCAACAAGGACTACGGCTACCTTGATTTCCTCCCCGCGATGCGGAGCTTTGATGTGATGGTGGCCAATCGCGACCAGCGCATCTGGGCCATCGCACAGGGCAGGAGCTTCGCTGGCAAAAAAGTCGATGACTCCAATGTCCCGGAGATGCCGGCGACCAAGGAAAGCAAAGGGGCGAATGAATGGATGACGCCTGCGAACGAACTCGCCGCATTCAAGGTTGATCCACGTTTTGAAGTGAACCTGTTCGCGAGCGAAGAGCAGTTCCCCGAAATCGCGAATCCCATTCAAATTCGCTGGGACACGCAGGGCCGCATGTGGGTGAGCACTTCACAGGCTTATCCGCATCTCTACCCCGGTCAGGAGCCGAAGGATCGCCTGATCATCCTCGAAGACACGGACAACGATGGACGAGCCGACAAATCAACGGTGTGGGCGAACAATCTGCACATCCCGCTGGCCTTCGAGTTTGGCGATGGCGGTGTGTATGTCTCTGATGAGCCGCACCTCACCTTCCTCAAAGACACAGATGGCGATGGTAAGGCAGACTTCAGCCGTCAGGTCTTCACGGGTTTCGGCACGGAGGACTCCCACCATGCGCTGCATGATTTTGTCTGGAGCCCGGATGGCGATCTCATCATCCGTGATTCCATCTTTCTTCACTCCCAAATTGAAACTGCCTATGGCCCGGTGCGCCTCGACAACTCCGGCTGGTTCCGCCTGCGCACAGACACGCAAAAGCTGAGCACCTTTGGCAGCTACCCAAGCACGAACCCCTGGGGGGTGACCTTCGACGACTGGGGCCATCACATGGCCAGCCATCCCATCTTCGCCAGCGCCTTCCACGCCACGAATCCACCCTATCCTGAGCAGCATCCCGGTGCAGGAAAAATGCCCGCGTATTCCGGCACCTGCGGCCAGGAGTTTGTCGATTTCGATTTCTGGCCGCAGGAGTTGCAGGGCGGCTTCATCAAGGCGCGCTACAAACCCACGAACAACATCGAGATGCATCAGTGGATCGAGATGGACGATCACTACGAGGAAAAGAAACTCGGCGATCTTATCTTCTCCACCAACCTCAGCTTCATCCCGACCGATGTGAAGGCCGGGCCACGTGGCGACTTCTACATCTGCGACTGGTACAACCCCATCAAAGGCCATGCGCAATACTCGCTGCGTGACCCGCGCCGCCTGCGCACCAGCGGCCGCATCTGGCGCATCGTGCCCAAGGGAGCGAAGCTCGCCGAACCGCCCACGGTGGCTGGCGCACCGATCCCAGCGTTGCTCGATCTTTTGAAGAGCCCGCACTACCGCTGGCGCTATCAGGCCAAACGCGAGTTGCATGAACGCTATGCCGCCGAGGTCAAAACCGCACTTGATGCCTGGGTGGCCAAGCTCGACCCCAAAGACGCCCGCCTTCGCCACCATCAACTCGAAGCACTCTGGAGCTACCGCACCCTCAGCACTGAGAACAACGCTCTGCTCAAAGAACTGCTCAACTGCGAAGAACACCACGCACGCGCTGCTGCGACAACTCAACTGCGCTACATAGATCTTCCAGACCGCATTGCTCAGCTGCGCTCACGTGCCAATGATGACAACGGACTCGTGCGCATGGAAGCCGTCATCGCCGCGAGCTACATTGGCACAGAAGAGGCGCTGAATGCCGTGCTCGGTGTGTTTGACCGGCCCATGGGCGAACACCTGACCTACGCCGTGCGCACCGCACTCGGCAGCGAAGCGCTCTCGCGGCTCTGGAAAGACAAGGAGAACGATAAGATCACCGCATTCATGGACGCCTTTGCTGCAACCTACAAACGCGGTCCTTTCGAGAAGAAAAAGACTGTCGATGAAACCGCTTTCGACAAACAGCCCGGTATCGCAAAAATCATCATCAACTGCGTGCGCGAGCGCATGCTCTTCGACAAAACCGAATTCAACGTGAAGCCCGGCCAGCCGGTGAGCCTTGTCTTCAACAATCCCGACGCCACCGCCCACAACCTGGCTATCTGCCAACCGGGCAGCGTGGAAGAAATCGGACTCGCTGGCAACGAGATGGCCAAAGACCCCGAGGGCATCAAAAAGGATTTCATCCCGCCCACGGACAAAATTCTGCACCACACCAAGCTGTTAAATCCGAACACCGGCGAAATCCTGCGCTTCACCGCTCCCAAATCCCCCGGAGACTACCCCTATCTCTGCACTTTCCCCGGCCACTGGGTCATCATGCGCGGGGTGATGCACGTGAAGTGAATCTGCCCATCAATCTTTCTTCGGCTTCTTAACTGCCTTTTTCGCCGCGACTTTTTTCTTGGCTGTCTTTTTCACCGACTGGTTCGAAGCAGGTGGCTCAGGGATCACTTCCGCACTCAGATCGATGCCAAAGATCGCGGAGAGATCGATTCCGGCCAGATCTCCTCCATCGGCAGCGAGATCAGTAATCGCAGCGCTGCTGGCGTTGGAGAGCAACTCCGCTTGATCCACACCGCGCAGGGTAAAGAGCAGTTCCGGCTTAGTATCGAGCATTACACCCACGCCATACAGTACGGCAGAGACATGTTTGCACATGTCTGCATGGTCCGGACAGGAGCAGTTAAACCGAATCTCTTTCGGCTTCGGAAACAAGCCGTCATCCGGGTCAGTGAGCACCTTCATCAGGCCCTCCCCCAGTTTTCCTGCGAGCAAATCCAGCATGGAGCCCACCTGTCCCGCGCTCGATTCCACGATCTGCTGCCACTGCTTCTTCGGCAGAGGGTGAATGGTGATGCTCGTGTCATACAGCTCGGATCCCGCCACCACCGCGCTCAGTTTTCCCGGTTCGATCTCTAGATCATACACCTTTCCCTGCCGCAAGTAGCTGCGCCCACGCGGCAGCCGCGATTCATAGTCCTGATATGACTCCAGATTGCGGCACCAGGATTGGCCCCAAAACGTGGTGCTTAGTTTTTTCTGTCCTGCCGGAGCCGGCAACACTTCAAACTTCTCTCCACGTTTCTTTCGCTTCGCTATCTCGCGCTGCACCTGTTTTTTTTGTTCTTCGACATCTTGGTAGGACCACCACATGGCTGTCTTTTTACACGACTGCAGAGTTCACATCAAGAGCGACGAAGCTCAACAGTTCCTCCACCCCCATGTCAGTGAGCAGCTTTTCGGCTCCGCCGTCACCGGTGATCAGGTCGTGCGCGAGGCTCATCTTTTCTTCGATCAACGCGTCGATGCGTTCTTCAATGGTCCCCTGGCAGACAAATTTGTGAACCATGACGTTCTTTTTCTGTCCGATGCGGAAAGCGCGGTCGGTGGCCTGGTTTTCGACGGCGGGATTCCACCAGCGGTCAAAGTGGATGACATGGCTGGCGGCAGTGAGATTGAGGCCAGTGCCGCCGGCTTTGACGCTGATGACCATGAAGGGTGGACCATCGGGTTGCTGGAAGGATTCGACCAACTGCGGGCGCTTCTTCACGGCGGTACCACCGTGGAGAATAAGACCTTCGCGGCCAAAGACGGTTGCAAGGAAGCGCGCCAGAGGGTCGCAGGTCTCCTGGAATTGCGTGAAGATGAGCGCGCGTTCGCGGCGCTCGGCGAGTTCGCTGCAAATTTCCGCGAGGCGCGTGAATTTGCCACTGTCTGCGGGATTCCATGCACCGTCGCCGTTCCAATGGCTGGGATGATTGCAGATCTGTTTGAACTTCAGCAGGAAGCCGAGAACAAGGCCCTGACGCTTGATGGGTTCCATCTCCTTGTCGGCGAGCATCTTGGCGAGTTGATCGACGAGCTTCGCATAGATCGTGGCCTGTCGTTTGGTGAGGCCACAGAAGGCTTTGGTTTCGATCTTGTCGGGCAGGTCGCTGATGATGCTGCGGTCCGTTTTCATGCGGCGCAGGATGTAGGGCTGCACCAGTTTGCGCAGCGGTGCAAAACCTGCGCTGCTTTTGGCACAGCGTTTCACCGCATCCGCAAAGGCGGCGGAACCACCGAGCAGGCCGGGATTGAGAAAGTCGAAAAGGCTCCAGAGATCGCCGGGACGGTTCTCCACCGGTGTGCCAGTCAACGCGATGCGCGTGGGTGCAGCCAGGCGCTTCACTGCCTTGGTGCTGGCGCTGCCGGGATTCTTGATGGCCTGGGCTTCATCGAGGATCACGACGCTCCACGGGTGCTGCTGCCATGACTCGGTGCGTTGCAGAAATTGGTAGGTGGTGAGCATCGCATCGCACCCGCGCAGAGCTTCGGCAGGATGCTGCGCCGCGTGATCAAGATGTTCGCGCGAGGTTTGCGACGGATGCGCGATGAAGAGTTTTAAATCCGGCGCGAATTTTGCCACCTCAGCCTTCCAGTTTCCGACGAGTGAGGCGGGAACGATGAGTAAGCCGGGTGCTTTCCTCTCCTTCTGCCGTGCGAGCAGCAGCGCAATGACTTGCAGGGTTTTGCCGAGACCCATGTCGTCGGCCAAACAGGCACCGAGGCCCAGGCGGGTCATGAATTGCAGCCAGGCGAAACCCTTGAGCTGATAGGGGCGAAGGGTGGCGCAGAGTTTTGGCGGCGCTGGCGAAGCAGTGGGATCGCGCATTTGCTGGAGCACTGCGGCAAGATTTTTGCCAGCCAAGATTTCACTCCAGTCGTGGACTGCCTCCGTGCCCTCTTCCTCCACAGTCGCCAATCGCGGATCAAATCCCGCGAGCAGCCGCATACCATCGAGGAAACCGATGCCGCCTTCGTCGGTGGCATGCTGAACCCTTTCCCAATGCGACATTACCTGCTGGAGTTGGGCACCATCGACTTCGATCCAGCGGCCGCGGAGTGAGACGAGTCCGGTGTCGGCGCTGAGCAGTTTTTCCCATTCGGCGTCGGTCAGCGGCTCGCCTTCGAGGCTGGCGGCGATTTTGAAGTTTAGGAGGGCTCCGGCGTGGAGGGAGGATTGCTTGGGGGCATCGATCGTCACGGAGACGGCGGGGCGCGGGCCTTTGCCGCTGCGCCACCAGTCGGGGAGTTTCATGACGATGCCGCTCTCTTGAAAAACGGTGGTGTCGCGCAGAACGCGGAAGGCCTCCTGGGGCGACATGGCCATGGGTTGAAAGAGGCGCTTAGTCTCCAGCCATTCGCGGAGGAGTTTGGATTTTTCTGCGGCGGTGCGCACCGGAGCCAGCAGCGCATTGAGTGCGGTTTGATCTTTTTGACCGGAGTAGAGCTGCAGTGCACGTGCGAGCGGCAGGTGCTGAGGCTGGCCGGTGGCGCTGAGTTTTTCGGTGAAGGTGGCCAGGAAGGCGAAGGGGCGCTGGGTGTCGGTCTTGTTTTCGGCGAGGTGGAAGGTCACGCGGCCGACGACATGCCAGGCGGGGCATTCTTCGCGCAGCCAGGACTCCACGCCGTTGGTGGCCAGTTGATTGATGTGTTGCGCAAGATCGTGCCACCAGCGTTCGAGGACCTCGGTGGTGAGGTATTCGGCGCCAGCGAAGGGTGGTGCTGCGGCCATGAAGTCCGTCAGGGAGGGTGCGGGAATACTCAACGCATCCTTGGTCTGACAGAGGCGGGTGAAGAACTGCTGGGCAAACTCCCGGAGCCATTTCCAAGGTGGATCCAGTTCGGCGGTGAGCAAATCCGTGCTCAAAACTCGAAAAATGGCGCTGGGAGAGCCTGCGGCAGCGATTTTCCTGTCCGCCGCCGATTCCGCCACGCCTTCGTGTGATAGAAAACCTGCGGGGGTGAGGACGGGGGCGAGCATGGGCTGTGTTTGGACGAGGAAGGGTTGTCAAACAAGGAGTGGGAATGTGGAAATTCAGCAATCCTCGTTTCCCAAAGGCCACTGTCCATGCTATCGCTCCGGTTCCCCCGCCGCTGACCGGCGTGGGCCTCAATTCCTCGCATGTCCAGCCTCATCACCGACCTTCCCATTCTGCTCCGACCGTTCGACGCACGCACCCGTCAGGAGGCGGAACGCCTTGCGGACGATGATGCCGTGAGGGGACTGGAACTGCTGGAAGATGAAATGATGGCCGAGGTGCGGCTGGACGACCGCCCGGCCCAGGTGCGCTGGCTGCGTGGCGAACTTGGCTGGCACGGTGAGACCGACGTGGATGACGATCAGGAATTGGAGAATCTGGCCCTGTGCACCACGCTGGTGGCCTTGCAGCGCCGTGAGGCCCGCGGCACGCTGCCGATGATCCCGGTGGAGGAAGAGGACTTTGAGCACCTGCTCACCGCGAAGCTCGAACGGCCGCTCACGCCTGATGAGGAGAATTATCTGAGCAAGATGGAGAAGCGCTACGAACGCGTGCGTCTCACCGGCAAGATCTTTGACCAGGACATGGTGCGTCTGCATCCGAAGTGGGCGATCCAGAGTCTGGACCCCGTGGCGCTGTGGCCTGAAGCGCCCAAAACCCTGCGTGAGTTCTGGAACTACATCGCGCTCGCGCTCGCTGACAAGGGGCTTGCTGTGCCGGCCTTCCTGCGCGGCATGTCCGACATCGATGGCACCCGTGAAGCCCTGCGTGAATGGCGGCACGCCAGCACTGTGCCGACCTGGCAGAAGCGCATCCGCGAATTCATTGATTCACGTCAGGACGACCGTCAAGCCCACCGCCAGCCGCCGCGAGTGTGTGATTTCCGCCTGCTCATTACGGTGAATGATGCGCGCCTGCAGATGCGCCTTGAAGGTGAAACGCCATCCCCGTACACCACGGTTGATGCCGCGCTGCTCGACAACCTGCGCCGGGAACACCGCGATGGACGCATCGTGACTTCAGGCGGCTCGGAGCTGCTGCTGGTCTCCTGTCTGTCGCAGAGCGATGAGAACTGGAATGACTCCTTCCGACTGGAATCCAAACACCATGCGCTATGGCTCGCGACGCTGTTCCAACAGCCGGCGTTGCAGGAGCGCATGATCACCCTGGATGAAGTGCCTTTCCATCGTGCGGCCGAGCCACTGAGCTGGGTGGCACGTCTGAGTGAGAACGGTCTGAATCTGACCCTTCAGCTTGAAACAGCGGACGGCACTCCCGCTCCGCTGCCACTTCGTATTCTGCGCGGGGTGCAGACATTGTATCTGAGCACGGACACTTTGTTCACTGGTCCGGTCTGGCTGCATGACGAGTCACGCATCGACGCGGGTGTCACCATGCCGCTTGAGGCGCTGGCCACCGCTGAGGGCATCTCCTTCATGCGTGAGATCGACATCCCGGTGCCGGACGCCATCAAAAGCCGCGTGCGCCATGAAGACCTGCATGTGAACATCACCGCTGCGTGCCTGGCCAAGAACTCGCATTCCAGCGGCGCAGAGTTCGTCACCCTCAAGGCCGAGGCGGTCGATGGTGAAGGGCGCGTGCGTGAGATGCTGCGCTTTTCCGGCTGGCAGCCGGTGGATGAAAAAAAAACGACTGAATCTGACGACACCATCGTCTGCCGCGACCGTCGTGCCCTGCGCGACGCCGAAGAGCTGATGAACCAGCTGCGCCGCACCTGGGACATGGAAAATGATGCCTGGCGCGTGCGCATGGCGAAAGATTTCCCGGATGTGTTTCATGCCTGGGCCGGGCAGCTCCCTGAGAACGTCAATCTGAAGACGGATGAAAGCCTGCAGACCATTCTTGCGGATCCGCTGATTGCACGCGTGCGCATCGAAGCCACGCAGGCCGGCAGCATTGACTGGCTGGACCTGCGTCTGGTTTTTGACATCGAAGGGATGGACCTCAAACCCGCCGACATCCGGCGCCTCATCGCCGCGAAGGGTGAGTTCGTGCGTCTGGCTGATGGCAGCTGGCGCCGCGTGAAGCTGGAGCTCAGCGATGAGCAGCAGGAGATGCTCGACCGTCTCGGCATCGACCTCAATGAGAACAGCGACGAGTCCCATCGCCTGCACTGGCGGCAGCTCGCGCAGGAGAATGCAGCGGAGATCGTCAATCCGAAGGCCTGGAGCAAGATCGTGGAACGCATGGAAGAGGCGAAGCTCGATGCGCGCCCTGACGTCCCCGAGGGGTTGAACGTCACGCTGCGCCCTTATCAGGTCGATGGTTTCCATTTCCTGACCTACCTCACCTCGAATCGATTCGGCGGCATCCTGGCGGATGACATGGGTCTGGGTAAAACCCTGCAGGCCATCACGTGGGTGCTGTGGCTGCGCTCACGCAAAAAAGCCGACGGCCCGCACCTGCCCGTGCTCGTGGTCTGTCCGAAGTCCGTGCTCGACGTCTGGGCGCTGGAGTTCAAAAAAGGCTCGCCGGATCTGCGGGTGCTCGTGCTGCATGACCGCGATCTGTTTGACCTGAACTTGGTCATGACGCAGATCGACGTGGTGGTGATGAACTACGCGCAGATGCGTGGTTTTGATGGCGAACTCGCCGCGGTTCGCTGGCTTGCAGCGATTCTCGACGAAGGCCAGCACATCAAGAACCCTGACTCGAAGGCCGCCAAGGCCGCGCGCCAGATTCGCGCTGACAATCGTCTGGTGCTGACGGGGACACCGCTGGAAAACCGCCTGCTTGATCTTTGGAGTCTGATGACCTTTGCGACACCCGGAGCCCTGGGTGAGCGCGCCTACTTCCACCGCCACTTTGACCGTCGCAAAGATCCGCGTGCCTCAGAGCGCCTCGCCGCGCGTCTGCGTCCGTTCCTGCTGCGCCGTACGAAATCCCAGGTGGCCCGCGACCTGCCTTCACGCAGTGAAGAAAACCTGCTCAGCGAGATGAGCGGCCGCCAGGCAGAACTCTACAAAGAGGAGCTGGCCCGTGCGCAGCACATGGTGCTGAACAGTTCCGGCTTTGACATGGTGAACCGCCGTCGCTTTGCCATTCTGCAGGCCCTGACGCGTCTGCGGCAGATCTGCTGCCATCCGGGTCTCGTGGACAAGACGGCGGAGAATGAAGAGAGCGCCAAGCTCACCTCGACCTTGGAAGTGATCCAGGGACTGCATGATGAAGGCCACAAGGTGCTGCTCTTCAGCCAGTTTGTCTCCATGCTAAAGATCATCCGCACGAAACTGGAAGAAATGAAGCTGCCCTACCACTGGCTCACCGGAGCCAGCACGGACCGCGCGGGCATCGTCCGAGCCTTCCAGGAAGATGAAAACGCCAGTGTGTTCCTGCTGTCCCTCAAAGCAGGCGGCAGCGGTCTGAATCTGACCGCCGCGTCCTACGTCATCCTGTACGATCCGTGGTGGAATCCTGCGGTGGAGAACCAGGCGATTGACCGAGCGCATCGTATCGGCCAGACGCAGCCCGTCATGGCCTACCGCATGCTGACGAAGAGCACTATCGAAGAGAAGATCATGACCCTGCAGCACAAGAAGAACCTCATGGTCAACAATGTGCTGGGCGAAGGCGGCTTCACCAACCTGCTGGAGAAGGAAGACTTCGACTTCTTGTTTGATATTGAGGCGGAGAAAGTCGCCTAGAGTCTGAAGGATAATCAGTTTCCGCTGGGGCCGGGCGATGCATAATCGCCCACTTCCGTGCGCGCGCTCCTGTAGCTCAACGGTTAGAGCAGGGGACTCATAATCCCTTGGTTGCGGGTTCGAATCCCACCGGGAGCACTTTTGGGTTTTGAGAGGACTTTAGCCCGAGAGCGAATCCAGTCTCGGACAGGCTTGATGGAAGAACGCCGACGGCCGTTGCTTACTGATTGAAGATGAACTGCCGGGTGTTGATCAGTGCGTAGATCAGGTCCTCCATGGTGCTGAGGCCCTTGTCCTGGGCCTGAAGGCAAAGGTCTTTTTCCCTGGCGGTGGGCTTGCGGGAGAGCACGGCCATATAAGCGGCGTCGATTCTTTCGTCGGCAGACCGGGCCCTGCCCACGGTAAGCATGAGCTGGCTGTAGCGGGCAACAATTTGCGGCAGGAGCTCTCCATTCATCAATGCTAGAGCCTGGGGAACAGAGGCTTCACTGTTGCTGTTCTCAATGAATTCCCGGTCGCTCTGGCCAAATTCGCGCAGGAAATGACCGCGCGGGGCGGGGCTTTCGATTTCCGCAGCGCGCAGCCACTGCCGGGACTGCCTGGCCCGCGAACCGAAGTAGTCCCGCCACTGCTTTCGGGGGATGGCATAGTACATGGCCTCTTCGCTCCAGGCCTTTATCTCAGCTTCGGCGGCCTCCGCCTTGGTCGTCTTGATCTTGCCATCTCCAGAGGCCATCGTGTGCTCGTCGTTGGCAGCGCCCGCCGTCTGCATGTCGGCACTGGGGGCGGCTTGAACCGGAACCTCCCGATTGGGTTCATAAGCAATGGTCTCGAAGGGCTTGCCGGTGACCTTCTCGAACAGTTTTTTTTGGCCGGGAATGATCACTTCCGTCATGACGGTGCGGCGGGCATTGCTATAAAGGGCCGTGATCTCACGGCTGATCGATTTAACTTTCGCATTGCACTCAGCAGCGCGGGTGATGGCAGCCTTTTTTTCAGGTCCGGTGACTTTGGCGGCGATGGATTGGTACTTTTTGGCCTCATCGCGGGCCTCCGCCATCAGCTTCTTCAAGGCCTCCAAACCTTCCGGCTGCTCCTGGTACTTCTTGGCGGCCGCTTGAATACTCTTGAGCGTCTCAGCCGGACCGGCGACCTTTTCCACAGCCAGCCTGCGCTGCTCCAAGTATTCGCGGGCGGTCATGTTTAGCATGTCGGGATTCGGGTTGATCAGCGTCACAAAGCTGTCCCACAACTGTTCGGCGGTCATGCGGCGCAGCAGCGGGCCGGTGAAGTGGAAGGCAGTCCCGGGCGCCACCTCCTCGTGGGAGGCCTGGCGCTGGTAGGTGCTCGTGTTGAAAAGGATGCGCAGATACGCCTTCATGTCGTAATTCAGGCTCACCATCAGCTTTTCAAGATGGCTCAACAGTTCAGGATTCACCGCCACGGTATTGTCCGTGAGATCGTCGAGCGGTTCGATCAGGGCGAGGCCGAAGGCCTTTTTCCACAGGCGATTGACCACGACCTTGTTGAAGCGGTCGTTCTCGGGATTCGCCAGCCAGCGTGCGTAGGCCTGGACCCGTGTTTCACCTGGCAGAGGAGTGCATGCATGGCCCATCATGGCAGCCGCTTCGACGACGGATTTGGGCTTCGCATCGGCATACTTGTAATTCGGTGGCAGAGTGACCTTGCGCTTCTCGTCAAAGGTCAGCTTGGGATAGTGCGGGTTGCCACGATACAGGGCCTGATTGTAGATACGCTCAGCCTGGTCCAAGGCCTCCTCAGCCTCCCGGCGTGCCCGCCCCACTTTCTCCATCTCAGCCCAGTAAGCGAGGCGTTCGGCCTCAGCAGCCGGGTTTTTGGGCCATGCAGGCTGTTTGAACATGGTATGAATGGCCATGTCTTGATCACGCACAAGGTCGCTGATGCCGCCCGCGACACCGCCGCCGTAGTCTCTGATCTCCGCGCCATAGGTGAAGGCCGCCATCTCGTAGAACTGCTTCTGTGTCCACTTGTCAAAGGGGTGATTGTGGCATTGGGCGCACTCGATGCGGGTGCCCAGGAAGACGCGCACCGTGCTTGCTGTGTTGTCCAAAGGCATGCCACGATCACGTTTGTAGTAGCCAATCGCACCATCGGACCAGGTCTTGCCCTCCCCGGCGATCATCTCCCGCACGAACATGTCGTACGGCTTGTTGCTGCGCAGCGCATCCTTGATGAAATGAACATACGCGGGGCCTGTTCGCTGGTCCTTGGATTGCACACGCAGGACATCCGCCCAGGAATGGAAGTAGTTCTGCACATAGCCCTCGGAATCGAGGAGCTTGTCGATCAGTGCCGTCCGCCTTCCCTCTTCTTTGGAAGCCAGAAACTCCTCAGCCTCACGCGTGGTGGGAATGCGGCCCACCACATCCAGATAGATGCGGCGCACAAAAATATTGTCATCCGCCGGGGCGTTGGGCGTCAAGTTGTTGGCCGCCCAGTCCCTCGCCAGAAGCGCGTCAATTTCATCGGCGGCGGCGGAAACTTCGGTGTCGGCCCGGGCGAGCGTCCCAAGCCAAAACGTGACGATCATTAAACATGCCAGGAGGCTTTTCATGCGAGGTGAAACGCAGGACCAAGCCCTGCTTTTGCAGACGGTTGCGTCGTCCCACAACTATGAGAATTAAAAAGCATCAACTTGAGCGCGGTGCCCACGCACTTTTGGGAAATGTGGGGCTGCGACTTGGTCTGAGTCCGTGGAGCTTTCAGCCCCTATGAGGTGAGGCGTTTTGAGGGAGGAGCTGTTGGATGTTGGGTGGTGTCCTGCCATTGATGCTGCGAGATCAACAGTTGCCGCGTGTTCTGTGCGATGCATAATCGTAAGCTCCGTGCGCACGCTCCTGTAGCTCAACGGTTAGAGCAGGGGACTCATAATCCCTTGGTTGCGGGTTCGAATCCCACCGGGAGCACCATTGTAGAATACCGTCATCCAACCACGTATGACGGTCATGACCTTTGAGCCACTGCTGCAACGCACCTTTTGATCAGGAACCGCATGGCCACCACGAGCGAAACACCTCCCAATCGCAAGTCTGAAGCCGGGCTGTTTGATCTGGCCATGGCAGACGTGACGACGATGGACTCCATGGACCCGAAGTGTCTGGAGAGTCCTGAGCAGGCGGGGGAGATCATCGGGGGGCGCTACATTCTGCGTTCTGTTCTTGGCGAAGGTGGAGCGGGACAGGTGTGGCGTGCCGAGCAGACGGAGCCGGTGAAACGGGAGGTGGCGATCAAGATTGTTCGTCCGGGACTGCTCACGCAGCCGGTGGCGGCACGGTTCGAGCGTGAGCATCAGGTGCTGGCGCGCATGGAGCACCCGCACATCGCCGCGGTGTTTGATGCAGGGGAACTGCCGGATGGCAGAACGTATTTTGTGATGGAGGTGGTGTCAGGCGCAGCCGTCACACATTGGTGCCAGAAGCGGAAGCTGCCGGTGCGCGAACGGCTGGAAATTTTTGTGCAGGCGTGCATGGCGGTGCAGCATGCGCATCAGCGCGGCATTCTGCACCGGGATCTGAAACCCTCGAATGTGATGGTGGTGGAAGTGGATGGCCGGCCGCTGGTGAAAGTGATCGATTTTGGGATCGCCAAGGCGCTGGAGGGGGATCTGGCTGGAAGAGAGGATGCAACCCTGGCTGGCATGGTGCTGGGCACTCCGCGCTACATGAGTCCGGAACAGGCCTGTCTGAGCAGTCAGGATGTGGACATTCGCACGGACGTGTATGCACTGGGGGTGCTGCTGTATGAACTGCTGACGGAAACGACGCCGATTCCCGCTGAAGCGGGCAATGAACCGCCGCTGCCCGAACTGCTGGAGCAGGTGCGCCACAACGAAACCGAGGTGCCCAGCCAGCGTGTGCTGAGGCTGCCCAAGCCGCTTTGTTCCAATGCCAGAGCACTCTCACGGGAGCTGCGCGGCGAACTGGACTGGATCACGCTGCGGGCTTTGCAGAAGAACCGTGAGTTGCGCTACCCCACGGTGCTGAATCTGGCCGAGGATGTGCAGCATTACCTGCGCAATGAGCCTGTTTCCGCCGGGCCTCCCGGCATTGCTTATCAGCTTCAAAAGTGGATGGTGAGAAACCGCAGTGCGGTGAGCACGGCGGCAGCGGTGGCGGTGTCACTGGCTGGTGGCATAGCGGCCACCTGGTGGGCGCTGGAGCGGGAGGAGGTGCAGCGGCAGGAGGTGCAGCGCCAGATGCTGGAGGCACGGAGCAAGGCCGACCTCGCGCTGCAGGTCAGCGATCAGCTCAAAGACCTGATCAACAACGCGCGCAAGCATGTGAAGGTGGGAATGAACACACAACTGCTGCGCAAGCTGGCGGATGAGTATGCGGCAGGCATGTCACGGTTTGCCAACCAGCCCCGGGCGGAGGCGCAGCTGGCGGAGCAGCTGGCGCACCTCTACGTGACGCTGGAGGAGCCAGCCCGTGCGCAGCCCTGGCTGCTACGCCATTGGGAGCTGCTGAAACAAACTGAGGGCGAGCATTCGAAACCGGCGCTGGATGCTCTGTACACGCTTGGGTGGAGATACATCGGGCAGGGGGAGCCGGGAAAGGCGGTGGAAGTGCTGCGTCAGGCGCTGGCTGGCTATCAAGCGCTGGCCGCAAATAATCCATCCATCAGCGAGCAGGTCCTGCAAGTGCGCAAGGAACTGGCGCGGGCACTTTCACGCAACGGCCAGCGGCAGGAAGCGGTGGTGCTGATGGCGGAAGTGATGGCTCTGAAGGATGATTCCAATCCGGTGGAAAAAGCCATCTGGCTGCGAGATCAGGCGGAGATTCTAAAGGTCGCCGACCGTCTGCCGGAAGCGGTGGGGGTGCTGGGGAATGCCATCCAAATGCTGCCGTCTGACGACGCCTTTGTGGAGCAGCGGGTTTATCTGCTGCACATGATGGCCGATCTGACGCGCAAGCCTGAACATTATGGGAAAGCGCTGGCGGCCTCCGCTGAACGCATCCGCATTTGCGAAGAACAGTTCGGCCAAGAACATTCGAAGCTGCTCAACGCCTTGATCGCCCATGCCACGCTGGCGTGCACCGTGTCCGGCTGCCCAGGCGGCGAGGAGGCGGCGAAGCGCGCCGTCAGCATGGCGCAATCTGCCGGACATGAATCACGACTGGCGGATGCATGGATATCCCTGAGCGAGACGCTGCGGATCAAGCGCCAGTTCCGTGAATCTGAACAAGCGCTGCGCGACGCCATTGCCGAAGTCAGCCAGACCCAAGCGGAGACCTGGCGGGTGATGGAACTGCACCGGCGACTGGGAGACCTGCTGACGGCACGCAGTAATTTTGCCGCGGCCCTGGCCGAGTACGAAACGGCCGCCCAAGGGTGGTTCGACAAACCTACATCGGGTCGGCCGCCGGAGAAGGAAAGGCTCATTTTTGTGAGCTTCATCAGCTTTTGGAAACTGGCTGCCGAGGCGAATTCGCCCGTGGCTGACGAGCACGCACAGGCAGAGTGGGGGCGCAGGCTGGAGGAGTGGGAGGCTGCACGGCCAACCACCGCATCTGTGCGATGATGACGATGTGCCGCCATAGCGGGCGGCTCAGTCCCGATTGAAGAAGCGGCCGATGGATTTGCCGGCGCGCTGCAACAAATTGGGCTCTTCCTTGGCGGTGGACTTTCTGCGAGAGGACGAACCGGCCACCGATGACGACGGCGATTTCCACTGCGGCTCATCGGGCTTGTCCATCAAAGCCAGCGAAGCAAGGGTGGGGCCATCGAGCAGGCCATTGGGAAGGAGTCCGTTTTTGGCCTGATAGAGGATGATAGCGTTGTGCGTGCTTTTGCCTTCCTTGCCATCCTGGGTGGAACTGTAGAGGGACTTCTGTTTCAGAATGCGCTGCACTTCATAGAGCAGGTGACGGCGGCCTGGCTCCGAGAAGGTGGTCTGTGGTGGAGTGGGGAAAATACGTTCGATGGACCAGAATCCTTCCGGGGGCTCGGAAACGGGAGGCTGGATCATCACAGCGGGAGGCTGTGCGGCAGCGATTGCCGATGGTGAGGCAGCCGGCATGTCCTGCGTCACCGGCTGTACTGGAGGAGCGGGTGGTGCTGCCGCCGTCATAGGAGCTGCAGGTGGTGGTGCCACTGGAGTTGATGGAGGTGTGACCGTAGTGACGACAGCAGGTGCGGCCGCCAGCATCGGCACAGCAGAGTCCGGGGCTTTTGGGGCCGCATCCGGCGCTGGGGCAGCGGGTGCTGCCGTCAGCAAGGGGGACGTCGACGTTGCGGCAGGAGCAGGCTGTGGCGTGGTCAATTTAAAAAAAAATGCGGCTCCGGCCGCCAGCACCGCCACGGTAGCAGCCGCATAGACTGGGGTGTGGCTTTTGTGCTGGGCCTTTGGTGGGATGAAGGGCTGGGTGGTGACGTTGGTGTTGGATTTTAAGCCGAGCAGTTCGAGGAGCTTGCCAGCGCTAGGAGGGCGCAGATTTGGATCTTTGTGAAGGCAGGCAGCGATGACGGCCTCCCACTCCTTGGGGATGCGGTCGCTGGCCTTGATCTCCAGCTCTTCACGCCTTTCAACCATGGTGGAGGGGATTTTGGAGGTGAGCTGGGAAGGGATGTCTCCGCGATAAAAGGGAGGCTTGCCGGAGAGCAGCTCATAGATGGTGGCCCCGAGCGAGTACACGTCATCGGTGGGTGCGGGGCGCTCTCCCATGGCCTGCTGAGGACTCATGTAGGGCAGGGTGCCGCTGACTCCGAGCTGGGAAATGGAGAGGCGCTGCATGGTGTCCGAGATGCTGCGGGCGATGCCGAAGTCGGCGATCTTGGCCGTGTCATCCAGGCTCATGGCCATGATGTTCGAGGGCTTGAGGTCGCGGTGGACGACCTTGCGCTGAAAGTGCGCGTAATCGAGCGCCTCGCAGACGCCGGGGAGCCATTTGGCCACCTGCTCGGTGGTGAACACTCCATGGTCCGTGGTGGCGCGAAGTTCGGAAAGCGTTTTGCCATCCACAAATTCCATCGAGATGGCGGCCTCATCCTCATCGTCCACAAAGTCGTAGATTCGCACGATGTTCGGATGAGAAAGCTCGAGACCGCGACGTGTCTCGGTTTTGAGTTCTTTGACCGCGGTGGGATCGAGACCAATGAGGCTGGGGAGAAACTTCAGAGCCACCGGGCGCTCAAGCTTCAAGTCGTCAGCAAGCCACACGACGCCCATGCCGCCACGGCCCAGAACGCGGTTCAGGCGGTAGCGGTTGAAATAGACAGCGCCTGATGCCGGAGTGCGGACCCTGATCGTTTGATCAAAATCTTCTGCCGCGCCTGCTGCCGGACTGTTTGAGGGGGGGGGGGCCATGAAACGAGTGTTGAGCAAGGCGCTAATTTATGCCGGTGAGCAGGAGTGTCATTCAACTTTTGCTGCAACGGGAGTTGGTTTGACCGCTTTGGGGGCGGTTTTGTTGGAGGATTTATGTGAGCTACTCGGCGACCCAGGCGAAAACGTTGTCATCCCTGGTGGTGGGTTCCATGGACCGAAGTAGCCACCTGCCATGGCTTTGTGACTGCGGGATGAAATCATTTTTAATGCGCTGCTTAATGAAGCGGACCGACCCAGAGCATGGCCTGCACCTTGAGCGCTACCTCCAGGCAGATCAATGATGCGAGGCCGAAAGTGAGCCGCCACCGGGCTTGGGGCCGGAGGGTTTGGCTGACTGCCAGCTCCCGCTGGCACGGAGGCTGTGGTCTGCGGGATTTGGTTCCTCCACGCCCTTGCCCTGGGCCTGTTTGTGACCGCCGAGCTCGGGAGCGCTGTAGGTGCGCTTGAGCATCTCGGCCACGCTGGGCTTTTTGGCGACCTCCACAGAGACTTCAGCATCCAGAGCATCCAGAGCATCCAGAGCATCCGGGGCCTCGACGTCCAGTTTGTCTTCGGCGGCTTGGACGGTGAAGTCTCCTTTCTTGTCTTTGGCGGCGATCTGGACTTTGGCCGCCTTGGGCTGATCGTTGCCTTGGACTAGATTGTCCTGATCGGGCACAGGAGGGGCCATGTCCGAAGGAGGAGGGTGATTGAACTGGCCGGGCGGAGGCGGTGCGGGATGGTTCGGCACCATGCCTGCGAGGGCAGGACTTGGCTGCCGGGCAACGGGTGGCACCTGCACGGCATTGTTTTGTGCGACCGGCGGAGCCCCTTGCTGGCGATTGGCGGCCACCCGGGCATCTGCGGCAATGTCGGCCTTAAACTGGCTGGTCATGGCCTTGTCGGCGATGCTTTCAAGCTGGCGCTGCAGATTGCCAATCTGCTGCTGGGCATCGAGCTTTTTGTCTGCGTAGAACTCCTTGCGATTGCCTGAACCGCCGCTGGCGAGGCTGCGCAACATGGAGCCCATCTTGTGGTTGTTCAGGTTTGCGATCTCCTTGTCGTACTGGGCGATCTTGTCCTTCAGCCCTGCAATTTCTTTATGCACTGCCTGGGCCTGCGCCTGGGCCTGACCACCGCCTATCATTCCCAGGGAGGCGGGATTCTTCATCAAGGTTTGTTTGGCCTGCTCAAGCTGGGCGGCGTAGATGGCTTTTTCCTCATTGCGGGGAGCGGGCGGTGCCGCGCCGGCGGGCCGACGGCCGAATTTGTGAGGCTCCTCCTTGATGCCTTGTTCATACCGTTTGGCCTGGATCGCTGCGGACGCAATGTAGGAGGTCTTGTTGACGGTGCTGAGCTCGGCGGGATCCTCCTCCGCCGCCTGGTTAATGGACATGTTCATCTTTGCCTGCACCACCTGATCCTGAGTGGCCATGGCCTCTGCGTAGGTGTTTTCGTCAAACTGGGCCACGACCTTGATGGCCCCACCGGGCTGCTTGAGCTCATTTTGCAGCTTCGCCAGACGGCCGCATGCCGAATCAATGGCCGCAGGACTGAGGCGGCTGATCCCCTCGGGCGTCTGCATCTGGGTGAGGGTGGCACGCATGGCCTCGGGGCTGACCGCCAGAATTTTCTGCGCTGTTTCCTGGTGCATCATCTTGGGCATGCCAGCCACTGCATTGTCGGTGAACTCGCCCTTTGCCGCGAACATTGCCTCCCGGGAAATTTCGGGAAAGGCCATGTCATTATCAATGCCCGTGACCTTCTTGGTTTCAGGATTGATGAAGATGTTGCCGCAATGCCGGTCGATCTGGCCGGTGATGTAGTCCACGGCTTCGAGGTCCGACAGGCCACGCTGAATATCTCCATTGCTCAGATCCACGTCCAGCAAACAGTCTTTTTTCACACCATCTTGATCACGGAACTTGCCGGTGATGCCTGCGCCATCCCCCTGGATGCTGACACCAATGTGATTGCCATCCGCATCCATGCCGAAGGTTTCCTCCGCCACGCAGTTGGTGCCAAGCAGCTGATCCACCTGACTGGAGGCCACCGTCCGTGCCAGCAGGGCATTGTCCGGCGGGGCGGGGTTGCCGCCGTACAAGGAGGCAGAGAGATTGGAAATGGTGGTCATTCCCTTAATCGCATCATTCAAAACCACCCGCCTCGCGAATTCATTGCCCATCACAACCTCTGTGGAAGCGAGAAGCTGGTCGTTGTCGAGACCATTGATTCCTGCCTGCTGATCCGCCGACAGGCAGGGCTGCAGGGCCTGGATGAGGGCCTCGCGTTTCTGCGCGATCAAATCCGGAGAGGGTTCTTCTGCGGCCATGGCGTTGGCCAGTCCGCTGCGGAAACGGCCAAGTCCCCTCCCATCGATCAGGTCAGCTTCCTCGTGGGCCTGCGCTAACCGCTGTTCGTTAAACTGGTATTTGGCAAAGCCCTGGGTCTCCCCCTTGTTCCCGAGAGTGTTCTCGCCATGGGCGGTGACGAGAAAGGTTTCATTGGCCTGCACACCTGCGATGGCGTCGGGGTTGGCCTGCATGGTGAAGTTGCCGGACTGGAGGGGAGTGGGCGTCTTGGGGATGGGCATGGCGTCGTGGGATTCAAGGCGGAACTAGCCCTCCGGCTCCAAAATGTGACTTGGCGGGGAAGCCGCGTCACAAAAAGCCGCCATTGGGCTAGAAAGTCGGCAGCGTCTAAAACAAGCATGTTCTCCTTCCTCAAATTCCTCGTCGCCGTCGGCATCGCCACCTTTGGCATCTGGTACGTGTTTCAGTACGACAGCATCAATGAAGTCACGGGAGGAGTGGCCTTTCTTTGTGTGCTGGGGGCCATGGTGCTGCTGAAGTGGCAGCCGGATTTCTCGAAGAAGGACTACATCGTGAAGTACAAGAACCTCAAGTGGCTGCCAGGGGAGTTCACGCGTCATTGGTTGATCACGGGTGACACGGGGGTGGGCAAGACGACCTCTGGCTTCAATCCGCTGTTGCATCAGATCAGTGTGAGCCGGCCGAACTGGGGTGGACTTATCCTCGGAGCCAAGGGGGACGAGCATTTCTTTGCGCTGGAGCACTTCACTGGCCATGGGAGGCCGGAGGCGGTGTGCGTGCTGATGGTGCGCCCGGACCGGTTGGACCGCAAATGGCAGCCCAAGGAGCGCTACAATCTCGTCTCAGACCCGCGTCTGCCCTACACCACACATGCGAAGAATCTCGTCGATACAGGGGCCTCGCTGACGGAAGGGGAGCAGTCGTCCTTCTTCAAACCGGCGGCGCAGCAGGCGCTGACCTGCGCGTTTGAGCTGCTGGAAACTTTGGGCAAGCCGGTGAACGTGCTGCGGGCCTACGAGTTCCTCACGGACAAGTCGAACATGGAGGCGCTCTTCAACGAACTGCTGGATGCCGAGAGCACGCCGGAGCGCATCAAGCTGGCGAAGTATTTCGACCAGACCTTTCTCAACGCGCAGGCGGCGGAGCAGAAGGAAGGCCTGGTGGGTACGCTGAAGGTCATGCTGGGCTTCTTCACGCATCCGGACATCGCGGAAATCTTTTGCTCCGACCTGCCCAACACCATCGACATCACCGATGTGGACAAAGGCCGCGTGTTCTGCACGGCCATGCCGCAGACCTTCCAGACCGAGCGCCGCTACATCAACACCTACATCAAGCTGCTGTTCTACACGCATGCGATGATGCGTTTCGACAAGCCCAAAAAGGAGCGCAAGACGGAGAACCTGCTCATCGCGCTGATGGATGAGTTTCAGGCGCTGGCCACCGCGAGTGAGGACGGTATTTCCGACCACAACGTGATCGACCGTCTGCGCGCGGCGAACTGCTGCCTCATCCTTGGCATGCAGAGTGATGCCTCATTGTTCCCGGTGCTCGGCAAAGAAACCGCGCAGGTGCTCACGCTGAACTGCCGCTCACGAATCGCCTTCCGCCAGCCTGACCCGGAAGGGGCTCAGGCAGTGGCGGAATTCATCGCCAAGGTGGAGAAGAAGAAAGTTTCCAAATCCTCCGGCTTTCTGGGAAAGGACAGCAGCAAGACGGTGAACAAAGAATGGGACTACGAAGTGCAGCCCGGCGAGCTCATGAAGATGCCAGACGCCACCGCATGGATCGTGCATCCCTCGAAAAAGAAAGTCCGCCTCCGCATTCCCGCCATGGATGGCGCAGGGAAGATCCCGGACTGGTGGAAGTGATGCTGTGATTCTGGCAGCCCTGACCCTTCGCCAATCCTGAGCCTTTTTTTGAAAGCAACCCCACATGACTGAAACTGAAATCGTTAACCAATGGCTAACCCATCTGAGCCCCGGCCTGCAGCTCACAGACCGTCACTGCTCGCTGACTAATGATGAAGCGGCTCTCGTGATCGAGGTGTCGGATAACACGGGCCTATGCCATGTGCTGGGTGTGGTGATGCCTCCACCGGAGGGGGCTGCGTTTGTCGTGTGGCTGCAAGAAGCACTGCGGCTCAATCTGATGGGCAAGCCGCTGTTCGGCGCCTGGCTGGCCTATGATCCCGAAGAGCATGCTCTTTTCCTCTGCAAAAACTTTCCGTTGGCACACACCTCAGCGGAGGAATTCGCCGCAGGCATCGAGGAAATGGCCGGAACCATCGTCGTGGCACGCGAGCGCCTCTCTGTGGAAGAAGAGACCGCCGAAGAACTGAATGCCGAAGCCGCACTGAGCGCCCCGTAACATAACGCGAGCTTACCGACTGCCATGCCACACTGGACACCAGCCACTCCTCAGCAGCTCCCTCAAACCCCTGCGCCAGTCGTATCGACTGGAGGCGGCCCCCGTGCACCCCTGCGGCCTGGAAGCGCTGATGCCAGCAGGCCGTGGTCCCGCGATGGTGGAGAAATGACCGCGGCGATGGCTGCGGAAACCAAGCCCTACCTTGATGCAGTGATGAAGATGGGTTCCGACTTCAAGCTGGCCCATGCGGAGGAGCTTTCCCCCAAGCTGCAGAACAAGCTGCTGAGCGGGCTGCCTGAGCTGCCGAAGAATGCCACGACCGAGCAGCGCCGCGAATATGAACAGGCGGCCGAACAGGCCCTACAGGGCTTTGACGGTGCCAAGAACAAAGCGGTGCATGACGCCACCCGACACCTGCGCGAGACCATGAAGGGCGTGAACACCCCGGAGCAGTTTGCCGCGGTGAAGGAGCAATTTGAAACTCAGTATGCCAATCTGCGTCAGATGGCCGGACGGCAGGAGCCCTCCGCCCTGGAAATGGCGCTGCCGGAAAACTCCCCGCTCCGTACCAAGCTGGATCCACTGACCGGTGGACTGCGGGATCCCTCCACCGGCCTATACGCCAACATGACCACCGTGGGCGCGGGCGCGGAACAGAAAAATGTGATCATGTTTGCCGGCACCACCGTGGGCGGCTCCGATCCGGCGCAGTTCATTGTGGATGCAGGCCAGTTTATGGGCGGCCTGCCCAAGTCGTATCAGCAGGCAGCCCAGATAGTGGGAGAGGTGCAGGCCGAGTTGATGAAAACCGACCCCAATGCCAAGCTGGAAACCGCCGGTCATTCCCTGGGCGGCGGGCTGGCAAATTTTGCCGCGCTGAGCAATGATGGCGTGAAGGCAACGTGCTTCAATGCAGCAGCCCTCGGTGGCGGAGCCAAGGCCGCCTTGGGAGACCGACTCACCGCAGCCAAGGAGCAGGTCCTACACATCAATGTCGATGGCGATCTGGTGGGCGACGGTATCGGGCAAGCGCGCATCCCGGTGCAAAAGGCCACCGATACCGTGGGCAAGAAGGTGGATGCTGTGAAGCAGACCGGCCAGAATGCCGCCGCCTTTGTGATGGACAAAGCGGACAGTGCCAAGCAGATCGGTCAGATGGGGGTGAACGCGGCCAAGGACCGCCTGGCACCGGCGGCGAACTTTGTCGCAGACAAGGCGGACAGCGCCGTGCAGATCGGCCAAATGGGTGTGAATGCGGCCAAGGACCGCCTGGCACCGGCGGCGAACTTCGTCGCAGACAAGGCGG
>JAPLUN010000565.1 GCA_026397715.1 Verrucomicrobiota bacterium
GTTTCTTTTTCAGTTGAAGCCGAGGGCGTGGAGGACGGTCTGGGCGGCGGAGTAGAAGAGCCAGGCGTAGAAGGCCCAGGCGATGGCGATGAAGCCGACGATCATGGCGATGAGCATGAAGATGCCGAAGTAGAAGTGGAAGGTGCTGCGCTTGACTTTGTCTTTGTGTCCGGCCTGCCAGGTGAGGAGGAGCTTCAAATTGCGGGTGTTGGATTTGAAGAAGATGGAGGCGAGGGCTCCGGCGCCGGGGATGAGGCCGATGGCGAAATTGACGCCCATATTCAGCGCCATGCGGAGGAAGACGGGGATGGGGATGCCGGAGCGGAGGGCATCGAGCAGGATGATGAATCCGGCTCCGGAGGCGACGGTATCGCCGACGGCGGGGATGAGGGCGAGGATGGGATCGAGACCGAAGCGGACATTGGTGCCGGGGACGCGCATGAGCTCGTCGAGGTACTTGGAGAGGATGCGTGCGGCGGCGTTGTTGACGGGGTCTTTGCTGGAGGCGAGCTTGGCGGCTATGGGATTGATGGGCTCGGGAGGGAGGACCTCGTTTACTTTGATGTCAGGTGCCGGCATGGGAGGGGATACGCTGAGGGGGAAGAGGAGGCAACGGAGGAATGACAAATGGGGAGCAGCGCCGCGGAACGGGAACGGGGAGTGGAGCGGGACCTTGAAAGCATTCTCTGAACCACAGGTGGCACCGGAATTTCGTACGGAAGGCCCGTTTGGCAGGATCGGGGATCTATGAGATGGGCGCGCGGCTCCCACCGCATTCACCGCATGGGGCGGTTCACTCGCACGAGCTGTCCTGTGAGAGTGACTGCCTCGCGAATGGACTGATCGATTCTTTGCGCGAGGGCCTGGGGGACAGGATCTGTGGTGCAAACGATAATGCCTGCGTGCTCTGCATTCATGGAACGGTGCAGGCGCATGAAATGCAGGCGATTGAAGGTCAGCACCGCACGGCCTTCGCATCTGGCAAACAGCAGCACTTCCTCGTCAGGAATGCGCTGGTTGGCGCGTCCAGGGAGGTCAGCACATCATGGCCTAACGCACGCAAGTACACGACGACGCGGTGGTCAAAGTTTTCGTTGGAGTAGAGTCGTGCAGGCACGGCGGATCAGGCTTCCTCGTTTTCGCGGATGGCGTTGTCGATTTCCGCCTTGTTCGCAGTCACGTAGTCCCAGGCGCAGGTCAGATCGTTTCGCTTGAGGCTCGGATAGGCCTCCAGCAGTTGAGCCTCGGTCATTCCCAGCCGACGTGACTGCTCCAGTGTCCAGACCGGAATACGAGTGCTGGCGATGCATGCATCACCCCCACAAACGTTGTGTGTTTTTTCGATTCCGGGTCCAGCCTCATGCACGCTGGGTGCACGACGCCCTGCTCCGCCATCGGCCATGACCAGCAGCACATGGCTCCGCCCGGGCCGCAGCCAAGCTGGCAAAGGAGAGAGCAGCCGTACGCTCCCGTCGGCGCTGATCTCGATGTCGGTCTCCAGGGTGTGCATGGTGGGTGAGTATCCTCAACCGGCAATCATGTGTCAACCTCTGCGAGATGGGCTGCGCCCTTCGCCAAGGCTGCGAAGGACACGAAAGCCGGGACTGCAAAGGCAAAGCTGCCGCTGGGCAAAGCGAACCCCCTGTACGCAGAACGGGCTTCCCTGTTCGTCAAGGTGACGAGGAATGGGAAGCCCGGACGAAGAATCCTGACCGGCTAATGCCGGGACTAAAATACGAAGAACTACGACTTGCTGGGGAGATCGACGAGCATCTGGGCGTTGCTGGGGTAGCGCTCGAGGAGGGAGATGACGCGCTGGATGGCTTCGACGGGCTTGTGGCCGGCGAGGCCGCGGCGGAGCATGTGGATCTTGTCGAGCTGGAAGGTCTGCAGGAGGAGTTCTTCGCGACGGGTGCCAGATTTGAAGATGTTCACAGCGGGGTAGGTGAACTGCTCGGCGATCTTGCGGTCGAGGACGAGCTCCATGTTGCCGGTGCCTTTGAACTCCTGGAAGATGAGGTCGTCCATGCGGGTGCCGGTTTCGACGAGGGCGGTGCCGAGGATGGTGAGGGAGCCTGCGGTGCGGGTATTGCGTGCAGCAGCGAAGAGACGACGTGGGATTTCCAAGGCGCCGACGCCGACGCCGCCGCTCATGACAGCACCGGATTTGGCGGTGTTGTTGAAGGCGCGGGCCATGCGGGTGAGGGAGTCCATGAGCATGAAGACGTGCTCGCCGCATTCGACGAGGCGCTTGGCGCGCTCGATGGCGAAGGTGCAGATGCGGGTGTGGTTCTTGACGTCCTGGTCGTTGTTGCTGGCGTAGATTTCGGCCTGCGGGAGGATGCGCTTGAACTCGGTGACTTCTTCGGGGCGCTCATCGACGAGGAGGATCATGAGGTGCACGCCGGGATGATTGGTGACCATGGCTTCGGCGATGTGCTGAAGGATGGTGGTCTTGCCGGCACGGGGGGCGGCGACGATGAGTCCGCGCTGGCCACGGCCGA
>JAPLUN010000426.1 GCA_026397715.1 Verrucomicrobiota bacterium
CCGGGATCGATCAAGGAACGGGGCGTCATTGGTCTGATCTCAAAGCTCTAAATCCAACATGCGCTGAAATGCTGGCCGCCGCACGTTGGGTGCTGAGCCAAGATGCTGGAGTTGTATTTCCCGATGTGGTACGAGAAGCCCTGAAACTCCAAGGTTATGCCGACATCGCTGAGCAACTTTAAATCAGAACTGCAATCAGCCGTGCTTGATCTGCTTTGGCGGCAATGGAGTTGCATAGGAGCTGGGCTAGAAAGCAATAGCTCCGCATCGCTTAATGGAAATATCATCGATCCCGAAGCGCTGCTGCTTGCAACGACGATCTTCGGTCGGCAAGACGCACGTTTATTTGACGAGGCTTTGGTATGGCTGGTCCGCTTTGGATCACTGATTAATGTGCAGCGGCTGAAGAATCTACATAAAGGTCGCAATTTTGGAGATGCGAAAACACTAGGAGCTGTGGCTGCTTTTGTTCATCGTCATGGAAAACAGCCCAAGTGGCGAATACTAGCCCAACCAGACGCAGAAGAACAAAAACAAGATTTAAAGACTTTTTTTTTCTCCCCTGACTGTACAATAACCGAGTGGCAAGGAGAACCTGATCCGGATTTTGAGGCCCATGGTTGGTTACGATCTTCCCCAAGGCAAAAGCCTCTTGCCATGCAACCGTCTTCAGAACGTTTGGCGAACGTTTTACTAAATTTACGTGCTTTGATTGGTGTATCATCGCGTTGTGAGATCCTGCTATGTCTTCTAACCCGTCCCTCAGCTCGAGCGGCTGAATTGGCGCGGCTAACCAACTACTCTCCACAGTCGATCCAAGCGGTATTAGGCGAAATGACCCTATCAGGCAAAGTTTATTCGGATGAGCCAAGCCCAGTTCCGGATTATGAAAGATCGAGACGCGGCGTTTCTCGGCGCTATTATCTGAATCGGGAAGATTGGAGTTTCCTATGGCCTCAGACTGTCGGCTCACCGCGATGGCTCCCATGGCCAGCTCTTTTCGCACTTTCGCAAAGTGTGTATGAGGCACTAGATACTACTGAAAACGAAACATTACTATCCATTCGTGTCCGTCGAGTGATTGAAGAACACATATCTGACCTCACTGAAGGAATCGGATATCATTTGTTTGGTTACAATAGAGATATGACAGGGGCTTACCTTCTAAATTGTATCGCTAAAGATCTCCCGAGACTCATATTTGAACTGTAGTTTATCACGCCTTGCAAATCCCGATGCACAATCCCCTCATCCGCGTCACCATCTGGAACGAATTTGTCCACGAACGGCAGAATCCCACCGTGGCAGGCATTTATCCCAACGGCATTCACGGGGCGCTGGCGGAGGCGCTGTCAAAGCATGGCGACTTCAACGTGCACACCGCCACGCTGGATGAACCTGACCAGGGTCTGCCCCCGGTGGTGCTGGATCAGACCGATGTGCTGCTGTGGTGGGGCCATGCGGCGCATGATCAGGTAAGCGATGAACTGGTCACCCGGGTGCAGGAGCGAGTGCTCGCCGGCATGGGGCTGATCGTTTTGCACTCCGGCCATTTCTCCAAAATCTTCAAACGGCTCATGGGCACAAGCTGCGCGCTATGCTGGCGCGAAGCGGGCGAGCGCGAACGCGTGTGGAAGATCAACCCGGGCCACCCCATCGCCGCCGGCATCGGTGACTGCATCGAGATCGAACAATCAGAGATGTATGGCGAACCCTTCGGCATCCCCACACCGGACGAACTGATCTTCGTCTCTTGGTTCCAAGGCGGCGAGGTGATGCGCAGCGGCGCCACATGGACGCGCGGCAGCGGTCGCATCTTTTACTTCAGCCCCGGCCACGAAGTGTATCCCATCTACCACCTGCCGGACGTGCAGCGTGTCATCGCCAATGGCATCCGCTGGGCACGCCCGCAAGGAGCTGCAGCCAACACCCCACGCCATGTCCCGGTGGAGCAGGCGCGCGAGAAGATCAAAGTACGCGGCGGCACTGTGCACGTCGAAGACGGCAAGCTGGCGGCTCAATGACGGCTGCGGAGGATAGGCCTCCGGCCTGTCGGCGGATCGAGGCGTCCCGCCTTTGATTCAAAAACTAAGGCGAAACGCCTCTGGCCGTGGTCAGGCCGGAGGCCCTCCTCTACTGCGCAGCAATGTTCGCACGCCCGCCACGCAGCACATACTTCTGAATCTTCCCCGTCGCGGTCTTCGGCAGCTCGGTGATGAATTCAAAACCATGCGGCACTTTGAAGTGCGCCAAATGCTCGCGGCAGAACAGACGCAGCTCTTCCGGCGTGGATGCGGCGCCGGGTTTGAGGACGATGAAAGCCTGCGGCGTCTCACCCCATTTTTCATGCGGCAGGCCAACGACGGCAGATTCCTGCACGGCAGGATGACGCAGGAGCACGCCCTCGACCTCGACCGAGGAGATGTTCTCACCTCCGCTGATGATGATGTCCTTCCAGCGGTCTCGGATTTCGATGTACCCATCGGGATGCACGACGGCCGCATCTCCGCTGTAAAACCAGCCGTCGCGGATGGCCTTGGCCGTGGCGGCGGGATCATTGTAATAACCCTTCATCACGGCATTGCCTCGAATGACGATCTCACCCATGGACGCACCGTCCTTGGCGACCTCCTGACCATCATCATCGACGACACGGACCTCGGCATTCGCGAGGTACTCCACCCCCTGCCGGGCCTTGATGACAGCACGAGCCTGCGGGGTGAGCTGCGCATGCTCAGGGCGCGATTCACTGATGGTAACGATGGGCGAAACTTCCGTGAGGCCATACACATGAGTGATGTCCCAGCCGAGTTCGCCTTCCATGCGCTCGATGGTGGCGGCGGCGGGTGGCGCACCGGCGGTGATGACGCGCACTCCACGCGGTGCGTTCTTACGGAGTTCTTCCGGTGCATTGGCCATGCCAATGAGCACGGTTGGAGCGGCGCACAACAAGGTGACTCCTTCCCGCGAGATCGCTTCAAAGATGAGCTTCGGGTCAGCCTTCGGCAGGCAGACATGCCGGCCACCCACGGCAGTGACGGTCCAGACGAAGGTCCAGCCATTCGCATGAAACATGGGCAGCACCCACAGGTAGCGGTCGGCGCTGGTGATGTGGGTGTGCATCAGATGGCCCATGATGTTGAAGGCCGTGTTGCGGTGCGAGACCATGACGCCTTTCGGATTCGCCGTGGTGCCGCTGGTGTAGTTCAGCGCGATCATCTCTGTCTCCGAGATTTCAGCGGCAACAAAATCGGGCGCAGAGGCCGCCAGCGTTGCCTCATAATCGGTCCAGCCAGCCTTGCTGCCTGTGAGCGCCACAAAATGCTCCACCCCGGGCACCTGATCGCGGATGGAATCCACCGCGTCAAGGTAGTCGGCATGTACACACACCACGCGGGCACCGCTGTGCTTCAGGATGTAGGCGAAGTCGGCGGCGGTGAGGCGGAAATTAATCGGCACAATGACGGCCCCGATCTGCGGAATGGCGTAAAACGCCTCCAGATGAGAGTGCGTGTTGGGCGCGATGGTGGCCACGCGCTCTCCAGGCTTCACCCCAAGCTGCTGCAACGCAGACGACCAGCGGTCGCAGCGCTCAAAGAATTCGCGGTAGGTGAAGCGGCGTACCCCATCGACCACGGCTTCGCGATCAGCATAAAGTCGGCGGGCACGGCGGGCGAAGTCGAGGGGCGAGAGCGGGGTTTCCATGAATTCGGCCGATCATAGAAAGTCATGCCCCGCAGTGGCGAGCCAAAACATGCGCGGTCTTTTCCGCCAGAGCGATGATTCTTGCCACGACTTTGCCGCCAAGGTGGCTTAAAGTCGAATAACCATGACTGACATTGACCCTGAAACACTCGCCGTCCGCATCCGCCAGTCACTTGGCTGCAGCAAGGATCTGGCCGCAGACTACGTGAAGGGCATCAGCAATCCCCCCGAGATCATCCACGGCAAAATCGTCGTGCGTGATCCCGAAGGGCGTATTGTTGCTCGTGTCCCGGAAAGCGTCCTGGCTTAAGCCGGACGGGATTCGATCCGGGCGACCATTTCGCGCACGTGCCAGGCTTTGTAGGCCCGTGGCTTCAAGATGGCGAGGCTGCGGACAAACGAGCCCCACTTGAGGACGCGAATGGTCACGTGGCGCGTGCCCCAGTTGTGCATCAAGCCGAAGGTCGGCTTGTAGAGATCGATGGTCTTCGTGCCGACGAGGGCGGAACCGTAGTCATCGACGACGTAGATCGAGGGATCTCCCTGAATCTGGAACACCGTGCCCACCGGGTAGATGGACCAGTCTGCAGCAGCGCTGCGGATTTGACCATGCTTGAGCGGGGTACCGGCAGCGGTGCGGGCACCGTATTCGATATGGTCGCTTTCGTCGTGAGTGTAGGCGGTTGTCTTGACGCCTGCAATGACCTGGCCTGGAGTGCCAGCTGGGGTTGTGGTTGAGCTTTTAACTTCTTCCGCGGCAGCGGAGACGCACATAGCAGCGAGGCACAGGAGGGTGGTTGGATTCAATCTGTCGGTTGGTTGTTGGGTCGCGCTCTTCCGGATGGGGGGCCCGGGCGAGGGGCGCGCATGGTGTCGAGTTCGACACCCCTGTCAACGCGCTGGTTTGTAGCCGGGACCGGCCAAAAACCTAGCTTAAGACGACCCTAAGGCCTGATTTAGAGCCACAACGTCACTTTAAACGAAGAACTGCCCCGTAAGCCTCGGCCCCGCCTGGCGACACCATGGTCTGGCCGCCGAATGTCGCAGGTGCGACACAAGAACCTGAAATAATTAGCCTGCCGGAGGGGTGCCAGGCCATGCAATAGGCGTTGTCCCCCTTGATTCCGCCACTTTGGACGAGCCATTCGAGGCCTCCTTTGGCATCAAAAGCAGCAGTGAAGATGTCCGTGGCACCTTGGGTTTTGAGAGTCTGCTCAGCGAAGGTGGCGGTGTCGGAAAACTCGCCTGTGACGAAGAAGCGCCCGGTGTTGTCCGTGACGACGCCGAGGCAGTAGTCGGTGGCCGGACCTTGGAGAACGTGGCTCCACACGAGTTTGCCCTCGGGGCTGTAGTGCGCGAGCACGCCATCATTGTCTTTGTCGCCGGTTGTGTGCACAGGGCCTCCATTGAGCACGCCTTTGAACATTCCTGCACACCAGGTGCGCCCCGTGGCATCGACTGCGATTTCGTGGAAGCCTGCGCTTGGTACACCAGGGAGGGTGGCTGCCCAGACACCTTCGCCTGAGGACGTGAGTTTCAGCACGATGCCGGCCTGGGATTTGGCATCCAAGGTCACGGCATCCATCGTGCCCGTGCCGCCGCCGCTGCCCCCTATATAGATAGAGTCATTGGCATCGACGCCAAGACCGTGGCCGCTGCCGGAGAATTTGCCACCGGTTGCCTTCACCCACTTTAGATTGCCAGAAGCGTCATACTTGGCGCAGAAAATCGGACGGGTGGTGCTGCCAGCATTCACGGTGACATCGCCGAACTTGGCTTCGCCTGCGATGGCACCGGTGACGACGATGTCGCCCTTGGAATCGACCACAATGCCGTGGCCATAATCGTAGCCTTTTCCGCCGGCCGTTTTGATCCAAAGCAGCGTTCCGCTTGTGTCGTATTTGGCAATGAAGATGTCATAATCACCCGAATTCGGGAGTGTCTGGCCGTTGGCCTGGGCATCGGTGCTTTGGTAGTGACCGGTGACGTAGGCATTGCCCGCCGAATCCGTCGCGACACCGTAGCCGCGGTCCACCAGGCTGCCGCCGAGACTGCGGACCCAGAGGAACTTTCCTTCCGGGGAGACTTTGGCGAGGAAGAAATCCATGCCGCCGAGTCCAGTGCGCTTTTGGTCGCCAAAGGTGCCGTCATCGGTCGCTTCACCGGCAAGGAAGACATTGCCTTCGCGGTCAAAGGTGACCGCACGGGTTTTGTCATTCTTGGCTCCGCCACCTGCGGCGACCCACTCG
>JAPLUN010000143.1 GCA_026397715.1 Verrucomicrobiota bacterium
TGCTTGAGCACCATCACCCGGCGCCGGAAGTAGCAGACCTCCTCGGAACGCTGGTTGATGCCCTTGGTCTCGACGGTGACGATCCCCCGCTTGCCGTCGGAGGTCTCCTTCTTCTCGAGGACCTTGGTGACGGCGTAGATCGTGTCGCCGTGGAAGGTGGGCCGCTGGTGCTTGAGCTCCTCGACCTCGAGGTTGGCGATGGCCGACCCGCTCACGTCGGGGACGCTCATGCCGAGCACCACCGAGTAGACGAGGTTCCCGACCACGACGTTCTTGCCGAACTGGGTCTGCGTCTCGGCGAACCACGCGTCGGTGTGGAGCGGGTGGTGGTTCATCGTGATCATGCAGAAGAGGTGGTCGTCGTACTCGGTGATGGTCTTCCCGGGCCAGTGCTTGTAGACGTGTGAAAAGATGCCAGTCATTTTGCACTGACAGGCAATCCAGATTATGGCACAGAGATGACCTGCAAGGATCGCTTTGAAGAACTTGGCGGTAAACACTACATGGGCAGATTCTACCCTGGAGCAGATGGCACCGAGATCCTGACCATGGGCATCGAACGCTTGCACCGCGGCCCCGTTGATTTTTATGTCAATGACCCCGAGTATTTTGAATTTGTCATCAAAACCCTGCAACACCCATGAGCCTCCCCCATACCGGAAAATTTGAAGCAAAATCAGACGTCTGGACAATGTCCTTCGACGGTGACACTTGGGCCGGCACCGGCCCCGGTTTTGATGACGGCATTCTCCCGAGATTGACAGACGCCCCCCCTGGCATCAAGGCACCCACATCACATGTTCCGAGGTCGCCACAGATGTCCTCAACAAAATATTTCCAGAGGGCTGGACGAAGATCTACAGCAAGGATGATGCCTGGGACTTTGAAATGCCACCGGGTGCGAAGGACTAATTTTACAGGGATGCGAAGCGAGTGCTGAAACACAGTAACATCATTGATTTGATATCAATGAAAACACTATACCTTCAAACAAGAAAGAAAAGATGCCAGGCATTATGTGAAGTCATTCTGCGCAAGCATTTCATGTTCAAGATCATGACGCAGTCTCAATCCAGCGGGCAGAGGCGCGGTTTTTGAGGGGTTCGGCGGAGCGGAGGCGGAAGGCGCAGCCCTGCTTGAAGCCAGGAGGCTGAACGCTTGAGATGAAACCGAGCGGAGAGGGCTGCCGAACATCCGAAACCCGCCCTCCCCTCCCTGGCCAACACACGCGCCAAAACCGGCAGCGCTGAGATCGCGTACTAAATGCCTGGCATCTTTTTTTCACCGGAAACAGATGGATGTCTGTCACCCCTTCAGGAGTCAGGATAATTGGTTATATAAATACTAGCCCTCATTTGAATAGAGTCACAGCATATCCAAATTACTAATTTACACCGCCATGAAAATGAAAATGTTCTACCTCAAAGACTGGGGCCCCGAAGCAGTTGCCATCGGTCACGAAGACGACCATGATAATCGCTACAATCTTTACGTTCAAGGGATGCTCTGGGCGGAGTTGCGTAGGCCGGAGGATTGCCAGGTGTTTTTGAATGCCTTGGACAAAGCCGAACAACAAGGCGGGGATGTTGAAATACAGTTCAATGACAAAGCTTGGGGAATGGACGTCCGGGCAAAAACGGTCACGATCTGGTCCACTTCCAACGATGAGTGGATCGATACGTTTTCACATAACGAAATCCGCCGCGCAGTAGAAGGCTGGATGAAGCTTCTTCAAATGCCCGACTCACCGGAAAGCCAGATCATCGTGGATCTGGGCAGTGATACATAATTCTGTGCTCCTAAGCAGGAACACAAAGCCGCCTCCGGCTCCGGCAACCCGCAGCCCCGTGCAGCCAGCCGCCGCAAAAGCACGGCACCGACCCGTCTTCGTCGGCATTAATCCCAAATAATACCACTCCAGGTTACAAATGAACCCACGCGCCAACCAATAGCGCGGGACGTGCCAGCCTATTTAAAAAATAAAGTCAGGACAGCTGCTCGGTGATGAATGCTCCTGTTGTTGAAGCCGCCTTAAGAATAGAAATCGGTCGGCGTTCACCTTTGTGACCGATGCTCTCTTCCTGAAACGGCAACGCTGCTGGCGGAACCAAATTAACCTACGTCCAACTGAACATGCCAGCACCTTGCCCTCCTCGGAGTGCTTGTCCATGATCACTCTGCCAAAGTGCTGACGAACGCACGGGGAGGTCAGTTTCGGCAACAACTTCGGTAGACATGCGACTGTCCTGAGGATGTCGGCGGCTGTTTATCGCTAAACATTCCGAAAAACAAGTCCTCCTTCCACAACCGCACTCGCCCCCGTTTCGTCACATTCCCGTTTCACTGCCCTGGCTTGTCATTCGCCTGCTCATTCGCCGCATTTGCTTTTCCAAATTTCATGCTTCATGCTCGCACAGGTACGGTCTCCTCTTAATCCTCCCCGATAAGCAGCCATCCAATGAACACCCTCGCAAAACTCATCGTCTGCGCCACCTTCTGCACCATCGCCTTGGAAACCGTCGAACACTGATCCTAAGACCACCGGTTCACCGTCACCACGTATTCAGGGCACGCATGAAACGCATCCGTCATACCATGCAGTGGTTGTTCACGGCTCCCCTAGAGCCCGTCACGCCGCGTCGCATCATCGGCTGGTGGGAGCTGCGGCGCATCCCCTTCAATGCCATCCTCGGCATCATCGGCTTTGCCTCCCTCCTCCTCTTCACCACCTGCATTGAGAGCGCCGGCGTCCTCCAGCCCGGCGAAGACGCCGTCGAGCCCCTCGCCATCGTCGTCGTCCCCCTGTTGGCAAACGCCGCCTACACCGGCGGCTGGCTCCTCGATGCCCCCCTGCGACTCATCCGCCCCACCGTCAGCCCCCGCTTCACCCCGCGCCTCTTTCGCCTCGGCCTCCTCTTCTCAGTCTTCGTCGTCACCTTCCCCTACCTCCTCTGGGGCGGCTATCGCCTCCTGCAGCTCCTCCACGTGCTGCGATGACTTCCCTCCACACCAGAACATATCATCGCCATCAAAGCAGCGATGCCCAGCATCCAGCCTGCCCTTCGAAGCTTGAGCGAAGAACGGGCATCCAGCCTCACTTCCCCTCCGGATGCATGCTCCCACGCGTGATGAACTCCTCACGTGAAAGAAGGCCATCCTTGTTGATGTCCCATTTGGTAAAACGCTCTCCTGCTGCGGCTGCATCGGACTGGTGGGTGGTGAAGTACTCGCGCGTCAGCTTCCCAGCCTTCGCTTCATCCAGCTTGTCGAATCGGGCTGCGCGATCTTCGCTGGCCAGTTCAGCAGTGGGGGCGGCGGGTTTGCCTTTGTCCGGCTTTTTACCCTTCTTGGATTGGGCTCCATCGCGCTCAGCATCGGAACCCACAGGCGGGAGATGTTTGATGAGGGTCGCGAGCAGTTCCTTGTGCTCTGGTTTGCTGGCAAGGCTGACGGTTTCGTTCGGATCGTTTTGCTCGTCATAAAGCTCTGTGCCCACGATCTCGGAGCCGTTGCGCAGGCGGTAGAAAGTGGCGCGGTAGCGATCATTACGAATGCTGTAGCCCATGACGGGACCTTCCGGGGCCTTCTTCGGATACTGGCTGATGGCCACGTCATTGGACGGTGCCGCGGGATTGTCGATGAAGTTCCTGATGCTGCCGCCGCCCAGTCCGGCGGGCACGGGCAGTCCGCACAGCTCTGCCAGAGTGGGGTAGACATCCACAAACTCGACGGGCGCGCCGCACTTCTGCCCGGCTGTCTTGGATCCGGGCACGCTGATGAGCAGCGGTGCGCGTGTGGCGAGTTCGAAGTTCGTATGCTTGTGCCACAGGCCATGGTCGCCGAGCTGCCACCCGTGATCTCCCCACAGCACGATGATCGTGTTGTCGGCCAGGCCTTCTTTTTCGAGCGCATCGAGCACCTTGCCGACCTGGGCATCCATGTAGCTGATGCAGGCATAGTAGCCGTGGCGCAGCTTCTTCGCGAAATCCGCAGGGATGGGATCCTCCTTGGGCACACCGGGATAGGCGTGCAGTTCCCCGTTGGTGTGGCCGACATACGGCGGCGCACCTTCTGGCAGGTGGTCGATGGCTGGCAGCGGAATGCTGCTGGGATCGTACAGGTCCCAGTATTTTTTCGGTGCGACGAACGGCAGATGCGGCTTCAAAAAGCCGACGGCAAGGAAGAATGGCTCGCCCTTCGCTTTGAGCGCGGCGAGGCGATTCACCGCTTCATTGGCCGTGGCACCATCGGGCAGGTCGCGGTCATCCTTTGGGCTCACTTCAAAGGCAGGGCCGGCCTTCGCCTCCTTGTCCTTTTTTTTGCCTGCGGAGTCCAGCCCCACCGGTGCGGAGTACTCCACCACATTGACGTCGTGCTTGCTGACGATCTGCTTGGTCCAGTCCACCAAGTCCGTATCCACGGCACGTCCAAAAGGATACCAATGCGGAGCCGTCCAGGAGCGGCCGTCCTCATGCCCTTTGTGGTAGATCTTGCTCAGGGCTTCACACTGGTAGCCATTCATTTTAAAATACTGCGGCAGTGTGATGCAGTCTGGCTGAGCCGGGCGGAAATGTGTCTCCAGGTCCCACACCTTGGTCACGTCTGGCCGCAGACCCGTGAGGATCGCCGTGCGTGAGGGGCTGCACACGGCCTGCTGGCAGTAGGCCTTGGTAAAGACGATCCCGCGTGCGGCGATGCGATCAATGTTGGGAGACTGGATCAACTTGTCGCCATAGCAGCCCAGCTGGGGGCGCAGATCATCCACGGCAATGAAGAGGATGTTGGGCTTGGTGGCTGCATGCAGAGCCGGCAGGCAGAGCATCAGGGCGGTGAAGATGTGTTTCATGATGTGTACGGGCCGATGAGTTGGCTTGATGATTCAATAAAATGCAGGGCGGCAGCAGGTGAAAAGGGAGAGACAGCCGAATGACCAGGATTCTTCAGCAGTCCCATCACAGGTCTATTTCTCTGCTTTCTTGCCCCTCAGGAGATACTCCGCGCGGGTCACGAACCCGTCCTTGTCGGTGTCGTATTTGTCAAAGCGCTCACCTGCCGCAGCGGCATCGGACTGATGAGTCGTGTAGTACTCACGCGTCAGCTTGCCCGCCTTCTTTTCATCCAGCTTGTCAAACTTCGCCCCGCGCTCCGCCTGATCTGCGTTGGCTGGTGGTGGCGTTGCAGCACTCGGCTTCCCCTTCCCCGTTTTGTCCCCACGTCCATCCCCCTCACCACGGATGCCTCCTGCGGGATTGAGCTCGGCGAGAATTTCACTGAGCCGCTGGCGCGACGACATGGCCTCGGCGTCTTGGGTGTCCGCAGGCACAGCGATCTCTTCAAAAGGCGCGTTTCTCATGTCATAGAGCTGCCCCGCCTCATCCAGCTTCCAGCCCGCCTCACGCACATGCCAGTGCCCGCCCAGCTGCGTGAAGGCCCAGTTGCGTTCAGCCGCACCTTTGCCTTTGATCTGTGGCAGCAGGCTCTGGCCATCGATCACACGCTTCTCCGGCAGCGGCGCTCCGGCGATTTCCGCAAACGTGGGCAGCAGATCTGAGGCATCCGTGAAGTTGGCATCCTGACGCCCCGCAGGCGTCACTCCCGGCCAGCTCACAATGAACGGCACATGCCCCCCTCCTTCCTCCATGCCACCCTTCTGCCCCACCATGCGCCGCCCGCCGATGGTGGCGCGTTCCGCATGCGCCTTGCCGGTGCCGTTGTCCCCCATGAAAAAGATCACCGTGTTTTCGCGCAGCTTCAGCCGGTCCAGTTCCGCCACCAGTTTGCCGACCAGCTTGTCCATGTAGCTGATGTTGTCAGAGTACAGCTGCTGCTCGCGCGCCGCAGCGTCCACAGTCAGGTCCGGCGGCGCACTGTCCGGCGTCGGCAGGATCTGCGAATGCACGTGCGACATCGAGTAGTACAGAAAGAAGGGCTTGTCTTTGTGCGCATTCACAAAGGAAACCGCGTCCGCATGCAGCAGGTCAGGCATATATTCATTGTCCGCCAGTGTGAGCTTCTGATCGTCGATGTTATACGGGCCCGGCTTCGCACGCACGCCGCCCTCGCCATCTTTGTCACCTTTGAGCTGGTATTTCTCCACCCACACCCCGGCCGCCGCTTTGTTCCAGTAGATCCCGCTCGCTTTGAAGCTCATCACATGGTCAAAGCCCCACTCCGCCGCATCGCCCGCAGGTAAAATCTGCCCCCACTTGCCGATCATCGCCGTGGAGTAGCCCGCCTTCTTCAGAACCACCGGCGCCATGATCTCCGCCTTCTCCCCTGTGCGCGCCATCGTGCCGCACGCATCCTGCGTCACCGCCCCGGAGCGGAAGCCGTAGCGCCCCGTGAGGATCAGCGCCCGCGAAGGCCCGCATAGCGGCGCCGTGTAGAAATGGCTGAACCGTACCCCACCCTGCGCCAGCGCATCAATGTGCGGCGTCTTGTAATGATCCGCCCCGTTCGCCCCCACCTCCGCATACCCCAGATCATCCGCCAAAATGAACACAATGTTCGGCTTCGTCGCCGCATGAACATGAGCCAATGAAATTAGGGAAAGGGAGAAAGCGCAGACGCGCACAAAGAAAGAATGCATGCAGGTGGTGGTGATTGGCTCAAAGCCGCACGCTTCAACGCGCCCCATCGCAAATAGTTGCCATCAATTATCTCAGCCCCACTTGCCGCCCCCTTCCAAATCATAAATCAAGCCCCCCACCAGCATCATTTTCATCAGCAATTCCTGCCACTCACCACGTTAATGCCTCATGCCCATGCTCCGCCGCACACGCCCTTGGCTCACTCTCCTCCTGCTCGCCCCAGTCCTCACGCTTCTCAGCCGCAGGCCCGTCGCCGCTGCCGACCCCGTTCGCAAGCCCGTGCTCGTCACCTCCAAGCGCATCTGGGACAAAGGCGTCTACAATTCCTTCACCGACCTCACACGCTACCGCGACCAATGGTTCTGCTGCTTCCGCGAAGGCATCCTCCACGCAGGCGATGACGGCAAGGTGCGCGTCCTCCGCTCCACCGATGGCCTCAACTGGGAATCCGCCGCGCTCATCGCCGAAACTGGCGTCGATCTCCGCGATCCCAAATTCTCCCTCAAGCCCGACGGCCAGCTCATGATCGTCGCCGGCGGTTCCATCATGAACTACGACACCAAGCCCCCGCTGCTCAAGACCAAGCAGCCCCGCGTCATGTTCTCCACCGACGGCCTCACCTGGACCCCGCCCGCCAAAGTCATGGAAGAAGGCCAGTGGCTCTGGCGCATCGACTGGTTTCAGGGCAGAGCCTACGGCATCAGCTACCCCTACCTCCGCGCCCAGCACCCCGATCCCGCCGTGGCCGCCGCCGCAGAGGCAGACGGCCCCGTTCCTCCCGGCCCCTATCCCTGGAAAGCGAAGCTCGTCACCAGCACCGACGGCTTGAAGTGGGACCTCGTCACCCACCTCGATGTCCCCGGCCGCCCCAATGAAGCTACCGTCCGCATGCAGCCCGATGGCGAGATGATCGCCCTCGTCCGCCGCGAGCGCGGCACCCTTTTTGGCTACATCGGCACCAGCCGCCCGCCCTACCACGAATGGCAATGGCATACCACAGAGCACCGCTTCGGCGGGCCCAACTTCATCATCCTCCCGGATCGCTCCCTCATCGCGGCAGGCCGCAGCTACCGCGCCCCCTTCTCCACCGTCATCGCCAGCATGGACCGCCAGCACTACGACATCGCCCTCACCCTCCCCAGCGGCGGCAGCGACACAGGCTACCCGGGCATGGTCTGGCACGAGAACGAGCTCTGGGTCAGCTACTACTCCGCCCACGAAGACAAAAACGGCAAGCCACCCGCCAATCGCCACGTCGAACTCCCCGCCGCCATCTACATCGCCCGCATCCGCCTGGAATAACAAAGTTCCTGCAGGCAAGGACCGCTCTTGATAGCATTCAGTTGAATGCAGGATGCATCCTCTTGTCTGGCGATGCTCAGCGCCTGTACATCACGCTTCATCTCCCGTCGCAGCAGTCGCGTTCATCGTGCTCAGCAATGCGCGCGCGATTTTCTGTGCAAAAAATAAACAACGTAGGCATCCGCTTTCTCCAAGAGCCGCGTTAACTCTGATGTCAGCGTTGAAGTTCAACCGCACCGCAGAGCCAAAGCGCTGACCTGGGCGTGAGTCTGAAAAGACTCCACGCCCTCTTTTTTTGATTTCGCCCAAAGTCTCCCTTTCTCCTCGTCACCCAAAACCAGTTGACGATCCCGCCTCAAGAAGTTAAACAGCTGTTTATAAACGCATGTTTAACTCTACTCCATCCCGTGAACATGATGCCGAGGCGCGCCGCGAGCGCCTGCTGAAGGCCGCCGCCGCCGTCTTCGCCAAAGACGGCTTTGAGAAGGCCAGCCTCCGCGCCATCTGCCTGAAGGCGAAAGCCAACGTCGCCGCCGTGAAGTACTACTTCGGCAGCAAAGAAGGACTCTACCGCGAAGTCTTCCTCTCCTCCTGCCAGGACAGCATGAAGGAAGACGCCCCCGTCACCCTCGCAGACGGCGCTTCTCCCGAAGACACCCTGCGCCGCTGGATTCATCACCTCCTCGATCATGTGCTGCTCAAACGCGCCAAGAATCCCGTGAAGAGCCAGATCATGGCCCACGAAATGCGCGAGCCCACACCCTGCCTCAACGAATTCATCAAGCTCATCGTCCGCCCCTTCCATGAGGAGCCGAGATTTCCTGTAAAATAAGTTTGGGCAACAGGCCCCTGACCCTTGATTTTTGAACCCTTTCCTTGAATGTTAAAGTC
>JAPLUN010000190.1 GCA_026397715.1 Verrucomicrobiota bacterium
AATGCGCAGCAGTTAAGAGTCCGCTCTTCTGTCCCGTTCCTAGAAATTCTCAGCAACACATATTCCCTTATGAACACGCATCTCCGCGTGTTTGGACAGCCTGCCTGTCCTCTATCCCGACATGAGGCGATACATGACATCACCCCTGACGTGTCCTCGGTGCAATTCGACCGAGATCATCTTTCACAACTACGCCCGTAAAGCCTGCGGTGCCATCGGAACCACCGCCGGTGCCGCCAGCGGTATTGCATCCACCCTTGGTGGCGCCGAAATCGGAGCCACAATTGGCTTCATTGCAGGTCCGCCAGGTGCCTTCGTGGGCGGCATCGCTGGCGCCCTGATGGGTGCCTTGCTCGGCGGTGCCGCCGGCTGCATCACAGGTGTAGCAGTCGGCAGCACGATCGATGCAAAGGTGCTCGACAACTGCGAGTGCAAAAGCTGCGGTCACAAATTCACCGAATAGCGACTCCGCGGCAATTCATTTTGCCAGCTTCCCAACGTAGCAATTCACCCAGACCAGACGCCAACAGCCTTTCGAGGCTGTTGGCGCTTTTTCGTTTCTGGAATCCACTCTCCACAAGGAATACGCATGCACCTCGTCGAATCAAATGCGGGAACGGACGATGTCTCCGCTTCAGCCGAAGCCTTTCCGCAGTGTTACGTCACCAACGCACTCAACATAGAACGGTCCGCCCGAGCAGAACTGGCCATTACCGAGGCCGCGCGAGAGCCAGAACCTGATCGCGGACTACCGCAGTCTGGGGCTGACTTTGGGTCGGCACCCGATGGAGCTGCTAAGAGATCGCTGCAACGCCGAGCGTGTCGTGCGCAGTGACCCGTTTGAACGTTTCGCGGCCTTCGGCACACCACCCGCCAAGCAGGGCGACTACGCCTACCTGCTGCACATCATTCGCAGCCTCAAAAGCACGGGCAAGGGCGCGTGCATCCTGCCGCATGGCGTGCTGTTTCGCGGCAATGCAGAGGGCGCGATTCGCCGCAATCTCATCCGCAGGGGCTATCTCAAAGGCATCATCGGCCTGCCGGCCAACCTGTTCTACGGCACCGGCATCCCCGCCTATATTTTGCTGCTGGACAAAGAAAACGCTCAGGCCCGCAGAGGCGTCTTCATGGTCGATGCCAGCAAGGGCTACCTCAAGGATGGCCCCAAGAATCGTCTACGCGAGCGCGACATCCATCAGATCGTGGATGTGTTCACCAATGCCGAAGAGCACGCCGGCTACAGCCGCCTCGTGTCGCATGAAGAGATCGAGCGCAACGATTTCAACCTCAACCTGCCGCGCTACATCGACACGCAGGAGGCCGAAGACATTCAAGACCTCGGCGGCCATCTGCACGGCGGCATTCCGCAGCGTGATGTGGATGCACTCGCTCCCTATTGGCACCTTTGCCCCAGCTTAAGCACCAGCCTTTTCGCCCCCAGCCGCCCCGGCTATCTCAAGCTGCTGGTCGAAGCCGCCCAACTCAAACCCACCATCCACCAGCACCCGGAGTTCGCGGGCTTCATCGGCGGATTGGAAAAGCACTTTGCCGAATGGCGCAGCACCGCCGCCGCCAGCCTGCGTGCCCTCATCACCGGCTGCCACCCCAAGCAAGTGATCCAGCAGCAGGCCGAAGCTCTGCTGCACCACGCCGAAGGCCAAGCGCTGATCGACCCCTACGCCATCTACCAGCACCTGATGGACTACTGGGCCACCACGATGCAGGACGACGTCTATGCCATCGCTGCCGAAGGCTGGGTGGCCAAGCCTGCGCGCGTGCTGGAGGACACCCACACGCTTGAACCAAGCCTATTGGGGGCGCGGCTACAAATGGCTCTCTATTGCAGACCTTCAGACCAAAGTCGTCACAGACTCCAAGGAGCAAGTCACCGAGCTTGCTGCGTCGATGATGACGATCATTCTAGTGATAGCGAACTCGGATAGGATCAAATTTGCCTATCCACCGAATTGCTTGGTGTCGGTGGCGGGTGATCAACAGCCAAAGTTAAATCGGGTATCCATTCGGGTATTGCAGGAAATACACTAAATGTTTATCAATAAAATCAACGTGTTAATTCCTTAATGAAAATTGCCACCTGGAAC
>JAPLUN010000061.1 GCA_026397715.1 Verrucomicrobiota bacterium
AATGACACGCGTGGGCCGATCCATGGGCCTGCGAATGCGGCGGTGAGGCCGGACCGGGATCATTACTTTGGCCGCATCTGGAAGGTGCAGCACAAGCAGGCGACGAAAGTGACGAAGAAGGGTGAAAACCTCAATGCAAGCATGGGCAGCGATGCCCTCAAAGCCTACGAAGCTGCTGAGAAAGCCGTGAAGGCCGATACAGGTCGCGAGCAGGTTCTGAAGGACTACGCGGCTGCCAAGGAGGACTGGAGTCGTTCTGCGCTGATTGCCGCTTGTGCTGACCAGGCGCAGCCAAGCATTGAAGCCGCGCTCACCCATGGTGGTGCAGAAGCTTTCGTAGCCGCATTGCTTCCAGCGGCTTTGCCAGCTGGTGCTGACAAACTTATCAGTGCCTGTGCCAATGCGGACGCAAAAGCCGATGCGCTGAAAATTGTCATCCTGCAGGGCATCACCCAGCAGTTGAATGATGGGCCTGCGCTTACACCAGAATTGACGGCTGCGTTGAAGAAGCTCATCCAGCAGCCTGCGCTTGCGGCGGCGGCGTTGCCGCTCGTGGTTAAGTGGGACAAGGCGGGAGTGCTGGCTGCTGAGGTGAAGGCGCAAGTCGCCAGTCTGACGGCGAAGCTGGAGGACAAGGGTGCGGCTATAGGGGATCGCATTACGGCTGCGAAGGCTTTGATTGGCATCGGTGGTGAGGCGAGTGTTCTGGTGGTGGGGGCTTTGGCGCGGGCGGATTCGTCTGTGGCGCTGCAGGCGGCGATCATTGGGGCGATGGATGAGAAGGGGAACGTTTCGGAGCTGGTGGGGAATTTGAACGGACTGAAGGCCGAACTGCGAACGCAGGCTTTTGATGCGATCTTGAAACGGCCGGAGGCGTCGCTGGCGCTGCTGGCTGCGATTCAGAACGGGAAGATTGATCCGAAGGAAATCGGGCCGGGGAACATTGCGCGGCTGCGGACGCATCCGAACAAGCAGGTGGCGAAGCAGGCGAATGCGATGATCGACAAGCTGAATCCGAACGCGAAAGCGAAGAATGAGCTGCTGGCGCAACTGACGCCGGAGGTCGAGAAGCCGGGGGATGGGGTGAAGGGCAAGGCGATGTTTGCTGCGGCCTGTGCTGTTTGTCACAAGCTGGGTGATCTGGGGTTGCGTGATGTGGGGCCGCAGCTCACGGGCATGGGAGCGCATGGTCCGGCGGAACTGCTGGTGCATATCGTGGATCCGAACCGTGAGGTGGATCCGAGCTTCTGGGCCTGGAATATCACGACGAAGAAGGGTGAGACGCTGGCGGGTGTGATCATCACGGAGAACCAGGCGAGCCTGACGCTGCGCAACCAAGTGGGTGATTTTGAAATCAAGAAGGACGACATCGCCACGCGGGAGAACACCCGCCGCAGTCTGATGCCGGAAGGTTTGGAGGCGCTGGGTGCTGAGACGCTGCGGGACATTCTGGCTTTCATCTGCGGTGGAGAGCAGAAGTTCCGGGTGATTGATCTGCGCACCGCCTACAACGCTGACAGCCGTGCCGGCATCTTCGCGAATGAAGATGCCAAGGACCAGACGGTGGCGCTGCACAAGTTTGGAAATGTCACTGTGAATGGGGTGCCGTTTTTCGTGATGGACCCTGAGAAATCGCAAACGGGCGCGAGCCTCATCGCCCTCAAAGGGGGTGGCAAAGGGACTGCGGCTGATAGCTTCCCAGAGAAAATCGAGATCGCCACGAGTGCTGCTGCTGCAAGCCTGCATTTCCTCGGCGGTGTCGCTGGATGGGGCTGGCCGTTCGGCGGGGACAAAGCCATCGGGCAGCCCGCGATGACGGTGCATGTTGAATTTGCCGACGGCGACAAGGAAAGCATTGTGCTCAAAAATGGCGAGCACTTCGCCGACTACATCGGCAAGGCTGAAGTGCCGCTGAGTGATGATGCGGGCGACTTCACCCGGCGCGGTCAGCTGCGTTATTTCGCGATCAACTTGAAGAAGAAGGGCGCGCTGAAGAAGATCACGCTGGAGACGAGCGGCAGCATCGTCACGCCCTGCACGGTGGCGATCACGGCGAGCGCCGAGCCTGCGAAACTTGGGGCGGCGGCGCCCAAGCCCAGAACGAACGTGGACGTTCGTGGTACGCCAGAAACCGGGCCCAAAGAAGGTGGCAAAGGAGATGGGCCGCTGGTGGCTGCGACGCCGGTGCAGTGGGAGGCTGGGAAGACGAAGGTGCTCGTCATTGGTGGTGGTTCATCGCACAACTTCGCGAAGTTCTTTGGCGAGACGGATGTGGCGACGCTGAAGGCGGCCGGGTTTACGGTGCATTACACGGAGGACCGTGACCAGGCTGCGGCTGAGCTGGCGAATGCGGATGTGGCGGTGATCAGCGTGAACCGGAAGTTTTTCGACACGGCGGTGTATCGCAAGGCGCTGTTTGATTTTGCGGCTGCGGGCAAGGGCATCATCATGCTGCATCCTGGCACGTGGTATGGCTTTGGCGGATGGCCTGAGCTGAATGCGCAGATCGTGGGTGGTGGTGCGCGGGGGCATGACCGGATTCATCCTTTTGATGTGAAGGCGGTGAAGGCGGATCATCCGATCCTGGCTGGTGTGCCTGCGAGCTTCACGGTTGAGGACGAGTTGTACTATGTGAATGCGGAGCCGGAGAAAATTCCTGCAGGGACCGCCAAGATCACGGTGCTGGCGGAGACGAGCCCGAGCGACAAGTACAAGGCGGGGCATCCGAGTGTGTGGATCACGGAGCATGCGAAGGCGAAGGTTGTGGGCATCGCGCTGGGGCATGATGCGCGGGTGCATGATCTGAAGCCGTATCAGCAGATCCTCGCGAATGCGGTGAAGTGGGCGAGTGGGAAGTGATGGAGCTTGTGGAGGCCCGGCGGACATTTTTGCGCTTCGAAGGCCGAAGCGCTGCGGATCCTTCTTCGCCAAGGCTTCGAAGGACTGAGGTTGTAAACTGGGAACTGAAAACTGAGAATTTTAAATTGGCCGGAGGGGCGCAGTGCGCCCGACTTTGCATTGTGCGCTGCGAAGGGTGCGAGGGACCGAGTGGATTTTCCCGAGATGCTGCTTGCAGCGGGTGGAGGGGACACGGGCGTTTGTCACGCGCTCGGGGACGGGCCCGTTCTTCGCACTACGTGCTTCGAAGGACACGCGGGCTGTCGCCACACCCATCCTACGAAAGCAGATTCTTGCGAATGCGGTGAAGTGTGCGAGCGGGAAGTAGGTGATGGGAGCGGGACGGGTGGACTTCTTTGTTTTTCGATGGATCGGACACTCATAAATCACTCATATCAGAGGCCGGAACCGATCAGGTTCACGCGTGGAAGGTAAATATCTTGGGTGCTATGGTGTTTCATTTTAGTAAATGAAATACTTAAGTAATTAATGATTCGTATGTGATTTATTGCAAAATCATGTGATAAAAGGTTGAGTAAAATATAGGTATAAGGCTATGCTGCAAATAATTCAGCATTAATCAATGCAAGCCCAATATCTATGACCCGCCTTAATCTCCTGCAATGCGCCACGCCGCGCATGACGGGGCATTTCCCCGCAGCGGTCAGCGCTTCCGCCATCGCCGATGCATGGTCGCTGATTTATCGGCTTGGCACCTGGCTGCCCGCCATTCGCCCGTGGCAGAAGAATTGCACGGATGCTGCACGGCTGGCACAGCCCGGTAACATGGGAGATTTGATGGTGCTGCCCGTATTTAATGCCCCAGCGCTGCCTGTGGGGCTCGAGGTGAATGACGGGGCCTTGAATTGCATCTTTGACCACATTCAGCGGGTGAAGAGTTCGTCCACTTATACCGAGGCCATCGGCACCGATCTGGGCGTGGTCGGCAGCAAGCAGAGCTCACCCGAATTTGCAACGCTTCAGCCCACGATTGCAGGGTCGGGCGCCGGGCCGAACAAGGTGGACATTCACTGGGGCAGGGGCGGTCACGCCGCTTTCCAAGACGCATGCGGAATTCCGGTGGACCGAGGTAACGGCTGGACGCTGCTGACCATCGACAGACAGCCCCCCATCCCACCACGCTCACGAGTTGGAAATACCGCGCCATCTACCATGCTGACGACGCCCAAGTCAGCCTCCGGAGTGCGTAACCCAGCGTCACCATTGGCGGCTGAGAACTATTCCCCCAAAAGTAAGTAAACCACACACAGAAGCAACCACACAGACAACAATGAAACATCAATTAATCGAACATACCATACTCTCGGGGGCATTACGGTTGATGAGACTGTTATTCGTCTTCGCCCTCGCGGGCATGACCGCACTCAGTCCGGCAATCTCCTATGCCTCATGCAGCTACTGCGGCAGGGCATATACACATGGGTGCGAAAGATGCGCTCGACTGCCGGGGTCTGAAGCAGCGGAAGCCGCCGCTCTGGCGACTGCGACTCAAGCGTACCAACACGCGTATACGGTGGCAAATGACTCCAACTCCACCGCACAAGACATTATAGATGCTGCTGATGCATACGATCAAGCATATCAAGCTTACAGGAATGCGTCAGACGCACGTGCTGCAGACGCAGCGCTACAGTGCCTTTGCGACGACGATGACGGAGAAGGCGGCGACAACCAACAGGACACCCAGCAGGACACCCAGCAGGATAACCAGCAGGATAACCAGCAGGACAACCAGCAGGACAACCAGCAGGACAATCCGTGACTTGATTATCGGGTTGAGTAACCTCAATTGAACTGGGTGTCCCAACGCATCGTTGGGACACCTCATCACTGGAACTAGCTTTCGTTACTGCACTGCATCCGAGATTTGATATCCGTCTCCTGTTATTGATTTTTCTATGAAACTGACCAAACACCTTTTTTGGCTCCTCGCGGCTATTCCGGCAGCAGCAATCATTGGTTTTTCTCTTCGATATAATTCCGATCAAGGTGCCCGCCCACCTGCTTCGAAAACCATCATCACACCGAGCGTAGCCACTTCAAACAGAGGCCAAGAAGAAGGCAGACGAATCCAAGGAGCGTAGCGTTGCAGCACTCAAAAAAATTGCTGGAAAGTACACGCCGGAATTCATTGCCAGAGCTGCGGACAGCACCATGAAGCGGCGTGATCGGGATTATCAAAAACTTTTCTCCTCTTGGAAACTTACCAGCCAACAGATTAATGAGGCATTAGACATCTTGCGCGTGCGAGAAGTCAAGTTGCTTGAGAATCGAGGAAATTTCTTTCAAGACTCGTCCACTGCAAACAGTGCCAAAAAAGTAGTATTCGATGGCCAGACGGAAGATTTGGTGTCCCGTGAGCAGTTATCCTTGCTCCTTGGAGAGTCTCACGCCACGGAACTAGTCAATACGGCCAAACAATTGCAGAACGTGGAACTCCAGGTGGAAATGGTACGCACGGGCACCTCACTACCCCTGCAGAAGTAAGCTTTTATCTTTACGTCTAGCGGGCGAAAACACGGCTAAACTCAGCGGTTAATCAGCGGCAAACCGAAGAATATCATGATTGCGGATCATCATGCTGAAGACGAAAACACCAAGACTAGAAAACTCCGCATCGCTCTTCTGACTGTGCTGGGCCTTCTCTGGCTTCTGCCTTTTACCTGGGTCGGCAGCAAACTTGGACGGCTGCCATTTCGCGTGCCGGATCGCCTCTGGCAGCAGTATGCGGCCGCAGGCTTGTTCACCCTGCGCACCTCAGCCTGGTCCGACTGGCGCGTCGAAATACGCTCGGCTGGCAGTTCTGAATGGCGCTTGCTCGACATGGTGGAGATATCGCCGATGCAGGCCTCGGGCTATCGGCAGCGAATGGACCGCATCCTTGCGGACACGCGCAGTAAAAAGATCGCCGAAAGCCTACGCCTGCGTCTGGCCGGTTGGATCGCTCAACATCTGAAGCAGCAAACGGGGCAGGAGGTGAGTGGCGTGCGCTACCTACACCGTTCCTGGCCGACCAACACGCCGGAGATGGCTTTTCCCGGCGGACACTGGAATGGTGACGGGGCTCTGCCTGCAACGACGAAGATTACGCTCCTCGGAACCTTTGCCATCAAACACGGCAAGGCCGCGCCGGAGCTGGCCAAACCGCGTGCACCCGATGTGGTGCCGCAACCCAAAATATTCCGGCGGGAATCCAGGCAGGAACCACCTGCCAAAATATGAAGCCCGTCTCCCAGCCCAGCCATGACTCCGCATGACTCCTCCGCCGCTGGCACGCGCACGAATGGCATACTGAACCGCTGTGTCTCTGCGCTGGTGGATGACATCGATGCGCTGCCGCTGCGGGTGTTCGAGATACTTTTCACGTCTGCCTTTCTGCTGCGCATAGGGTGGCTGGGACTCTCATGGCGCGAGTGGCTCACAGTGGAAGGGTTTCATCTCAATGCGGCGGAACTCGCGGCGCTCGGTTGCCCTGAACCGCTGCCACTGCTGAACGTAACGGGTGTGGCGGTACTGGCGGCAGTGATCTTTCTTTCCGCAGCAGGTTTGATGCTGAACAAGGCGCGGCGGGTGGCGCTTCTGGGACTCTTTGCGTGTGCGCTCTACACCCAGGGCGCGGACTGGATGTCGGCGTCGTCCGTGAGCAAGCTGTTTGTCGGGGTGTACGGAATCCTGCTGGTAACACCCGGGTATGTGCGTGACGTGTACAGCGGACGGTTCATGATCTGCGCGGTGCCAGTGCGGCTCGTCCAAGGCACGCTCATTTGCCAGTATTTAGCTGCTGGAATAGCAAAGGCTTTCGGAAAGGGAGAATGGTTAGAGCCTGTTATTAACTTTAAAAAGTGCTGTACACCGGTGAGGGTCCAAGCAATAAGCTTGGGATGGAACCTTCGACCACCAAGCCAAGAACTGCCTACACCAGTGATGTCAGCGATGCAGAATGGGACTTTTGCCGTC
>JAPLUN010000381.1 GCA_026397715.1 Verrucomicrobiota bacterium
GTGAATGGCTGGTAATAGTCGGAAAGGTAGATGTACTCGTCCAGCGTCGGCATGCGGTCGCCATCCGAGCCGTCGGCCACGACATCCATCTCCGACTGCACGAGCAGCGCACGGCGCTGCGTGGTCGGATGGGTCAGCTCGAGGATGGTCTCGGTGTCGTAGAAGTTGTGACGGTCGAGGATTCTGTTGAGGCGCGTGAGGTCGTTCTGCACGCGGTTGGTTTTGTTCTCGTAGAGCTTGTGGTAAAAGCCGCTGACCTTCGCCGCTGGCAGCATGGTGCTGAGACCGGGCAGGATGGCGGGCAGGTTTTTGTTGATGCGAGAGAGTTCGTCCAGAGTCTGGTTCGCCTTGGGTACGCGGATGCTGAGTTGGAACTCAGCCTTGTAGGCTTCAGGATCAAGCCGTTCCAGACTGGCGAAGCCCCCCTGTTCGGTGATCAGATTTGTTTTGACCGTGATGCCGTTGAAGAGTGTGGCCACGTCGATGTCCTTGCGCGGGATGTATTTCTCCGGCAGCGGCGGCTGGACTTCGCGGATGACCTCCTTGGTCACTTCTTTGACGACGGGAACTTCTTTGATCACATCCCGCATCACGTCCCGCGTGACGATGCGTTCCTTTGTGCTCCGTGCGGAGGCGACGATGTCCTGAATGGCTTTTTTGATCTTGCCGGCAAATGGAGTGAAGGGCAGCACCAGTGCGATGAGCAGGGTGAGCAGAAACAGCAGTCTGATGAGCGAGCCAAAACAGCCGCGCTTCTGGCGCTGAGGTCCTGGGAGGGGAGGGGAGTCCGTGGCGGGCATGGGAGATTCCGAAGACATACGCGTGCAGAAGTTTAATCTCTTTTCAGCACCAAGGCGAGTGCATCATCCTTCTTCGAGACGGCCTTCTTTGAGAAGCAGACGGCGGTCACCGCGCTTGGCCAGGGTTTGATCATGCGTGACGACAACAAGTGTTTTTTTTGCCTCATCGACCACCTGCATCAGCATGTCGATGACGCCGCTGCCGGTGCTGGCATCGAGATTGCCGGTGGGCTCATCCGCGTAGATGATGCCGGGGTTGTTGATGAGCGCGCGGGCGATGGCGACACGCTGCTGTTCACCGCCGGAAAGTTCGGTGGGCAGGTGTTGGAGGCGTGCTGTGAGGCCCACCTTGTCCAGCAGTTCGCGGGCGCGTGTCTCGGCTTTCTTGCCGCCGATCATTGCCGGCAGCATGACATTTTCCAAAGCTGTGAGTTCCGGCAGCAGGAAGTAATGCTGGAAGACAAATCCCATGACCTCATTGCGCGTGCGCGCACGCTCGGCTGCTGCCGCCTTGTATAGCGAACGGCCATGCACCATCACATCACCCGATGTGGGCTGCTCCAGCCCGCCGAGGACGTAGAGCAGAGTGGTTTTGCCTGCGCCGGACTGGCCGCAGAGGAACACCTTTTCACCAGCGGCGACTTCGACATTGACGCCGCGTAGCACGGGCAGATCATGCCCCGCAAGGTGGTAGGTACGATGCACATCGTGTGCGGCGAGTGGGGCTGCTTCCTGGCTCATGTAGATTGGGGTGTACGCTCCGCAGATGCCACGCGGCGTCAAGGCATGATGCCCGCCAGCGTGCGTTGTCTGAGCGTCTCATACATCACAATGCCTGCTGCCGTGGCCAGATTCAGACTCCGCGTGCCCTGCATCGGGATGCGCAGGCAGCGCTCCGGCTGGATCACCGAGGCCGGGATGCCACGTGTTTCCGGGCCGAAGACGAGGAAAATCTCATCCGCCGTGAGGTCGGCCTCCCAGTAGGTATGTTCACCCTGGCATTCGATGAAGTAGCAGGCGGCCCCGGCAGGAATCTCCGCCGCCAGCGCCTCCCAGCTGTCCCAGACTCGCACATCCACCTCCGCCCAGTAGTCCAGTCCGGCGCGCTTGAGCTGCTTGTCATCCAGGCTGAAGCCGAGCGGTTTGATCAGATGCAGCCGCGCATTCGTGGCCAGGCACAACCGTCCGATGGCACCCGTGTTGTGCGGTATTTCCGGCTGAAACAGGACGACGTTCAGCATGGGGCTTCTTCGTGGGGCAGCCTTTTCAGCCTTTGAAGACAAAGAATTTCCGGCAAACGTAGTTTACCAGAACGGAGGCGACGATCTCCAGCAAAAACGAAGCGAACGTACTGATGCCGTATATCTTGATGAGCAGCGGCCCCGCGAGCAGACTGATGACAAAGCCCGTGGTGCTGACTGCGGAAAAATAGATAAACTCCAGCACCCGATGATGCCGCCCCGTTGTGAACACCCACATGGAGTTGCTTACATAGGCAAAGATGTTGCCAAAGAAGAAGGCGATGGATTTGTTATAGGTGACGTTCAGCGCCCGCACTTCATTAGTCAGTCCGGCAGATTCCAGCGCGGGGAATTTGCCCCATGCACAGAGGGGCCAGAAGACCAGCGAGGTCACCGCCAAGGAGCCCACTCCGCAGATGCCATACTTGATGAACTGGATCAGTGGATGCGTGTCACGCGTGTTCAGACGCACCAAAATCGAACGCCAGTCGTTCTCACGAAAAAATAGAAGAGCCTCACCGATTTTTGACATATCAGGTGAGGCTCTCCGGGGATCGTTGCTCTGCAAGCAAAGATGCGATGCGTTTAATAGTAGTGGTAGTTGCCGTTGCGGTCGTAGTAGCCCTGTTGCTGCTGCTGACCACGGTAGCCCTGCTGCTGACCACGGTAGCCCTGCTGCTGGCCCTGGTAGTATTGCTGCTGCTGGCGCTGGTCACGGGAATTACCGAGGGCGTTGCCACCCAGGGCACCGAGGCCGGCACCGATGGCGGCACCTTCAAGGCCACGGCCACTCTGATTGCCGATGATGCCACCGACGGCAGCGCCGCCGAGTGCGCCGAGGACAGAGCCGGTTTGAGCATTAGGGCCGGAAGCGCAGGAGACCAGCGAGAGGGCGGTGAGAGCTGTGAGGATCGTTTTTTTCATATTTGGGTCGATGGATGGGATGTATTTGCAGGGGCTTGATTAATAGTAGTAACCGCGACGACGGTCACGGGCGTTGCCGATGGCGTTGCCGCCCAGAGCTCCGAGGCCGCCGCCAATGAGCGCTCCTTCGAGACCACGACCGCTTTGAGATCCAATGATGCCGCCGACGGCAGCTCCGCCGAGGCCGCCGATAACAGCGCCCTGTTGGGCACCCGGGCCGGTGGCGCAGGATGAGAATGTGGCAGCAGTGATGAGGGAGAGGATGAGATGTTTCATAATAGTTTGATTGTTGTGATCAAGCAGACTGCTTTGTCGGTAAATAGGCTCCAATTGTTCATAAAGAAAAGCAAAATCCTAAAGGCGCGGCAAGTTGACACCTATAATACGCAGCCGGCGACAACTCCGGCCTGCTCCGGCTTTCTTTATTTGACGCGCATTCTGCCCGCGATTACAAACCCCTTCCGCCCCCCTCCAACTTTTCTATGCACGTGCGTTTCTTTCTTCGTAGCCTGTTAGCCGTTTCACTCCTCAGCCTTGCCGCTTTGCCGGTTCAGGCCGAGCCGTTGCCGCTGGATCACCCCTGCGCCGCCCTGGTGAAAAAGTACCTCACCGCCGTCGTGCAGCAGGACTGGAAAACCGCATCCCAGATGCTGGTTCCCTCCTCCTTGGAGCGCCGTCAGCGTGAAACGGTCAACATCATCAAGTCCGCCCCCACTATGTCCGACGAGGAGAACATGCTCGCCGGCTACAATGTGAAGGGCGTGAGCGAACTGGAAAAGATGTCACCTCAGGAGTTCTATCAGGTGGATCGCGAAGCCTGGCACAAAAAGCTCAAGCTCACCCCCGAAGCCACGAAGCGGAAGCAGGAGACTCTCAAAGTCATCGTGCTCGGCCTCGTCCAGGAAAAGGACAAAGGCTACGTCCACGCCACCGTCCGCACTTCCCAGGAAACACTGACCGACAAGATCGAGGAGCTCTTCCTCATCTCCTTCATCACCGATCCGGCCAATCCGAAAAACTACCTCATCTCCCCCGAGATGAAAGACCGCCCCGTCATCACCCCTCTGGACGGCTCGGCTCCGAAGGAAAACTGATTGTCATAGCTGCTCCCGCAGACCTGCCAGGAGCACTTTGCCCAGATCGTTGCGCGGTATCGCATGCAGCATGCGGACATCCTGAATTTGCTCAAAAGGCCTCAACGTTTCGTTGAGGCCTTTTTGCATCTGCGCGGCTTCACTCTCCGTGATGCCGCTCACCGCCAGCACTAGGCGGCTTTCTTTGCGGGCGTCTGCGACATCACAAACGGCGGCATCTGCAGTGCGTGAGCCAAGTTTGAGCCGCAGCGCCTCAATGCGGTCCTGGATGGGCCCTAAAGCCACCAGCTCACCGAGGATCTTCACCGTCCCCGCCTCTCGCCCAACGAAGCGCAGGCGGCGTGCTCCCTCCGCTTCGATGATCTCCACCCGGTCGCGTGTGCGCAGGCCTTCTGCCGGTATCGGCTCCCACCGCCAGTGGCCTTCCTCGCAGATCGCATAGCCCTGCGCCAGCGCGGGGCCGCTGATGGTGAGCACGCCCTCCGCATCCGTGCGCACCTGCCAGATCGGCAGCACCTCCAACTCGGCACCCGGGTGTGGCTGCGCGGCCACGCTGGAGCCGGTCTCCGTCATCGCATAGGTGCGGTGCACCTGCCAGCCCAAGGCCAGCGCCGCAGCCTCCAGCTCTGCATTCAAAGCCCCCCCGCCCACCAGCACCGCACGCATGGAGGCCGGTGCCCTCAGTTGCGCCGCTACCAGGTCAAAGATCTGCGTGGGCACCAGCGAGGCGAGCGTTGCGCCCACATTTTCACAATTCTTTACAAACGCCGCCGCATTCCATTTGCCCTCCAGCCGTGTGACGGGACTGCCACTGAGATGCGCGCGCGCCAGAATACCGAAGCCTCCCACATGGTGCGTGGGCAGCGCCAGCAGCCAGTGGTCCTGGGCCGTGATGCCGAAGTGCTCATTCACCGCTCGTGCGGAGGTGAGCAGCGCCTGCTTCGTCAGTCCCACCCATTTACGCGCGCCCTCGGTCCCGCTCGTTTGAAAGAAGCACCAGTTCTCCACCTTCAAATCGCGCAGCGCCATCTCGGCCAAGCTCGCACCTTCCGTCGAGTGCTCGGAGACGCCCACCCACACGCTGCCATCCGTCCAGAACTCGGGTTCCATTTTCACAGCCGTCTCCATGGCAGCGCCTCCAGAACCTCGCCAAATCCCAATCCGCCACCGCTGCGGTCCGCTGACAAATAGCCACCGTGAGATGTCACGCGTTCAAAGAACTCATCCTTCTCAAACAGGTGCTCCGTGCACAGCCCGCAGAAGTCCAGCGCCTGCCCCTCGGACAGCGCCACCGCCGCTTCATACGCCGCAAACATCTGCCCCAGCGCATGATCCATCGCTGAGGTCAGTACCAGAGGCTGCTGCGGATGGGTTTCCGCCACGATCCGCCAGTCACGCCGCGCCGGTTTCACCACCACCGCATCAAAGCCCTGTGTTCCGTCCTTCCAGCCTTTGTCCAGCGCCAGCTTCACACCCCACTTTTGCCGCACAGCCTCCCAGGCCTCCGCATCGTAGGGGAAGGGGTCTTCCACGAAATCCAGCGAACGGTACACGCGCAGCGGCATGAACTCGATGAACTTGCCAAATGTCAGCCGGTCCAGCACGCCGTTGAAATCCACGCGCAGTCGCACGCCCTGCGTTTCAAACCGCTTGGCGCAGCCTTCCAGAAAGCGCGTTGTCTCACCGTAGTTGGCAAAGCCCTTCGCCTTGATCGCGGGCCAGCCCTCCGTCAGCACGCGCTCCATCTGCGCCTCGGTGTCGGTGGCAAAGCTCCACGAATAGTGACTGCGCGGAATCTCCAGCCCCTCAAACAAACTCACGCCTGCACGCCGCGCCGCGCCGTCGATCTCCGCACAGCGCAGCGCCATCGCCGTCACCGGAGTCGTGATCCCTTCGCTGAGCAAACGCAACTGCTCCTCCACCGGCGCATCGCCAAACTCCGGCCACGGATGCACGCAGCCATACCCGCCATCCACGCAGATCAGCGCTCCTGCAAACACTCGCCGCATCGACACCGCATTCAGCGCCACGCCGCTGCGCAGGAGATACTCATGGACGTAGATGGGGGCGTCGGTCATTCGGGTTTAGCTCTTGTAATTCATATACGCCGCGCCCGGCGTGTTCACCGCATCACATCCGCACTCTTCACGATCCCCCAGCACATCAGCCCCGCAAACAGCAGCAGTTGCCCCCCGCTCATCGCCAGCAGGCGATTGTGCCCCCGGCTGGGTGGCTCGGCGATCACCCGCCACGCCACGAACAAGCCAATCGGCAGTGTGATCAGCGGCAGCGTAAACGCTCGCGGCCAGCCCTGCTGAAACCAGTAAATCCCCGCCGCATGCGCCGCCACAATGAGTCCAACAATCTCCGCCCGCGCAAAGCCCACGCCGAAGCGCACGGCCAGCGTCTTCTTGCCGGTCTGCCCGTCCTCCGCGACATCGCGAAGGTTGTTGATGGCGATCAAGACCGTGCTCAGGCAGCCGATTTGAAAACCCGCCACGATGGCTGCCCAATACCACTCCCCGGTTTGCACAAAGGCCGTGCCCGTCACTGCCACAAAGCCGAAGAACAAGATCACAAACAGCTCGCCCAGCCCGCGATAAGCCAGCGGCACCGGCCCGCCCGTGTAGCCAAAGCAGAAATACAGCGATGGAATGCCGATGAACAGAATCGGCAGCCCCCGCGCCTCAAACAGCGGCACCGCCAGCAGCGTCGCCACCGCCAGCATCAGCCATGCCGCAAACTTCACCGCTCCCGGCGAAGCCACACCGCTGGCTGTGATACGCTTCGGCCCGATGCGTGCCTGAGTGTCCGCCCCTTTGATCGAATCCAGCGCGTCATTGAAAAAATTCGTCGCGATCTGCAGCGCCCCGCAGCTCCCCAGCGTGCAAAAGGCCAGCCACCAGTCGAAGTGTCCCGAAATCTTCGCCCCCAGCGCACAACCCACCACCACAGGCGCGATGGCCGCTCCCAGTGTTTTCGGGCGTGCAGCGGCGATCCAGTCGAAGAAGTGAGGCATGCGATTAGAATGACGAATGGCTGCGCTATCGCAAACGCTTCGTCACTTCGGCATTTCCACCTGCCCGTTCGACATCAGATAGGCGATCAGATTCTTCACATTCTCGTCTCCCAGCGCGGACAGCAGTCCTTCCGGCATCAGAGACATCGGAAGCTGCGCTTGCTTCACGATCTGCGTGCGTTCAATGATGATCCGCTCGGCAGGCGTCTGCACTGTCAGCGTGCGTTCAGTCTGCTCAGGGATGACGCCGGTGATGGTGCGGCCGTCCTTCAGGTTGAGCACGCTCACGCGGAAGTCCGCAGGCACCACGGCGCTGGGGTCCAGGATGTTTTCAAGCAGGTACTTCAGGTTGTGGCGGTCGCTGCCCGTCAGTTCGGGGCCGATGGCACCGCCCTGGCCATAGAGCTTGTGGCAGGCGCTGCACGCCGCCATGAAGATCATGCGGCCTTTGGAAGGATCGGCCTTCGCCACCACGTCCGGTTTTAACAAGCCTTCCCACTTCGCAAACTCCGCCTTCTTGGCTTCCGGTGTGTCGCGAATTTCGCCCCAGGCTTCGGTGAGCAGGGTGTTGAGTGATTCATCACCCAGGCTGCGGATCTGCCGCGCCTGGAAAGGTGAGATCGCCGTCGCTGGCACCTTCTTCGCCTTGATCGCTTCCAGCAGCGCCTTCGCGTAGCTCGGGCGTGAAGTCAGCGTCGCCACCGTGGCGGCCTGCTGCTCTTCGCTGCGGCCGGGCCATGGATTCAGCATTGCCTTCGGAATGTTTGGGTCGTCATAGGCCGCCAGCGCGTTGCGGGCCACGGTGCCCAGCACCTTGTCATTGATCTGCGCACGAATCACGGCCAGCAGCTCCGGCTTGGCGGTGCGCGTGAGGCTCTTGAAGGCATTCAATCGCGCATTCGCATCCCCCTCGGTGTTTTTCACGATGGCGATCAGTTCGTCCGCTGCACGACCGCTGCCAAAGACCGCGGAGAGCGCGAGCAGAGGGGACGTGCTTGTCCCTTTGTCCGCTCCGGCAGCCGGGAGACCTCCGCTTTTGGAGACAAACTCATCCCAGCCCTTCGGCTTCTTCGCCGAGCTGAAACCATCCAAACCTGCCGCCAGTCCGGCCAGCACATCTTCACGCACATCCTTCTGCTCCGTCATCATCGCCACCAGCGCATCCACCGCTTCCGGCTTCGCTTCGATCATCTCCGCGATCCGCCGTGCCACCAGACGGCGGATGGTGGGCAGCTTCGCCTCTTTGATCAACTCCACGCCCTTGAGCGGGTCCGCCGCCACGGCAGGCTCGATGCCATACCAGATCATGAGCGGCTGCTGGCGGTCGTTCGTGTCTTCCTCGTGTTTGGCCAGAGCGGTGGCGATGGGCCAGCGTTCTTCAAGCGGCAGGCGCTGCATGTCGGAGGCCGTTTGCAGCCTGACGAGGCCGACTTTGCTGCTGGCATCTGCCAGTCCGCGCATGGCACGCGGTGCAGGCCCGGCACCTTTTTCAAACTGCTGCTGCAGGTCCATGCGGGCCCACCAGTTGTTGCTGTCAGAACGCTCGCCCTTCTTGGACTCCCCATACACAATCTTATAAATGCGGCCGCTCGTCCGGTGCACGCCGTCGTTGTCATGGCACTCGCCGCTGTCGCTCCAGTCGGACACGATGACATTGCCATCGGGGCAGGTGAGGAGATCGATCCCGCGGAACCATTTGTCCTTGGCCTGCATGAAGTCCGGCGCGTGCTTGCCCACGTAGCCGCAGCCTTCGAGCTCCAGCTTGTCCATATTGATGCGGTTGCCGTGCAGGTTGCAGGTGAGCATGGCACCCTCATATTCCTTCGGCCAGACTCCGCCCTGATAAATGAGCATCCCCACATGCGCGTGACCGCCGCCGAGCTCCGAGGTCTTCGGGCTGGCACCGCCTTTGCGGATGCTGTCCCACTTTTCTGTGCCCGTGTCCCAGTGGAAGTGGTCCGCCGTCTGCTCGATGATCTCATACACATGCGGATTGAGATGCGTGCCAAACATGCGGCGGTAGTACGCGCCGGGAATCACATGCCACAGGTGGCCGATCACCGTGTTGATCATGAACAAATCGCCATTGGCATTCCAGTCATGGCCCCAGGAGTTCGTGCCGCCGTGGGCCACAGTTTCCAAAATCTTCAGCGTGGGGTGGTAGCGCCAGATGGCACAGTTCATCTTGATACGCTTGTCCGCAGGCGTGCCCGGCGCGCCCACGCTCGAAGTGTCGGTAATGCCGTGCCGTCCATACAGCCAGCCGTCCGGTCCCCAGCGCAGACCATTCACGATGTTGTGGCCGATGGTCTTCACGTTGAATCCATCCAGCAGCACCTCCGGCTCGCTGTCCGGCACATCGTCACCGTTTTTATCGGCGATGAAGCTCAGCGTGCCATTGTGCAGCACCCAGACGCCGCCGTAGCCGATCTCCACGCTCGTCAGGTAGCTGCCGCCTTCCCAGAACACTTTGCGGCCGTCGTGCTTGCCGTCGCCGTCCTTGTCTTCCAGGATAATGATGCGGTCACGCAGTTTGGTGTCCCAGCGCATGGGGTTCTCCGCATAGGTGTAGTTTTCCGCCACCCAAAGACGGCCCTTTTTATCCCAGCTCATTGCAATGGGTTGCTGCACATCCGGCTCGGCGGCAAACACCACGCACTTGAAGCCCTTCGGCAGTTCCATCGTCCGTGCCACCTCTTCGGCCGGCATAGGGTCGCCCTTTTCGGTGTTGAAGGGTTTCGGGAATTCATCTGCCCATGAGGCGAGAGTTGAAAAGGACAAGAATGACAGAAAGGCGGCGCGGCGTATGCTCATAAGCGAAAGTGGACCTTTCCAAACGCCCGGCACGTACGCAATCTTCAAATCATCCCATGAAACGTACCCTCTTTTTCTTTGCCGTGTTTTCCCTGGGGTTCGGAGTCAATCTCACCGCTGCAACCAAGGGTGACGCCAAACCCAAAGCTCCGCCAGCCCATACCGCCACCTATCTCGCCGCCTCCATCCGTCCCTCGCTGGTCAAAATCACCCAGCTCGGCCGCGAAGGCACCGACGGCATCGGCTCCGGCTTCATCGTTAGCGAGGACGGCCTCATCGCCACGAATCTGCATGTCATCGGCGAGGCCCGCCGTCTGCAGATCGAGATGCACGATGGCAAAACGCACGATGTCACGGTCATTCAGGCCAGCGACAGCCATCACGACCTCGCCCTGCTCAAAATCGACGCCAAAGGGCTCAAGCCTCTGCCGCTGGGAGATTCCAGCAAAGTCCGCCAGGGCGATCCCATCGTCGCCATGGGGGCTCCGGAAGGTCTGGCTTTCAGCATCGTACAGGGCGTGCTCTCCGCCACGCGCGATGTCGATGGACTGGAAATGCTGCAAGTCGCCGTGCCCATTGAGAAAGGCAACAGCGGCGGACCTTTGCTGGACATGCAGGGAAACGTGCTGGGGCTGCTCACATTGAAGTCCCTTAAGACCGAAAACCTCGGCTTTGCCATGCCGGTGAACGACCTCAAAACCCTCATCGAAAAACCGAACCCCGTGCCCATGTCCCGCTGGCTGACCATTGGCGCGCTGAATCCCAAGCAGTGGCAGACCTTTCTTGGCGCACAGTGGACGCAGCATGCCGGCGTCATCCGCTCTGAATTCCCCGGCGCAGGCTTCGGCGGTCGCGCACTCTGCCTCTCCACGCAGAAGGTACCCGAAGGCACCTTTGAGACCTCCGTGACCGTGCGACTCGATGACGAAGCCGGTGCCGCCGGTCTCACCTTCTGCTCTGACGGCAGCGACAAGCATTACGGCTTCTACGCCTCCGGCGGCAAGTTGCGTCTCACCCGCTTCAACGGCCCCGATGTCTATTCCTGGACCATCCTCGCCGATGTCCCCAGCGACGCCTACAAAGCCGGGGAGTGGAACACCCTGCGTGTCCGCGTGGAGCCTGAGCGACTGGTCTGCTTTGTGAACGGCAAGCAGGTTATCGAGAGCAACGACACAGGCCTGCGCAGCGGTTCCGCCGGGCTGTGCAAATTCCGAACAACCGTGGCGGATTTTCGCAATTTCCGCGTCGGCACCGATCTCGCTGAAAAGCCGCTCCAGCCCGAGGTCGCCTCCCAGCTCCGCTCAAAGGTGGAGGAATACATCGCCGCTGCCGCCACCGCCGACAAAACTCTGGATGACCTTCTGGAAAACCCCGCCGCCGCTCGCCGCGTACTGGTGGAGCAGCGCATCAAACTCGAAGAAGAAGCCGCGAAGCTGCGCGATCTTGAGCGTGAACTGCATCGCCGCGCCATGACCAAGGAAATCCTCGCCGAACTCGCCAAGCCTGAGCCTGAGATCAATCTGTTGCGCTGCTCCCTGCTGCTAGCGCGCCATGACAATCCAGAGATCGACATCTCCACCTACTTGAACAGCTTCAAGGCCATGGTGCTGGATCTCAAAGACGATCCCGAAATCATCAAAGGGACCATTCCCGCCGTGAAACGCCTCAGCCGCTACCTCTTTGAAGAGAACGTCTTTCATGGAAGCCGCGGCGACTACGGCAGCCGCTCCAACAGCTACCTCAATGAAGTCCTCGATGACCGCGAAGGTCTGCCCATCACTCTCAGCGTGCTCTACGTCGAGCTCGCCTCCGCACTCGGCGTGCAGGGCGTGTTTGGCGTGCCGCTCCCCGGCAAGTTCATGGTGGGCTATCGCGACGGCCCCGAAGGCGAACTCCAACTCGTGGATGTTTTTGAGCATGGCAAGCTCGTCACCGTGGCGCAGGCAGCGACGGACCTCACCGAAGACGGCCATTTCCCTGAAGGAGCCCTCTCTCCCACCACCAAGCAGGCCATCCTCCTGCGCATGCTGCGGAATCTCATGAGCAGCGTCTTCGATGACAGTCGCTCCCTGCGCGAATCCCTCCCGTATTTGAACCTACTCCTCGCCATCGATCCCCAGTCCGCCGCCGAACGCCTTACCCGTGCGCAGATGCGCCAGCGCCTCGGTGAAAAGGCGGGTGCCCGTGAGGACGTCACCTGGCTGATCGACAACTTCCCCAATGATGGTCCTCCAGAACTTATGCAGCAGCTCGACCGCTGGTTGCAGTCATTAAGAGAGTAATTTCACCCCTTAAACCCCGCCAGCCGCACCCCAAACAGCCAGCGGAACGGCGGCTTGAGAGCGATCGCTTTGCGCAGCCCATGGGGCAGCAAGTCCAGCAACTTCTCACAGATCACCGCCGGCCAGGTGGGCAGCAGCATGAATTTGCCACGCCCGCCGAAAATGATGCGTGTTTTGGAAAAACCAACCTGCCGGAAAAGCGCCGAGAGATCACCCACCGTGTATTCCTTGAGGTGAAACCCCTTCGCTTCACGATCAATGATGCAGCTGATGTCATGCGGCCCGGTGAGGCGGCTGGGGGTGATGCAAAGATAGACCCCACCGGGGGCCAGCGCGGCATGGAGGTGTCGCAGTTGCTCCACCGCATCCTCCGGATGCAGGTGCTCCATCAATTGGTTGCTGTAGGCCACGTTCACGCTGCCCGGTGCCACGGGAATCGTGCTGCCGTCAGAGAGCACCAGCCGCAGATTCTCCGGCAGCACGCGTTTGCGGGTGATTTCATCGGACACATCCACCGCCAGCACTTGGGCGACTTGAGCCGCCACCGTTTTGGCCAGCTCACAATCTCCCGGCCCGACTTCGAGAAACACCGTTTTCGGCGTCAAAAAGGGCGTCAGGATCTCCATCTTCTCCGCCACATCAGCAGCCAGCCGTTCGGGGGAGGACTTGTTCGTATGCTGCGGGTGCTGCGGCACGCGTTTGAATAGCTCGTCATAGACTTCCGAGTAGAGCGTGCGGCGCTGTTCCTTGGTCGCATTTCGCAGCCGGTCGGCGAGTTCGCGCTCCACTTCGTAGTGCTGGCGGAGCTGTTCCGGGGTGCGGGTATCGGTGACGGTGACGGGCATGAGTGCCGAAAAGCTAAGCGCCATATCCGTTTCAGGCAAGGATTCGCACTCTCTTGCTCATTGCCGAAGGCGAATTAGCATGGGGGCGATGCTGAAACACCTCCTTCTGCTCTGCCTTTTGACGCTTGTGGCCCACGCTCAGGATTTGGGCCCCGCCAAGGACGACCCCTCCGTGCCCAAGGATCGCGACACCATCCTGCGCATCCAGATCCGCCGCGTTCAAGATTCAGCCCATCCTGACCCGCTACGTAACCGCCGATCTGCCCGAAGACTACGAAAAGGCGTCGGTATATCCCTTCATGGCATATCGCAGCATGCAGGAGCTGATTGCAGAACGTTTTCATACGGATGAGTCCTTCCTCACCGTCATCAATCCCAAGAAGAACATGGCCTCGCTCAAGCCCGGAGACATCATTGTGGTGCCCAACGTGAAGTCCTTCCGCATTGAGGACATCAAGCCCATGCAGAGCTTCAAAACGGATGCGACCCTCAGCAGCCACACCATCGTGGTGGACACCACGGAGCGCATGGCGGCCATCTACAGCGACAAGGAGATGATGCTGGCCGCCTTCCCCATCACCCCCGGCAAGCCGCAGTTCATTCCCGTCGGCACCTGGAAAGTGGTGACCATGATGGCCACGCCCACCTTCCGCTACGACAAGCAGTTCCTTGAAGAAGGCGTACGAGGGGAGGAGGCCTTCCAGATTCCACCCGGGCCGAACAGCCCCATCGGCGTCATCTGGTGTGGCCTGAGCAAGTCGGGGATCGGCCTGCACGGCACCGCCATGCCGCGCACCATTGGCCGCACGCGCAGCGCGGGCTGCGTCCGCTTTGCCAACTGGGACGCCATTCGACTTCCACAACTCATCCGGCCAGGAACCCGCGTCATCGTGCGTTAATCTTCCACCATGCGCATCCTCATCGCCGGTCTCTTCCACGAGACGCATACCTTTCTCGACGGCCTCACCCCGCTCTCTGACTTCCAAATCCGGCGCGGAGAGGAACTCTGGGCCTCAAAGGGCGATTCCTCACCCCTCGGCGGCGTCCTTGAACTCGCCGATGAATTTGGCTGGCAGATGATTCCGACGGCTGACTACCGCGCGCAGCCTTCCGTCACCGTGGCGGATGACGTCATCGAGCAGTTCTGGAATGACATCGCCCCCGCTGCCGCCAAAGCCGATTACGACGCCATCTACCTCGTGCTGCATGGTGCCATGGTCTCCCAAACTATTCTGGATGTGGAAGGTGAAATCCTCCGCCGACTTCGCACCCTCACCACGGTTCCCATCTTTGGGGTCTTCGATCTGCACGCCAATTTCTCCCCGCAGATGGCCAAATTGGCCGACTGTTTGGTAGGTTACCGCGAAAACCCGCATACAGACGCACGCGAGGCTGGATTGATCGCTGCGCGCCTGCTGAACCGCTGCCTCACCACCGGCCAGCGTCCGCACATGCAGCTCCTGCAGCCCGGCATCAACTGGCCGCCGACCGGCACCGGCACGGCGAATGATCCCATGCTGACGCTGGAAACGATGGCTCGGCAGTTTGAAGGCGATTCGCTCTGGGCCATGAACATCGTGGCAGGCTTCAGCTTTGCTGACACCCCGGACACCGGTGTCAGCTTCGTCGCCTGCACCACGGCGGATGCTACGGAGCCGTTGGAAGCGCTTAGCAAACGTGCGCATGAACTCAGTCACCTCGGCCAGATCACCGATCCGTCTGCGGATGAAGTGCTTAACCAGCTCAAGCCTCTGCCTGCGGGCCTGACCGTGCTGGTGGAACCCGCCGACAACATCGGTGGCGGTGCACCCGGAGACTGCACCGGGCTGCTGCGTGCGCTCATTCGCCATGGCATTCCGAATGCTGCCATTTGCATCAACGATCCGCAGTCTGTCAGCGAGCTCGAAGCCGGTGCACGCACCCTCAAACTCGGCGGCAAAGGCAGCCGTCTCGACCCAGGCCCGCTGGAGATCGAAGTCGAACTCGTCGCCTTAAACGACGGTCGCTTTGAACTCGAAGACAAGAACAGCCATCTAGCCAGCATGTGCGGCGATGCCTTCGACATGGGCCGCTGCGCCGTGGTCCGGCATGCGGGCATCACCATTCTCATCACCAGCGTGAAGACCCCGCCTTTCGACCTAGGCCAGTGGCACAGTCAGGGCATCGCGGTGGAAAATTTCTCGGTGGTCGCCGTCAAAGCCGCTGTGGCTCACCGCCGCGCCTATGACAAGATCGCCGCCCGCATGCTGTGGGTGGATACGCCGGGACCTTGCAGCAGCAATCTGCAGACGCTGCCGTACAGGCATTTGCAGCGCGGCCGATAAATTCATCCCAAGAGGATCTTCAGTGCAGCGTCATGCGGTGTGATTCCATACCGCGATGAACACGAACGCTCCTAAACAACCGTCTGCGTATCAAGTGCCACCCGGCTGGGAGCGGTTTCAGCCGCCACCTGCGGTGGAACCCATTCTCCAAGCGGTGATGGTGGAGGATGCGGCACCATTACCGCAGGTGCGCACTTCAATGTGGCTGCGCTGCTGGCGGCAGATCGGTGGTGGTTCGCTTTTGCTCAGCATTGCAGTGCATTGCGGTTTGTTGCTGCTGGCTGGGGTGATCATCGTCGGCACGCAGATGGCGAAGCCTGTGAATGATTTTATTCCGGCGGGTCAAACGGAGGCGAGTGTCAATGCTTCGCAGGATCTGGCATACAAGGTCAGCATGAAGCAAATGAGTGCGATGGCGAGAAAGACGCCGCAAACCCCGATCGGGGTGGATGGACCGACTGACTTCGTGCTACCTGAGGCCAGCGTGATGGAGCTACCGGAGGCAGGGCATGGAACTGTCAGGCTCATGAGTGCATCCATTGGCAGCAAGTCCCCGGGCATGGAGGGCTCCGCCCCGCCGACCATGCTGGCGAATTTGCCGAATATGTTTGGGGGGCGCTGTTCGGTGCAGAGCCGTTTGGAGAAACTGAGGGAAAATGGGGGCACGCCGGAGTGTGAGATGGCAGTTTCGCGTTCATTGGCGTGGTTGAAGACGCAGCAGAATGCGGATGGTTCGTGGGGGCGGGCGAACAAGGCGGCGATGACGGGTTTGACGCTGCTTTGTTACCTAGGGCGCTGCGAGACGCCAGATTCTGCATTCTATGGCGACAATGTGCGTGATGGGATGCTCTATTTGGTGGAGGTGGCGAGGAAGAATCCGTATGGGATTTTGGCGGAGAATCTTTTGTCGAATTCCGCAACTTATGAGCATGGGATCGCGACTTATGCGCTCGGCGAAATGTATTCGTTTTACCGGCTGGGGAACCGCAGCCTGCCGGGATTGCGCGAGACTTTTGAAAAGGGGGTGCAGATGATCATCGAGCAGCAGAACCCGCAGGGCTCATGGACCTATGGCGGCAAGGATGCGGGAATGCCGCATGCGTACAACAAGGACAGCCGGGGGGAGGATTTGTCGGTGAGTGGCTGGCAGTTTCAGGCGCTGAAGGCGGCGAAGCATTCGGGTTTGAAGATTGAGGGGCTTGATGCTGCGATCAAACGCTGCTGTGACTATCTGGAATCCAAGCAGACGAAGGATGGTGGGTTTGGCAAAACGAACCGGGATGAGCACTACAACCAGTGGAGCCTCACGGGATGTGGGGTGCTGGGGTTGCAGACTCTGGCGCACAACAAGGCGACTCCGGTGAAGAAGGGAATTCGGTTTCTGCGGGAGTTTCTCACCAGCGAACCGCTGGACTGGGAGCGCAACTGCAACCTGTACTGCTGGTACTATTACACCCAGGCTTTCTTTCAGGCGGGAGCGGATGACTGGAAGTTCTACAATGCGCAGTTTTTGCCGCAGATTCTCGGTGCTCAGCAGGCCGACGGCTCCTTTAAAAGGGGGCGTCCGAACTGGCCTGCAGGGGATGCGGCGGACGCGATTTACCGTCAGTGCCTGTGCACTTTGCAGCTCGAAGTTTATTTCCGTTATCTTAAGGTCGCGGATCGTGAAGAGCCGTCGATTTTCGAGAAGTGACCGGTGCAGAAAAAGCGCAGGAATTGCGCTAGGCCACAAGATCGGGTCAGGCATTACCAAAGGGGGGGGAGCGAGAGGCCATGAACTAGGCTTCTGTGCGGTCAGCGAGAGCCTGATGCTCCGCAGCCCCTTATGGAAGTTTTCGCAGTCACCATCTTCGTCAGCCTGATGTTCGCCGTCTTGTTTGCGGCCCTCTATCTGGCTGAGCGGGGGCAAAGACGGCGGGGCAGCCTCGAACAAGATGCTCTGCTGCCGCTCGACGAGCCTGAGGCCACGCGCATGACCGTGCCTGCAACACTTTCCTCACACTCCCTTTCCCATGACTAGCACCGCAGCCTCCAAAGTACCCATTGAATTCAACGACAAAGTCGTCCGCCAGTTTATGCTGGCCTCGATCATCTTCGGCGTCGTTGCCATGCTCGCAGGCGTTTTCATCGCCAGCCAGCTTAACTTCCACCAGCTGAACCTCGCTGAATGGCTGACCTTCGGCCGCCTGCGCCCGCTGCATACCAATGCGGCGATTTTTGCGTTCGTGGGCAACATGATGTTCGCAGGCATCTACTACTCCACACAGCGGCTGTGCAAATGCCGCATGGGCAATGACACGCTGAGCGCCATCCACTTTTGGGGCTGGCAGCTCATCATCGTGGCGGCGGCGATTACGCTGCCGCTGGGCCTTTCACGCGGCAAGGAATACGCCGAGCTCATCTGGCCCATCAACATCGCTGTGGCGGTGATCTGGGTGGTGTTCGCAGTGAACTTCTTCCTGACGCTGCACAAGCGCAATGAGCCCAGCCTCTACGTGGCACTGTGGTTCTACATCGCCACGATCGTGACGGTGGCGATGCTCTACATCGTGAACCATCTCTCCATTCCCACGAGCTGGACACACAGCTACGGCATCTTTGGCGGTGTGCAGGACGGTCTGGTGCAGTGGTGGTACGGGCACAACGCCGTGGCCTTCTTCCTGACGACGCCGATCCTCGGCATCATGTATTACTTCCTGCCGAAGGCGGCAGAGCGTCCGGTTTACTCCTACCGGCTGTCGATCGTGCATTTCTGGTCGCTGGTTTTCCTCTACATCTGGGCGGGTCCGCATCATTTGCTGAACACGGCGCTGCCAAAGTGGCTGCAGATGCTGGGCATGTTCTTCAGCCTGATGCTGTGGGCACCTAGCTGGGGCGGCATGCTCAACGGCCTGCTCACGCTGCGCGGAGCCTGGGACAAGCTGCGCACAGATCCGGTGATCAAGTTCTTCATCGCTGGTGTGACCTTCTACGGCATGTCCACCTTTGAAGGACCGCTGCTTTCGATTCGTGCAGTGAATTCGCTCTCCCATTACTCCGACTGGACGATCGGCCACGTGCACAGCGGGGCTCTCGGCTGGAACGGCTTCATGGCGGCCGGCCTCTTCTACTGGCTGGCACCGCGCCTGTGGGGCACCAAGCTGTATTCGATCGCCCTGGCCAACTTCCACTTCTGGATCGGTACGCTGGGCATTCTGCTCTATGTGGTGGCGATGTGGATCAGCGGCGTGATGCAGGGGCTGATGCTGAATCAGGTCACTGCTGACGGGCTGGCCGTGAAGAACACCTTCCTGGACACTCTGCAGGCGATTCGTCCGCTCATGGGGCTGCGAATCATCGGCGGCGGCATGTTCCTTCTGGGCTGGATCGTGATGTGCGTCAATCTGTGGAAGACCATCCGCAGTGGCAAGCCTGTGAACGAAGTGCGTGAGGTGGCGGTGCTCCAGCGCGGCCAAACAGACACGATGGGAATGAAGGAGACCTTCTTCAATGACCCCACGGCCTGCACCTTTGGCGCAATGCTGCTCGTCTTTGGCTGGATCTTTCTCCCTCCTGGTGCTGACATCGTTTCCCTGATCTGCGCGTGCATCTTCGGCTACCTGGCGGTGCGCCGCTTCCAGAAGACGAGCCACACATGGGCACTCTGGTATGAGAGCCTGCTGCACAACTACCTGCCCTTCACGGTGCTGACGTTTGTGGCCGTGGTGATCGGCGGTCTGATCCAGATCATCCCGACCGTGACGGTGAACAGCGCGAAGAACGTGGAAGACCGCATCCAGAAGCTCTATGAGCCGCTGGAACTCGCGGGCCGTGACATCTATGTGAGCGAAGGCTGCTACAACTGCCACTCACAGATGATCCGCACACTGGTGCCGGATGTGATGCGATACGGTGACTATTCCCGCCTCGGAGAGAGCATCTATGATCATCCGTTCCAGTGGGGTTC
>JAPLUN010000583.1 GCA_026397715.1 Verrucomicrobiota bacterium
GGCGCGAGGAACTTGCCGTCTTTGCGGATGAGTTTGCCGTCGAAACGGATCTCGCCGCCGCCGTAGTCGGGGCGTTGGATGCAGACCATGTCCCAGTGGACCTGGCTGCGGTTGCCGTTGTCGGTTTTGCCCTCGTAGGCCTGGTCGGGGGTGAAGTGGAAGCTGCCGGCGATTTTTTCGTCGAACAGGATGTCGCGCATGGGCTCTTTGATTTCGCGGTTAAAGCCGATGGCGAATTCGCCGATGTAGCGGGCGCCGGGATCGCTGTCGAAGATCTTGTTGATGGCTTCGGTGTTGTTGGCGGTGGCGCTGACGATCTTGCCCTTGTTGAACTCGAGCTTCACGCTGTCGAATGCGATGCCCTGATAGATGGTGGGTGCGTTGTAGCTGATGACGCCTTCGACGCTGTCTTTGACGGGGGCGCTGAAGACCTCGCCGTCGGGGATGTTGTGATTGCCGCCGCAGGCGATGGCCTTGAGGCCTTTGAGGCTGAAGTTTAGATCGGTGCCGGGGCCGGTGATGTGGACGTGCTTGGTTTTGTCCATGAGCTGCTTCAAGGCTTTCATGGCTGGCAGCAGGGCGGCGTAGTCCAGCAGGCAGACGCGGAAGAAGAAGTCTTCAAAGGCCTGGGTGCTCATGCCGGCCTGCTGGGCCATGGAGGCGGTGGGCCAGCGCAGGACGACCCAGCGGCTGTTGTTCACGCGCTCGTTCTGCACGGGGCGCAGCTTGGCCATGACGAGCTTCATTTTATCCGCCGGCACGTCGGCTGCTTCGGTGATGTTGTGGCTGCCGCGCACGGCGATGTAGCAATCGGTCTGCTTCATCAGGGCGAGGTTGTTTTCCGCGATGATGTCGTACTGCTTCGCATCCGCATGGATCATCTGTTCACGGGTGAGCACGGCGTCATTGATGCGCACCATGGGCAGGCCGCCGACGGCGACGACTTCACGGATGAGGCTCTGGCCCACGGTGTTCGGCACGTCGAAGAGGTCGATCCAGACCAGGTCGCCTTTTTTAACCTTGGTGGAGTAGCGGACAAGCTGGCGTGATAGGGCGTCAATTCGGGGATCGTGCATGATGAAGGGACTGTGGCGGAAAAGACACGGACTGGCAAAAGGGAAAATCGAGGGAATAGTGGGGGCATGCGCTTTCTGCTCGTTTTCCTCCTGGGTGTGCTGAGCCATTCTCTGACCAGCGCGCAGACGCCGGAGTGGGTCAAAGAGCTCACGCCCGGCACTGCTGGAACTCACAGGAAGGTGCCGCCGTGCAAGCTGACTTTTGACATCGGCTGGAGTCATGTGATGACGGCGGGCCAGGCCACGCTGACCGTGCGTGAAGCGGGTGAATTCTGGCGTGCCGATGCCTCCGCTGCGAGCACAGGACTGGCGCGTTCGCTGTGGAAATACGACTGTGAAATGACCTCCATCATGCATCGCGGGGATCTGCGGGCGCACTTTCTGCAGCACCGTGAGACGGACAGTGAAGAGACCTGCCGCTACCGCGTGGCATTTGAGCGGCACCGTGTGATCACGCAGACGCAGGTGCAGCCGGTGAAGGGCTCGCCGACGACTTCGACCACCGTGTGCGCTTATGGACCCATGGATGACATCCTTTCCGTGATCCTGTATGTGCGCAGCCTGGAACTGAAGAACGGGCAAAAGATCACGCGGGTGGTGCAGCCCTGGGATACGCCCTACCTGACTACTTTCGAGGTGCATGGGCGTGAAACCATTGTGTATGGCGGGCAGAAGCGCGCCTGCATCAAGCTGGGGCTGAAGATTCGAAAAATCGACCGCACCACGCTGGCTCTCAGCGCCTACAAAAAGATGAAGACGGCGACCATCTGGGTTTCAGATGATGAGCTGCGCGTTCCCATCGAGATGAATGCGAGCGTCTTTGTCGGCTTCATGTTTGCCCGGCTGACGAAGTTTGAACCACTCAGCGGCAAGGAAGCGACGGCTTCACTGCCTCCCAGAATCACGGTTAAAGCACCGCCTGCGCCTTAAGGAGCGGCGGGGGCTGCTTCGACGCTGATTTTGATGTCGTCAAAGAACACGGGTTCGCCTGAAAAAGGCGTGGCCCAGATGGCGCATTTACCCTGGCCTTTGAGTTTGGTTTCCTCATGCTTAATGAGGGGCTCGGCAGGCTCTGCGGCATCGGCAGGCCAGGCTTTGCCGGTGATGCTCCAAGCGTCTCCGGCACCCTTTTTGGCTTCGAGTTTGACCTTCACCCACACTTCGCTGGTCCAGGCAAAGGGGACTGTGACAAGCGTCTGGTCGCCTTTGACGAGGTCGAGGGATTTCTTGGCAGGGTTGACGATGAGCCGGTGACCGCTCATGCCATGCACGCTGACGCCGAAGCGCGGTGTGCTGCGGCCACGCTTGAGGGCGAGGATTTTGGCTTCAATGCTGGCATTGCCGCTGGCAGAGACCGCCAGCTGGGCGCTGGCGTCGGTGACGGGATTGGGATCGATGACGATGGCTTTGTTGCCATCGCGTGCGGCGATCTTGATGGTGCCATCCACAATGAAGACTTCCTTCGGCGGCTCGCCTTCGGCCCAGTCGTCAGCCTTGATCTCGAAAGATTGCAGCTGCTGGGCGTGAAGAGAGCAGGTGGCGAACAGGCTGGCGGCAAGAAGCAGTCGTTTCATGGCGGGGAAAACGAAACTGACTCAGCGCACCGGTTCTTTCAGCAGTGCGAGGGCTTCAAGCGCGGAGGCGTCTTCATGCACGACGGCCGCGATGCTGCGGGCGATGGCGGCAGGGTTTTTGTGCTGCCAGACGTTGCGGCCGATAGCCACACCGGCGGCACCGGCGTCCATGGCGTCTTCAACCATCTTCAGGAGTCCTGCGTCGTCTCCCATGGCGGCACCGCCGAGGATGATGACGGGAACAAAGCTCTGACCGATGATGCGGCGGAAGTCGTCCACCGTGCCATTGGTCGGGTAGGGGGTCTTCACGACATCCGAACCGAGTTCGGCCGCGAGGCGGACGGCGAAGCTGACATTTTCCACGGTGTATTTTTCCGGAGCACCCAGCGCGTAGGGCAGGGATTCCAGGATGACGGGAATGTCGGTGTCGAGGCTGAGGCGGATGAGATCAGCGCACTCCTGGAAATTGGCCTTCTCATAGGCGGAGAAGGGGTAGAGCATGTTCATGACGGCATTGGCGCCGACCATTTCCGCTTCTTCGACGCCGAAGACGCCGATGCTGCCTGCGCCTTCACCCGTGGTGCGGGTGTTGTACACGTCCGTGCGGAGGATGATGCCCTTGCCGGCGAGGCTGTCGGCAGCGCGCAGGGCGACGCCGAGGTTCATGACGTAGCCATCGACGAATTCGTTGACCTGATCGATGAGCTGAAAGGGATTTTCCAAACCAGGCACTGGAATGGCGCAACCGTGGTCAATGGGAAGGATGACGGTCTTGCCGTTGCGAAAGAGGGATTCGAGATTTTCCTGGCGGTTCATGGGGTCGGGATTGGGAATGAGACGTTTCTTCGCAGCGATGCACGCCGCGTGCAAACCAAAATCCACCCCTTCAGGCCCGCTGCATCCTCAGCGGGCAATTCTCTGGGGCTGACTTTTGACCTTCTCAATTTCTCGGTTGGAGCTCTCCTCCGCGCGCTCAAAGCGTGTTTTGTCACGTTTGTGATCTCGCACAAGGTCCACAGTCCAGAAGGCTCCGCTGAGGCCGGTGGACAGCAGGAGGAGGAACAGCGTGAAGCAGATGAAGGACATCTGTCGCTCCTGGCTACGCCGCTGTTCCCGATTGGAGTCCACATCGAGCACTCCGAGCAAATCCATCCACCAGAGCCGCCAGACACTCGGGTCACGTGCGATGTTCAATGCCCAGAAACTGACGAACAGCGCAAGAATGGAGGCGATGGCGAGACCGATGGGCATACTTGATCAAACTTTGCTCTGAAACACGCAACGGATGTCGTTTTCAGATGAAGCAGCCGCAATTCACCAGTTTTTGATCCATTTCACGGACACGGTTGGATCCGTCAGAGAATTGATGCTTTGCTTGGTGGTGTTTTGCTCATCTTCCGAGTATGACCAGAGGTCATACGTGGTGTTGATGGTGGTGGGAGCAGTGTTGTTATTGCCATTCGCACCATTGGCGGCGGCTGGAATCGCGGCTTTCAGGTACTGAAAGGGGTGGCCAAAGCCGTCGATCAGCATGAAAGTGGTGCCTTTTCGGGTGAAGATGGTTTGTGGGATTTCGACGAACATCTTGTTTTTGAGCTCGGCGACACCTTCCACTTTGCCATCCGACGTGCCGCCCGATCCGCCTCCTGCAGCATCACCGACTACCCCCTTGATCTGGTCAAAACCGTCACCTGTCAGCGCCTGATAGAGGCAAGAAGCCCCGGAGGTGTCATAGGTGGCCAAGCCGGGAGGAAACTGCACCATTTGATTGCTGTTTGCAGGCTGTGGGTATTCACCGAATTCCGTGTTGTAGCGTTCAAGGGCGAGTTTGATCGCCTCAAACGTTCCTGTGGTAAGGCGCCGTTTTGAGGAGCGCATGGCATAGGTGTATCCGCCCATGGTCAGGGCGGCAAGCAACGAGATGATGGTGACCACGATGAGCATCTCCACCAGAGTGAAGGCGCGCGTGCGTGAATGGAATGACAAGCGGGGTGATTTCATGACTCCAAGGTTGGTTGGGGGTGGTGTCCAGTCTTAGCCGCCAGCGCCGCTGAGGTTTTTGATCACGTCGATGAGCGGGAGGAAGAGGGCCATGACGATCACACCCACGACGAGGGCGAGCACGACGATCATCAAGGGCTCCAGCATGGAGGTGAGGGCGGAGACGGAATTGTCCACTTCGTCTTCATAGACGTCAGCGATTTTCAGAAGCATCTCAGGAAGCTGGCCGGTTTCTTCACCCACGTCGACCATGGAGATCACCATCGGGGGGAATACTCCACTGGACTCCAGGGGGGCCACCATGGACTCACCTTCTTTCACGGCATCATGCACCTTGGTGATGGCGTCGGAAATGATCGTGTTGCCAGCGGTGTCGCGGGTGATGTTCAGGGCCTGCAGGATCGGCACACCGGAGGTTACCAGCGTACCCAAGGTGCGGGTGAAGCGAGAGATGGCGGTTTTGCTCTGCACATCGCCGAAGAGCGGGAGTTTGAGCTTGGAGCGGTCGATCCACCGGCGTCCGCCTTTGGTGGCGGCCATCATGCGCCAGCCGGCGATGATCGCGGCCAAACCGGCCACCTGATACCAGATGTAATCGTACATGGTGCGGCTGAAGCCGATGACGAATTTCGTCAGCGCCGGCAGCTTTTCTTTGCCGCCGGGGATCATGTCATCAAAGATGGACTCAAAGCGTGGCACGATGACCAGCATGAGGAAGACCATGATGGCTGCGGCGATGAACATGACGATGATCGGGTAAACCATCGCCGCGACAATCTTGTTCTTGAGTTTCTGAGCCTTTTCCTGGTACTCGGCAAGACGGTTGAGCACGAGCTCAAGCACACCGCCAAGTTCTCCGGCTTTCACCATGTTGATGTAGAGCTTGTTGAAGATGCGCGGGTATTGCTGGAGACTTTCGGAAAAGGTGCTGCCGGTTTGAACATTGTCCGCCAGCGTGGTGATCGTCCCTTTCATCACCAAGTTGGGCTCCTGACGGCCCAGCACGGTGAGACCGCGCAGCAAGGGCAGGCCGGAATCGATGAGCGTCGCGAGCTGGCGCGTGAAAATCATCAGGCTCTTGCTCTTCACCTTGGCGTTTGCGCCGACTTTGACGGTCTTCGTTTTGCCCTTGGAGGTGGATTTGACGCGTTTCTTGATGGCAGCCGCCTGACCCTGGCCTTCGGCGGCGACGCTGGTCGGATAGAGGCCGGTCTGGCGCAGTTGATTGATGGCATCTGCTTCGGAGGCAGCGTCAAGATCTCCGGCGGTTTCCTGTCCGTTCTGATCCAGGGCGATGTAATGAAACGTGGGCATAGGGGGGCGTATCGTGGAGGCGTTAGTTCAGGGTAATTTTAGAATACCGGGACGGCGGGTGTTCTGTCCATCAAATAATGTACAGGGTTGCACTCGGAAGGGGCGCCGTCTGGCGTTGCGGAGATCAGGTGTATTTCAGGACTTCCTCGATGGTCGTCGATCCATCGTAAATGCCACGCAGTCCGTCTTCACGCAGGGTGACCATGCCGAGCTCGATGGCTTTCTGCTTCAAGACGATGGAGGGGGCGCGGCCGGTGATGAGCTCGCGGATGGGGTCGGTGACATCCAGCAGCTCGTAGAGGCCCTTTCGGCCTTTATAGCCGCTATTGCCGCAGGCAGAGCAGCCCGAGCCGGTGTAGAACTGCTTCCCACCGAGATCCTCCGGCGTGAGACCAAGCTGATTGAGAATGCTCAGGCTCGGTTCATACGGCGAACGGCAGCTCTTGCAGATCGTACGCAGAAGGCGCTGGGCGAGCACTCCCTCCAGCGTGGCGGAGACGAGGAAGGGCTCCACCCCCATGTCCACCAGACGGGTGACGGCTCCGGCGGAGTCGTTGGTGTGAAGGGTGCTGAGCACCAAGTGACCGGTGAGGGAGGCCTGGATCGCGATCTGGGCGGTCTCAAGGTCACGCATTTCTCCCACCATGATGCGGTCAGGGTCCTGACGCAGGAAGGAGCGCAGAGCCTTGGCAAAGGTCAGCCCCACAGCGTCATTGATCGGCACCTGCATAACGCCATCAAGTTCGTATTCCACCGGGTCTTCGGCGGTGATCAGCTTGCAGTCGATGGTATTGATCTTTCGCAGGCAGGCGTAGAGCGTGGTGGTCTTGCCGGCTCCGGTCGGACCGGTGACGATGAAGATGCCGTTGGGCTTGTGGATGGTCTCGACGATGTAGTCTTGAAGGAAGGGCTGCATGCCCAGCGCATCGAGCTCGATGTTGATCGAGGAGCGGTCAAGAACACGAAGCACCACAGACTCACCGTGCTGCGTGGGCAGGGAATTGACGCGCATGTCCACCGGCTTGCCGCCGACGTTGGTCATGATGCGTCCGTCCTGCGGGATTCGGCGCTCGGCGATGTTCATGTTCGACATGACCTTGATACGGGAAATGATCGACGTGGCCAGATGAATGGGGGGCGGCGCCATTTCATACAGCGCGCCATCCACCCGGTAACGGATTTTAAATTCACGCTCAAAGGGCTCGAAGTGAATGTCGCTCGCACGCTCCTTGATGGCCTGCTGCATCACCAGATCGACGAACTTGACGATGGGCGCGGAATTCGCCTCCGCTTCGGCGGTCATCCCGTCTTTGCCGCTCTTGCCGAGCTGGCCGAAGATTTCCTCAATGCTGGGTGCGCCAGCGCCATAAAACTTTTCGATCAAGGTCAGCACCTGGCTGCGGCGGGCGACAACCGGCACAATCGTTTTTTCGAGGCCAAAGCGCAGGTCTTCCACCAGCTGGGGATTGAGCGGATCGGTGAAGGCGACATGGAGGCCCTGCGCATCCAGAGTGATCGGAAACGCGCCGTAGAGGCGTGCCATGCCTGCCGGAATCAATGCGACGACGGAGGGTGGTGGTTCGAAATTGTCGAGATCGAAATGGTCGGCGCCGAGTTCATCGGCCACCTGCGCCCAAAATTCATCCTCATTGGTGTAGATGCCGTAGGACAGCAGCACCTGGACAATGTCTTTGCCGTTTTGCACGGAATCCTGCTCGATGTCGTAGGCGAGACCTTTGTCGATCACGCCCCGGCTTTTGAGCATCTCTACCACATTATGGGGAGTCATAGTCGTCTGTAAGAAATGAAGTTCGTTGGGGAAGTCAGGGAGTGAGGATCAATCGGCGTCAGACATGGTCGCCTCGATCACTTCGTCGGCGGTGGTCATGCCGGAGAGCACCTTGCGGATGCCGTCCTCACGAAGGGTGCGCATGCCCAGTTCGCGTGCTCGTTTGCGCAGCTGGGGAGTGGTGAGCTGCTGGTTGATCATGCCGCGCACTTCGTCGTTGATTTTGAAAATCTCCACGAGGGACATACGACCACGGAAGCCGCGCTGGCGGCATTTTGAGCAGCCGACGGCGCTCATGATGGTGGACTCTGCCATCTGGGCGGCTTCGAGACCGAGGGAGCGCAGCTCATGGGTGGAGAGCTTGCCGGGCTGTTTGCAGTCAGGGCAGAGTTTGCGGACGAGTCGCTGAGCTTCGATCGCGCGGACGGCGGAGGCAGTAAGGAAGGGTTTGACCCCGATGTCCGTGAGACGTGCCACGGCGCTCGGTGCATCGTTCGTGTGCAGCGTACTGAAGACCAAGTGACCCGTGAGAGATGCCTGGATGGCGATGGAGGCCGTTTCCAAATCTCGAATTTCCCCCAGCATGATGATGTTCGGCGCCTGACGCAGCATGGCGCGCAGCGCAGCGGCGAAGGTCATGCCGACGTCTTCCTTCACCATGACCTGGTTGATCCCAGCGAGTTCGTATTCGACCGGGTCTTCCACTGTGATGATCTTGCGGTCAGGACGGTTGATGAAATTAAGGCAGGCGTACAGCGTGGTCGTTTTGCCGGAGCCCGTGGGGCCGGTCACTAGAATAATGCCGTCAGGCAGTGTGATGAGCTGCTCAAAGGAGGCCTGGTCATCACTAAGGAATCCCAAGTCTACGAGGCCGAGCTTCAGGCTGCTCTTGTCGAGCACACGCATGACGACGCTTTCGCCGTTGTTGGTGGGGATGATCGACACACGCATGTCAATCTCCTTGTCATTGAAGTTCATCTGGATGCGTCCGTCCTGCGGGATGCGCTTTTCATCCAGCTGCATGGAGCCGGTCATGATCTTGAGGCGCCCGATGATCGCGGAATGAAGGCGTTTGGGGTGATGCTCCACGTCCACGAGGACGCCGTCCATGCGATAGCGGATGCGGATGTCCTTCTCCAGCGGCTCCACGTGAATATCAGAAGCCTTCTGCTTGAAGGCCTCCATCAGCATGTTCTGCACCAGCCTGATGACCGGGGCGTCAGCGTCTGAGGAGGTGCCAGCGTCTGCACCCTTCGTTTCAATGCCAAGAATCGCCTCATTGCCATAGATATTGGACTGCACCGTCTTGATCAGACCCGGGGTAGAGCAGTAGTATTCAATGTCCGGCTGCAGCACATGCGGCAGTGCATCAAGCGTTTCAAAGTCAAACGGATCAGCCACGGCCACCTGCAGGGTGCTTCCGTTCATCCCCAGCGGCGCGATTTTATATTTCTTGGCCACATCCACAGGAACGAGTCCCTTCAGGCCTGGATGTGCTTCGAAGCCATTCAAATCGACGTATTCCATGCCGGAGCTGACGGCCACTGTGCGTGCGATCTGCTCGTCTGTGATCGTGCCTGTTTTAACCAGAATGGCAACGGCGCTCTCACCAGGTTTCAGACCTGTTTTTGCCTGCTGGATGTCACGCTCGGACAGCTGGCCGGTTTCCAGGAGCTGTTCGAGGAGGTATGCTTCATTGGAGTACATGAATTCGGATCTGCTTGGCGGGTGGTGCGTGAAAACGGTATTTTACGATAATCATCAGACTACAACCTCACGCAGGAAAGTGTCAACGTCTCGGCGCTCGCAAGATGAAAATTGATGACAATGAATGACAAACCGCTCCCGGAATGAGCGTTCGACTTGCCCTGCCAACCAATCTCGACGACTCACCACCACCATCATGCACCTCGCTCAGCGCCTTTCCGTACCGTTTCTCGGCATCTGCCTTGCCTTTTCCAGTTTCACTCCGAGCAAGGTCGCGGCGCACGATGCGGGCACGCAGATGTCCGCCATTGCCAAGGTCTTTCTGGCTGCGCTGACGCCGGAGCAAAAAGCGAAGGCTTGTTTCGAGTTTGCCGCCGAGGAGCGCGAAAACTGGCACTTCATCCCGCGGGAGCGCAAGGGGCTGCCCCTCAAGGAAATGACGCCGCAGCAGCGCCTTCTCGCCCACGCCCTCCTGAATACCGGCCTCAGCTTCCGTGGTTCTGCCAAGGCGGTGACGATCATGAGTCTCGAAGAAGTTCTCTATCAAATCGAGGGAGCTGATGAATCCAAACGTGCCGCCGTCCGTGATAAGCGTGATCCAGAAAAATATTTTGTCTCGATTTTTGGCGAACCCGCCGACAAGGGCGCCTGGGGCTGGCGTGTGGAAGGACATCACCTGTCACTGAATTTCACCATCAAAGATGGCCAGATGCTCCGTGCCACTCCAGCTTTCATGGGCACCAATCCGGGCGAAATCCGCCAGGGGCCTCTCACCGGGCTGCGCGTTCTTGGGGTTGAAGAAGAACTTGGCCGTGAACTGGTCAAGTCTCTCACGCCCGAGCAATTCAAGACGGCGTTCGTCGCCACGGAAGCTCCCAAGGAAATGATCACTGCGGCTGAGCACAAAGTGAACCCGCTATCACCTGCCGGTCTTGTTGATTCCGAACTCAATGCGAAACAGCAGGACATGCTCACGCGCATTATCTCGGAGTACATTGACCGGATGCGTCCCGAAATCGCTGAAGCCGCCCGCGCTGAGTTTAAAGAAAGCGGTCCGATTTATTTCGCCTGGGCTGGTGGCAAGGAGCGCGGCGAACCGCACTACTACCGTGTGCAGGGCAAAACCTTCCTGCTCGAGTATGACAACACCCAGAACGATGCCAACCATGTGCACAGTGTCTGGCGCAGCTTTGACGGCGACTTTGGCCGTGATCTGCTGGGTGAGCATGTGAAGCAGGCTCATTGATGTCTGCTGCTCCATGCGGGAATGATGGTTTTCCCGCATGAGATGGTGCACGCATTTTGCGTGCCTGTTCTGGTTGCACACAGCTATTCGCAATCTGTTCACAGCTTGTTCGCTGCTGTTTGCGCAGATCTTCACATTTCAATGCAAATTAATTTTGAATGTTTTGTTCCTGCGGATGGAAAATTCAAAAAATATATCGAAGAAGAGCTTGTTTCATGTGTCGGTTTCGACATACAAAGAAGTGTCGTTTAAAAAGATATTCGATGGCCTCCTGATTGCTCCCATTTGAATCCCTCCGACACATCTTACCAACCCACTCCCGACCTCATTTTTCAAGAAACAATCATCATGGCGCGCAACGATGAAAACTCGAATCACACTTCCCTCAATGGCTCGGCCAACCATGCACACACAGAACTGTTCACGCCTGTTCCCACCATTTGGGACCAGGTCTGCGAAGTTTTGGTGAAGCGTCTGGGTGGGGATAATTTTCAGCGCTGCTTCAGCGGTACCTCGGGTCGTCTGGCGGATGACGGCAGATTCATCATCACCGTGCCGAATCCGATCCATCAGCTCTGGATCGAGAGCAATCACACGTTGGCCGTTGCCGATGCTGTGGCTGAAGTCACTGGAGTGCCTGCAGTCATTGAGTTTCATGTGGCGACGGAACCGACCCCGGTTTCCTACGCGCCCATGCCTGAACTCAAGGCGGCGCGCGTCAACGCGGGTGACCAGGCTCCGATCCGTTTCTTCAGTGAAGCGGGATTGAACGCCAAGTTCAACTTCGACAGCTACGTCATCGGTCCCAACAGCAGCTATTCCGTGGCTGTTGCCAAGGCTGTGGCTGAAAAGCCAGGCCGCATTTACAATCCGCTGTTTTTCTACGGTGCCACAGGCCTCGGCAAGACTCACCTCCTGCAGGCCATCGGCCAGGAAGTGCTGGCGCGCAAACCACGTGCCAACGTGCGCTACGTCACCTCCGAGCAGTTCACCAACGAGTTTGTGGACGCCATCAAGCGCCAGACCTTCAGCCAGTTCCGCCAAAAATACCGCAAGGTGGATGTGTTGCTCATCGACGATGTTCAATTCTTCGAAGGCAAGGACAGCACGCAGGAGGAGTTCTTCCACACCTTCAACGAACTCTTCAACAACGCGAAGCAGATCGTCCTGGCCAGCGACCGCCCGCCGAGTGAGATCAAAAATCTCGAAAGCCGTCTCGTCTCACGCTTTGAGTGGGGCCTTGCCACGCAGATTCAGGTGCCGGACTTTGAAACCCGCATCGCCATCCTGCGCCGCAAGCAGAGCGACTTCAATGTCTCTCTCGACCCATGGATCCTCGACTTCATGGCACAGCGCATCCGCATCAACGTGCGCAAGCTGGAGGGCGCGCTCATGCGCGTCGCCGCCCATGTCTCGCTCGAAGGCACCGTCCCCACGGAGTCTGCGCTTGCGACGATGCTGCATGATGTGATCGATGAAGATCCGTCGAAGACCGTCACCGTGGACCGCATCCAGCGCATCATCGCCACGCATTACGATCTGCGCGTCAGCGACCTCACCGGTCCGCGTCGTCCGAAAAACATCGCCGAAGCCCGTCAGGTGGCCATGTTTCTCACTCGCACGCTCACCAAGCTGCCGCTGGTGCAGATTGGCGATGAATTCGGTGGCCGTGACCACGGCACCGTCATCCACGCCTGCAAAGTCGTCACGAACCTCATCAACGGCTCCAACGACTTCAAGCGCACACTCGATTCACTCGCCGGGAAAATCCGCGAGAGCTGAGTCGCTTTTCACGATGGAGCATTGCAGGCGCGTGAGCGTCCTGGAGTGCTCCAGTCCTCTGGAGCTTTTCGCAGGCTTAGAGACGTTCGAAAGCGCCGGAGGACCGGCGCACTCCAAGGCGCTCACGCGAGGTTTGGACGCTGGCGCGAGTTTGGAGTGCGGAGTTGCAGTGCTGTCGCCTACTTCTTCTCGAGCTCGTGCTCTTTTAAGATCTCATCGACCATGTAGAAGATGGCGCGGCTCTTGGTTTCTTCGCGGACGCGTTTGACGTCTTCGACTTTCACCATGGGGAGGTTGTTGCCGAAGGACTGGTGGACGTAGGAGATGACGGCGGCGACTTCTTCATCCTTGAGCAGGGGGCCGAAGCCCATCATGGGCGGGGTGCCTTTCTCTGGGCCGTATTTTTTGCCCTGGAAGTCGAGCGGGCCGAAGAGGCCTTTGAGCACGATCTTGATGACGCGGTCGCCATTACCTTCGAGCCAGTTGCTCTTGGCGAGGCCGGGGTAGATGTTTTCCACGCCTTTGCCGTCGGCCTGATGGCAGGTGACGCAGTGGGCTTCGCGGTTGAAGACTTCCTTGCCGAGGTCGTAGAGTTTTTTGTCGGCGGCGGAGAGCTTCTTGTCGGTGGGGCCAAAGCTGGCGTCCGGGGTGGCACGAAGGCGAGCGGCGAGCAGGGGCTCTTTGCCGAGGACGTCCTTGCCCTCAGGCAGGGAGGTGAGCTGCTTCATGGTCTCGCGGAAGCAGTAGTCGATATAGTAGTCTTTTTCCATCATGACGAGTTTGGTGAGCTCGATGGCTTTCATGACGTCCGGGCCTTTGACAAAGCTGAGCGCGCGGATGGCCTCAAGGCGGACGCGTGGGGCGCTGTCTTTGACGCCGGCTTCGAAGATGGCGATCGTGTTGGGCACGCGGTCGCTCCAGTAGCAGGCGACGCGTATGGCCTGGGCGCGGGCGCGTGGCTCGGGGGACTTCAGCACGGCTTCAAGCAGGGGGATGTTCACCACGTTGTGCCACTGGTGCACCCACAGTGCTTCGAGGCGGTTGTGCTCGTAGTTCTTGTCCGCCTTGTCGAGTGCGGCCTCCCACTTCTGCACGGCGGCGATGACTTCTTTGGAGTCGTGCGTGTCGAGCTCCACTTTGGCGAGCTGGCGGACGCTGTCCTCGTGCTCCTTGAGAAGTTCGAGGAGGTCGGCGATGGATTCGCCGTGGATCTTTTTCGGGGTGAGCAGCGGGCGGGCAGGGTAGGTGAGGCGGTAGATGCGGCCATGAGCGTGGTCGCGGTTCGGATCGCGCAGATGGTGCTGCAGGTGGCCGATGAGCATCTGCGACCAGTCCATGACGTAGAGCGAGCCATCGGGAGCGACGGCGACGCCGCTGGGGCGGAAGTTGGGATTGGCCTTCACGTCGGTCTGCAGCATGGCAGGCTCCCAGGTCTCGCCTTTGAGGCCGGAGCCTTCTTCGGTGATCTTGGCGCGGAAGATGCCCTGGAAGCCGATGACGTTTGTGTTCAGGAAGGTGCCCTGCCAGTCTTCGGGGACGTGGCGGCTGCTGAGTATGGCGGTGCCTGGGGTGGGGCGGGAAGGGCGGTTCCAGAACTCCTTCATCTTGGGATGTGCGCCGCTATCGAGATGGCCGCTGAAAGCGGGAGCGAAGTAGTTCGCGTTGCCGGTGGCGTCGGTGATGATGTCGTTGCCCCAGTAGTCGAAAACGCGGCCGTGAGGATTGGCGAAGCCGTAGGGCACGTAACGGTCAAAGCGGTAGCTGCGGGGCTCGAAGCGGTAGATGGCGCCGTTCACATTGCGAATGGGGCCTTTGAGGGTCTCGACATTGGTGCGGTGGAAGACGCCGTCGCTGAAATACAGCGCGCCGCCGGGTTCGTAGCAGATGGAGTTGGTCTCGTGGTGGGAGTCTGCGGCGTCGAGGCCGTTGACGATGCGCTCTTTCCAGTCGCCTTTGCCGTCGCCGTCTGTGTCGCGCACGAACCACATGTCGGGGGACTGCATGACGAGCACGCCGTCTTTATAGAGCTGGAAGCCGGTGGGGCAGTTCAGGCCGTCGAGGAAGGTGGTGCACTTGGTGAACTTGCCGGTCTTGGGGTCGATGTCGAAGACGAGGAGTTTGTCGAAGACCTTGGTGGTGGGGGTGGTCTCAGGGTAGGTCGGCCAGGCGGCGACCCAGAGGCGGCCGCGGGTGTCGAAGTTCATCTGCACGGGGTTCACCAGATCGGGGAACTCCACTTCGGAGGCGATGTAGTCCACCTTCACGCCTTCAGGGGTGGTGAGGTGTTTCAGTGCTTCCTCGCCGGTGAGGTAGGGGACTGGCTCGGGGCGGTTCGGCGCCACGGCAGGCACGGGTGGGAGATTGTCGTCCTTCACTTCGTAGGCCTTGCCCTGCGCGGCGGCCCAGACGGCCTTGTCGCGGTTGGCGGTCTTCACATCGCGCTGGGCGAGTTCGGCGCCGACGATGGTGGCGTTGTCGATGCCGTTGGTCTTGGTGATGGCGTCGGCGTACTTGATGCGGGAGCGCTGGCCGAAGATGTTGAACTGATCGACGGTGCGGTAGCGGTGGTGCCACTGGACGTTTTTCTCCAGCACGGCGTCGCGGATTTTGGCGATGTAGGGATCGTCGATGCTCGGGGCGTCTTTGCCGAAGAGCGCCTTGAACTGCACGGGAGCGAGGGCTTTGTCGCCTGCGTCGGAGAGGTGCGCGCCGTCAATGGTCAGCGGCTTGGCGGCGCTGGCGTAGAGGGCCTGCGAGGCGGAGAAGAGATCGACAAACGGCACGTTGTTGGCCTTGGCGACTTCGGCCATGGCGGCGGTGTAGGCGGCGATGTTTTTGTTGTTCGCGGAGCCGTCGGAGAAATCGGCGCTCTTGAGGTTCTCCTGAGCGATGGGGGAGAGCAGCACCACGCGGGGCTGGCCCTTGCCGTAGTCGGCGCTGAGCTGCTTTTTGAGATACTCATCCAGCGCTTTTTTGAAATCCGCGAGACCGGCCTCGCCTTTGAAGGACTCGTTGAAGCCCCAGTAGGCGAAAATCACGTTGGCGTGGAAGTCTGCGCCGGCGGTGTAGGTCACCTCGGTCTCGCCCACCTTCGTGGTCAGCAGGCCGGGCTTCATGTTAAGGAAGTATTCCGTGGTAGGCACCTCATCGCTGCGGGGGTGCACGTTCACTTCATCGGCGGCGAAACCGAGATTGCGCACGGTGAGCTCGAGATCCGGGTAGGCCTTGTGGATCAGCGACTCCAGCCAGCCATGATGCTGCTGCCGGTCGGCGAGAGCGCTGCCGACGATGGCGATGTGGTCGCCCTTTTTGAGTTCGATCTCGGCTTGGAGCGAGACGGTGAGGGCGAGGAGGATGGAAAGCAGTTTCTTCATGTGGGTTGGAAACGGAAGGGCAGTGCAATACGGGCCAGCAGCGTCAATGTTTGCCAGACAAAGCGCAAGTTTCGTATTGGGCCGGTGCCATCATATATGTTTACTCGCAGGGGCGATTGTGATAAAAACAACAAATGCCCGTGAAATCCCGTCTGATTTTTGCCTTCGCCGCCACCCTGTTGCTGAGCAACTGTGGTTTGATCGGTACGGCATTGCGTCTGGCGCCTTATGCCCTGATGTTTGCTGACGAGGATGGCAAGGGGACGACTGCCAGCAAGACGCTGGAGATGCGCGGACACGAGGTGCAGGCCAAGGGGGATCGCGAAATCCATCCAACGGCTGGAAGCTCTTATTCTCAGGTGGCTTTCAAGCCATGAGCATCTTTTGTTTACAGAATCGCAACGTCATGATAAACACGAACTTAATGAAATTCGCCCTTCTCAGTTTTCTTATTTTGCTTTCTGCTGGCCTCACCAGCTGCCAAACGTGGGAAGCTTTAAAGAACTGCGCTCCGGTGAGAGCGTTCGATGAAACCGGCGCTTCCATGCTGCACATGTTGGGCGAGAACAGTCTGCCTGCAGACGGTAAGCCTGGCTCATTGCAGGATCGTGCGAGCAAGGTCGAAAGCCGCGGCATCTACGCAGCGCGCAAGGCGGCACCCGTCAGCGTTACGACTCGACAGAGTGTGGTGGCACGCTAGTGTCTGCGTCGGAAGACATGGACTGGCACCGCATACGCTCTGATTTCCCCATCCTTGATCAGCAGGTGAATGGTCACCCGCTCGTCTATCTGGACAGTGCGGCCAGCAGCCAGAAGCCGCGTGCGGTCATCCAGACGCTCTCGCGCTACTACGAGCGTGACAACGCGAACGTCCACCGCGCCCTGCACGAACTGAGCAATCGTGCCACCGAGGCCTTTGAGGCGTCGCGGAAAAAAGTGGCGCGCTTCATCGGTGCGGCCACCGAGGACGAGATCATTTTCACCCGTGGCACCACCGAGGGCATCAACCTCGTGGCGAACACCTGGGGCACGCAGAATCTGCGTGCCGGGGATGTCATCCTCATCACCGGCATGGAGCATCACAGCAACATCGTCCCGTGGCAGCTGCTCGCCCAGCGCACTGGCGCGACGCTCAAATACATCCCGGTGTTGGATGACGGCACGCTTGATTCCGCCGCCATCGAAACTCTGCTCACAGAGCAGGTGAAGCTCTTCGCCTTCGTTCATATTTCCAATTCCCTCGGCACCATCAATCCCGCCAAGGAGCTCATCGCCAAGGCAAAGGCCCTCGGGGCTGTGACGCTTCTGGATGGCGCGCAAAGCGCGGGGCACATGCCCATCGATGTGCAGGATCTGGGCTGCGACTTCTTCGTTTTCTCCGGTCACAAGATGTGCGGTCCCACCGGCATCGGTGTGCTGTATGGCCGCATGGCCCTGCTGGAAACCATGCCGCCCTGGCATGGAGGCGGCGAGATGATTCTGACGGTCACCATGGAGAGCAGCACCTACAAGGCGCCGCCGCATCGTTTCGAGGCGGGCACGCCTGACATCTCCGGTGTCATCGGTCTCGGTGCCGCCATTGATTATCTGGAGGCCATCGGCCTGGAAAACATCCAGCGCCACGACCACAATCTGGCCAACTACGCCGTGCAGCGCATGACCGAGGTGCCCGGCATCCGCATCCTCGGCCCGCAGAACGGTCACCGTGGCGCGCTGGCTGCCTTCCATCTCGACTTTGCACATCCGCACGATCTCGTTGAGTTCGCCAACAGCCACGGCGTGGCCATGCGCGGCGGGCATCACTGCACCCAGCCGCTGATGAAGCGCTTCAAGGTGCCCGGCACCACCCGCGCCAGCTTTTATTTCTACAACACGCTCGAAGAGATCAATCGCCTCGTCGAAGTACTGCTCCTCGCGCGTAAGTTCTTCACCTGACCATGCTCTCTGACGACCTCCGCGACCTCTACCAGCAGGTGATCCTCGATCACTCTCGGAACCCGCGCAACAGCGGCGAACTCCCACCGCCCTGCCTTCACGCCCACGGTGACAATCCCTCCTGCGGCGATGAGATCGACGTCTGGGTGCGCGTGTCTGACAAAGGAGACATCGAAGACCTCAAGTTCACCGGCCAGGGTTGCGCCATCAGCCAGGCCAGCGCTTCGATGATGACGCAGAAGATCAAAGGCAAGTCCAAGGACGAAGCCGCCGCCGTGCGCGAAGATTTCCGCCGCGTGGTCATGGGCGACGGAGCTCCTACCAATGAAGACGCCCTCGGCGAACTCATCCTCCTCGAAGGCGTGCAAAAATTTCCCCAGCGCGTGAAGTGCGCCATGCTGGCGTGGCGTGCGCTGGAGCAGGCGCTGGAAAGCAAGTAGGCCATGCCTGAACTCCCCGAAGTCGAAACCGCTCTGCGCGGGGTCTCTCCGTATGTGATTGGCAAACGGGTTCGGGAGGTGATCGTGCGGGACAAGCGGCTGCGCTGGCCGATTCCGGACACGATTCATGAGCTTGAAGGCTGCCGGATTGAGACGGGTACGCGCCGGGCGAAGTACCTGCTGTTTGGTGCCGCCAAAGGCACGCTGCTGCTGCACTTGGGCATGTCGGGAAATCTGCGGGTGCTGCCGGCGGAGACGCCATTTAAAAAGCATGACCATCTGGCCATCACGCTGGACGGCGGCAAGCAGCTGCGCCTGCACGATCCGCGTCGTTTCGGGGCCGCGCTCTGGATTGAGGGGGATCCCATGGAGCATGCTCTGCTCAAAGACCTCGGTCCTGAACCACTGGGGGATGACTTCACGGCCGATCATTTGCAGGCGGCCTGCAAGGGCAAGACCGCCGCTATCAAGCAGGTCATCAT
>JAPLUN010000561.1 GCA_026397715.1 Verrucomicrobiota bacterium
GCGACCTGCTGCGGACTCGGAGGTCCGCGCTCCTTGGGCGGGCTCTTCAGTGGAAGCCGGCAGGCTTTGCGGAGGCTGTGAAATGTGGGCTGAGCTGAGCGCCATGGGTGCATGGCTTCTTGACCTCGGCGCTGACTGCGCAAGCCTGCGGCCATGCGAAAACAACCCCTGCGCATCTCTTTTCTGGCCCTGCTCGCCTCCACCGTCACCGGCTTCGCGGCGGAATATGCCCCGCTTTTCCTGAGTGCGAACCAGTTGTCCATCGCCACGGGCAAGCCTTCGCTGGTGATGATGTCCAGCGCCTCCACGCACATCCCGGTGTGGTCCATGTCCGGGGGCACGGATGGACAGTCGGTCAGCGGCGTCGTCACGGGTCTGCCCAAGGACTGTGGCGGCGTGCGGGTGGAGATCACGGTGACGACCACGGATGCGGCCACCAGCCCCGCCTTGGAGGACGTTTACCGCGTGCACCTTTCCCAGATGGTGGAGGGGGCTCCCTTCACTGACCGCCAGCTTATTGGCGCCCCCATCCGCACGGCGCTGCCTGCCGCGCCGCTCTACTCCCGCACCATCGTTTTGGAGTCGTACTACAAAGTTATACCGGAGGCACCACTCTGCATTCGCATTCAGCGCGAGCCTGCGGATCCCGCCGACACCTTCACCAGCCCCACCGGACTTGCGGTGGTCAAGGTGACTCCCCTCAGCGCACCCCCGGAGGCCCACCTGGTGCAGGAAGCACAGGGCTACAATTCCTGGCCGATGCTGCAGGCCATCGGCGACAAGCTGGTCTGCGTGTACAGCCGGGGCTCCGGGCACACCATTGGCGAAGACTCCCGCGCCACCTATGCACGCACCTCGACTAACGGCGGCAAAACGTGGACCGCTGAAACCCTGGTGGCCAACTCCCCCAGCTATGGCGATGTGCCCGTGGGCAAAGGGCTGGATTCCACCGGGGCGATGCTGCTCTGGGTGCGCCGGGTCGGGGGGCAGTGGCACCAGGATCTGTACCGCACGACGGATGGGGTGAAGTTCACGCTCGTCACCACGCCGGAGCTGGCCGTGCGGCCGGTGCAGATCACGGATGTGTTTGCGGTGCCCACGGTGGGCCTCATGGCCCTGTGGTTCGCGGGTGATTACGGCGATGCGGGTCCTACTCACTCCTGGGGCATGATGACGAGCAAGGACGATGGCAAGACCTGGACGCAAACACCCATCGAGTCCGGCCTCACCAAAGATCAGTGGCCCACCGAGCCCTCCGCCGTCTACCTCGGCGATGGCAAGATCTTCGCCATTGGCCGCACCGAATCCAACGACTCCACCACGGCGCGCTCTCAGTTCCAGATGCTCTCCTCCGATCACGGCAAGACCTGGACGCGTGCGCAGACCAACATCACCGATGTGCTCATCTCCACCCCGAGCCTGATCCTCGATGCCAAAACCGGGCTGCTGAGCAACTACCACTTTCAGCGTGGCCGCGCCGGCATCCTGTGGCGTCGCGTCGTGGACCCGAAAAGCGTCATCGCCAATCCGCTCCAGTGGCCCGAGGGCGAAGCGGTGGCCGTGGGCAGCGGCAGCACCATCGACGCCGGCAACGTGAACGCCACGGTGATCGGGGACACGCATTACCTCTCGTTTTACTCCGGGAAGAAACCCGACACGGCGGTGCTGGTGTCGGAGCTGAAGGCGCCGGTGGGTGGGGAGAAGAAGTAGGGGGGGGGCGTGCAGCCAAGTACGATGGGCACTCTTGCCAATAGTGTTCGGCACAGCGTTTGAGGTGGGGCGATGTGACAAAAACGTTGCTGTACGTTTGGGCGAAGGGTGGCATGAAGTTGCTGATGGCTGCAGCCCGAGTCCCAGCCCCCAAGATT
>JAPLUN010000526.1 GCA_026397715.1 Verrucomicrobiota bacterium
CGGCACCGTCACCGCAGGCAATGCCTCGGGTATTAATGATGGCACCGCTTTGGTCCTGCTTGCTAGCGAGAAAGCCGTCTCACGACACGGCCTGAAAACCCGCGCACGCATCATCGCCAGCGCCGCTTTCGGCTGTGACCCCGCTCTGATGGGCCTCGGCCCCGTGGGTGCCATTCGTAAAGTATGCGCACAAACCGGCTGGAGCCTGGGCGAAGTCGATGCCATCGAAATCAATGAAGCCTTCGCCGCCCAGGTTCTCGGCTGCAACAGAGAACTCAATATAGACACAGTGAAGCTCAATCCACGCGGAGGAGCCATCGCTCTCGGCCACCCCATCGGTGCCAGCGGTGCCCGTGTGCTGGTCACCCTTCTCCACTATCTCGAAGATCACGGCCTGCGCCGCGGCATCGCCAGCCTCTGCATCGGCGGCGGCATGGGCATCGCGATGGCGGTGGAACGGGATTGAGACCTGTTCGCAGCAGATTCATCAGGAAAAATTCACGCCCGGCTTGCGCAGCCGCATCGTATCTCCATGATGAATTCCTCCCCACATGAGCGCTGTTTTTGACTCCCTTTCGCGATTTTACGCCTCCTCCATTGGCAAGAAGATTCTTGTGGCCCTCACCGGCCTCGCACTGATCGGCTTTGTACTTGGCCACATGATTGGCAACCTGCTGATCTTTGTCGGCAAGGACGCCATCAATGAATACGGCCACATGCTCCAGACCGCACTGCATGGCGGCGGTGTCTGGATCGCCCGCATCGGACTGCTGGCAGCCGTGGTGATTCACATCGTCGCGACGATTTCGCTGACCCGGGCCAACCGCGCCGCACGTCTGACCCAATACGGCCAGCACAAGGCGCAGGTGAGCAGCAAATCCTCCCGCATCATGATCTGGAGCGGCCTGACCATTCTGGCCTTCATCGTTTACCATCTGCTGCACTTCACCGTCCATGCTGGCAACGACTACGGCACCTACAAGACCACGCTTCATGGCGAAACAGTGCATGACGTCTACCGCATGGTGATCGCAGGCTTCTCCTGGGCTCCGGCTGTGATCTTTTACATCATCGCCATGCTGCTGCTCACCAGTCATCTCAGCCACGGTTTCAGCAGCCTCTTCCAGACACTCGGCGTCGCCACGGACAAGTCGGAGCCGCTGTTCAAGAAACTCGGTTACGCCTTCGCGGGTCTGATCCTCGTGGGCAACTGCTCCATCCCCATCGCCATCTTCTTCTTCGGCTACGGACGTTAATTTTTTCTGCGACTCGCCATGTCTCTTAATTCCAACATTCCCTCCGGCCCGATGGCCACGAAGTGGTCCAAGCACAAGCAGGACTCGAAGCTCATCAATCCGAAGAACAAACGCAAGTTCACCGTGCTCGTCGTGGGCAGCGGCCTTGCTGGCTCCTCCGCAGCAGCGACTCTCTCGGAGCTCGGCTACAAGGTGAAGTGCTTCTGCTTCCAGGACAGCGCCCGTCGTGCCCACTCCATCGCAGCGCAGGGCGGCATCAATGCGGCCAAGAACTATCAGAATGACGGCGACAGCGTGCACCGTCTTTTCTATGACACCGTCAAAGGCGGCGACTTCCGCGCCCGTGAGGCCAACGTGCATCGTCTCGCTGAAGTCAGCGTGAACATCATCGACCAGTGCGTGGCCCAGGGCGTGCCCTTCGCCCGTGAATACGGCGGCATGCTGGCCAACCGCTCCTTCGGCGGCGCTCAGGTGAGCCGCACTTTTTATGCCCGTGGCCAGACCGGACAGCAGCTTCTGCTCGGTGCCTACTCGGCCCTGAACAAGGAAATCGCCTCTGGCGGCGTGAAGATGTACCCACGCACCGAAATGCTCGATCTCGTGACCGTGGACGGCCACGCCAAGGGCATCGTCACACGCGATCTCGTCACCGGCAAAATCGAATCTCACGCAGGTGATGCGGTGCTGCTTTGCACCGGCGGTTACGGCAACGTTTTCTACCTCTCCACCAACGCGATGGGCTGCAACGTCACCGCAACGTGGCGCGCGCACCGCAAAGGCGCGTTCTTTGCCAACCCCTGCTACACGCAGATCCACCCGACCTGCATTCCCGTCAGCGGCGAGTACCAGAGCAAGCTGACGCTCATGTCCGAGTCCCTGCGTAACGACGGCCGCGTGTGGGTGCCGAAGAAGAAGGAAGACTCCGGCAAGACACCGGATCAGATCCCCGAAGCTGACCGCGACTACGTCCTCGAGCGCAAGTATCCCAGCTTCGGCAACCTCGCCCCACGTGACATCTCATCACGTGCCGCCAAGGAAGCCTGCGATGAAGGACGCGGCGTCGGCCCTGGCGGTCGCGGCGTGTATCTCGACTTCGCAGAAGCCATTGGCCAGTTCGGTGCCAAGACCATCGCCGAGCGTTACGGCAACCTCTTCGACATGTACGAACGCATCACCGGTGAAAGCGCCTTCAAGCGCCCGATGCGTATCTACCCCGCCGTTCACTACACCATGGGTCAGACCAAACGCTTCCTCAGCATTAAAGGCAAGCGCAGCGTGGACAGCTTCCACCGCGAACTCGGTCTCCTCATCTGGGACAAGTGCGGCATGGCCCGCACCAAGGAAGGCCTCACCGAGGCCCTCAACCGCATCCCCGCACTGCGCGAAGAATTCTGGCAGAACGTCAACGTTCCCGGCAGCAGTGACTTCACCAACCCCGAACTCGAAAAAGCCGGTCGCGTGGCCGACTTCATGGAGTTCGCAGAACTCCTCTGCCTCGACGCCCGCCACCGCGAAGAAAGCTGCGGCGGCCATTTCCGCTCCGAACATCAATACCCGGATGGCGAAGCGAAACGCGACGACGAAAACTTCAGCTACGCCGCCGCCTGGGAATACACCGGCAACCTCAGCCAGCCCACTCTCAACAAAGAGCCGCTGACCTTCGACGAAGTCCACCTTGCCGTCCGCAGCTACAAATAACGTTTCTTTCCTGTCCCCATGTCTCAACTCAATCTGCACCTCAAAGTCTGGCGTCAGAACGGCTCACAACCCGGTCATTTCCAGGACATCGACGCTCCGGATATTCCCGATCATGCCTCCTTCCTGGAGATGATGGACATCATCAACGAGCGCCTCATCTCCAAAGGCGAAGATCCCGTGGCCTTCGACCACGACTGCCGTGAAGGTATCTGCGGCATGTGCTCCATGCAGATCAACGGCGTCCCACACGGCCCAGAAAAAGCCACCACGACCTGCCAGCTTCACATGCGCAAGTTCCGCACCGGCGACACCATCTGGGTCGAGCCCTTCCGCGCACGCGCCTTCCCTGTCTTGAAGGATCTCATGATTGACCGCAGCGCCTTTGACCGCATCCAGCAGGCCGGCGGCTTCGTCACCGTCCGCACCGGCGCTCCACAAGACGCCAATGCCCTGCCCATCGGCAAAGAAGTCGCCGATGCCGCCATGGACGCCGCCGAGTGCATCGGCTGCGGTGCCTGCGTCGCCGCCTGTAAAAACGCCAGCGCCATGCTCTTCGTCTCCGCAAAAGCCGGCCAGCTCAATTCCCTGCCCCAGGGCCAGCCTGAAAAAGACCGCCGCACCCTCGGCATGGTCCGCCAGATGGACAAAGAAGGCTTCGGCAACTGCACCAATCAATACGAGTGCGAAGCCGCCTGCCCCAAGGAGATCAGCGTCCGCTGGATCACCAAGCTCAATCGCGACTACGCAATAGCGTCCGTCAAAGACGCCTTTGGCAACTCCCCCAAAGAAGCGGGCGGCGGAGACTGATCCCTTACTGCTTCGGTTCCCCAGGAGGAGGAGCAGGCTTGTCCTGCTCCGGTGGCGGACGGCGGAACCCGTCCTTCGGCTCCCCTCCCCGCTCACGGAATTTCATGAACTCCTGACCTGCCGCCTCGCGGTAGATTTCCCGGAATCTTTTGAACGCTTCCATGCGCTCACCGGGTGGAAGCGCATCCATCTTCGCCAGTGCTTCTTTGACGCGCGGCAGCTGCAAGAGCCGCTCATGGAAACCCCGCGTCTCATCCCGGCGCTCAGGCCTGGAAATCGACTGAAGCTCCGCCCCGAGACGGATGGCCGCCATGAGAGCAAAATTGGGTGATTCCGGTTTCGGCATTTCCGGCAGACCTCGCTGATCCATCGGAAATTGCGGTTTGATCTTCTCCAAGATTCCCACGACCTCAGGATCAATTTCCTTCAGTGCGTTGTGCAGCGTGTTGCGCATCTCCTCATTCGCCCGCAGCGCCTTGTCCCGCGATTCGATCACCTCGGGACGCTGCCAGGCCTTTTCGAAAGCTGCCCTCACCTTCTGCTTCTCGCCTTCAGAGAGCTTTTCAAAGCCGTCAAACCCACGCGGCCTGCCCATGCCCGGAGGTCCATATCGATCGCCGTCACGATGCGGCGGCGGTCCATCACCAGGTTTCGGCGGAGAAGGCGGTGGCATTGGTTTGTCACCTTCGGACTGAGCGAGGGCAGCCGTGGCAAAGGTAAATAGGAAAACCAGAGGACGCATGACGGTCATTTTCCGCCGCTGCGTTCCATTGGCAACCTGATAGCTGGTCTCAGTATTCATTGAGGCTAATAACCCGTCTGCCTGCCAAAAGTTGCACTCACTTGATGCGCTCCAGTTTCAGCAAGGGTGCCGCCGGGGAGGCAAACTGCGCCACATAAAGGTTTCCCTCCGCATCCACAGCCACGCCATGGGGATGAATGAAGGTCTTGTGATCACTCTGCATCGGCTGCAGCACACCATCCACATAAACAGCCGCCGGAGCCCCAATGTTGGACACGATCCGATACTTCCGGTCCAAAATGGAAATGAAGCCGGGGGCATTCTTGTCCTTCGGCCATTGGTCGCCCAGATGCGGCACAATCACATGCTCCCCCCAAAACACGATGTCCCTCGGATTCCCGCCGGGCA
>JAPLUN010000699.1 GCA_026397715.1 Verrucomicrobiota bacterium
CTGGCTCAGTGAGCACGCACGCAAACGGGTGCTCAAGCTCTCACTGCCACGCCAAAAACGCCCCTGGATGGATGCCATTCTCCTCAAGATCCAATCCCTCTCAGCTCCTTTCACTTACTCTACTGCATAATCCGGGTTCAAAGGATAGACCAATCGCTGCTCGAACACCCAAAATATCCCCGGAGGGGTTGGATCGGAGTGGATCTCGATGGCACCTTGGCCATGTCAGATCCCGATGCTGAGCCGCATTGCATTGGCCTTCCCGTGCCACACATGCTTAATCGGGTGCAGCATTGGATCGAAACGGGCCGCACCGTCAAAATCTTCACCGCTCGTGCCGGTAACGTTCAGGATGAGGAAAGTATTCATCAATGGTGCACTCGTCACGGGCTGCCGAAGCTGGAAATCACCAATCGCAAAGACCACAAAATGATCGCCTTGTGGGATGACCGAGCCGTAGGCGTCGTCAGGAATACGGGCCTCCCCATTCTGCCTGGGTCCATGTCCTTGTGGCAGTCCGTGCGTCTGCGCTTGGTGCAGATGATAGGTGGCAGTGCTTTTATGGAGGCTGATCGCCACCAGCTGAAGGGCCATTTTCCTGCTGCGAGTGAAGCCGGACGGGAATTGTGCGAAATTGGAGGATAGGTTTTCAAGGTAGCCGTGTTCGTGGAGCCTCCTCAGGGCGAGAGCTGGTGGGCAAGTTTATGTCAAGCTCTTGCGCCAGGGCTTGCTTGATTCCGAGTCCTTCAGGCCATTGCTTTCTTGAACCGCCTGACAGCACCTCGTGCCGCGGCGCGCTTCATGGCATCAACGCTGACGGGCTGCGCGGGTTTCTTTTTTGGAAAGCTGTCGGCGATGTCTCTGAACGTTCCCGTTTTGGCCGATTGTTTGGAAGAATCACGCAAGGCAAGAACCTGAGTGCTTTCACTAATTCGTCAATACTCACAGTTCCCCCATCCCACCGCGTTTGATCCACGCATTCAGCGGCTCGAACTGGTTCACATCAAGGGGGATGCCACAGCCAAAGGGGGCGGCGTTCACGCTCTGAAGATCCAGCTTTCCGTCTTCGATGTGCAAAGTTGCGAAGCCTTGGGCGTGGCGGTGGTACAATCCAGCGTGGGTGCTGAGTACGGCGTCCTGGGTGGCAGAGGGGTGCATGCTGAGGCCGCGGAAGTAGTGGTGGCCGTTGCGCTCCACATGTGTGACGCCAAGCAAAGCCATGACGCTGAGGTCCTGCAGCAGGGCCACGGGGCCCACGTTGGCGAGGTCTTCGCCGCTGAGGATGGGGCCGCCGCGAATGACCGGGCTGCGTTTCTTGAGCAGGGCGGCATTGGCGAGGCCTTTGACGATGCCTTTGCAGTTCTTGTGGCTGGTGCCGCGATAGCCGAGGTCGAGCGCGCGTGGGAGATCGGCGAGGGAGCCGTCGCTTTCATCAATGATCATGCCGGGGCCTTCAGTCCAAGATTGCAGGGTCGCGGCCACATCATCGTTCAGAGCTTGTGAACGATGCAGCGGCTGCTCAATGAGCAGCAGGTTTTGGAAGAGCGGTGCAAGAGCTGCATCGGCGCTGAGCGTGGCGTAGAATTCGCGGAAGGAGGCGAGGTCGTAGAACTGCTCGTTGCCATCGAGCGTGGCGTGAAAGCCGGTGGTGCAGTTCGCGGTGATGATGCGGGTGATCTCGCGCAGGCGTGGGAGGTCGGTCTCGGGCTTGCCGCAGACTTTGATTTTGAAATAGCGCAGGCCATAGGCACGGATGTTTTCCTCCAGCGTGTAGGGCAGGCCGTCGTCCAGCGTGCCATCGGCGGCGGAGAGAGGATCGCCGAGGCCGACGGTGTGGCGTGCGTGAACGTGCGTCAGAGGAGCAGATGCGATGACATCGGCCACGCGCATGCCGCGCAGTTCTTCGCGCACGGCACCGAGATCAATGCCGAGGACGTCGGAGCGCAGCACGGCGTGCAGGGGCTGGCCCAGCGCTTTGCAGAGGCCATCGAGAACGGAGCGCTCGATCAAGCTCACGCCCAGATTGGCGAGCAGGGAAGGGACTTCTTTGACCTTCGCCCAGTTGCTTTGTTCCGCGTAAAGATTCTGCCACCAGGCGAAGAAGCCCGTGGGTTTTTCGGCGGCGAGCCGGGCGATGCGCGAGGCATTTTGAATGACGGCGATCATCTCCGCGAGATCGATCTCGAAGGGCGTGTCCGGATTCTTGGTGAACCACTTCGGCGGCAGCCCTTCGCTGGCGAGACCGCTCACGGCCCTGCCATCCACAACCAGATTCGCCGTGACGAAGAGGTGCGGCAGCGCGTTCATGCTGGCGATGCCGTACTTGAACGGGAACCGCGTGTGCATGGGCAGCACGTGAAAGTGAAAGGACTCGAGGGAGAAGGTCATGGAAAGGAAAAGACCTTTCAATGCCCATGCGGTCAAGGAGTCAAGAGGTGGCGAAATCGATGAATCGATCACTCGTTCTCCTGTTTGTCTGCGATCATGGCGCTGCGCTGCCATCGACTGACGCCGTTGCGCAGTGAGACCGGCGCTGTGGGACAGCGTCAGCGAGGTTTAAAGCCTGCTCGTTCCGGCCTACTCCACCAGATACAAAATACGTCCGCAGGCTTCACACTGCGTGAGCTTCTCCGACTGCTTCAGTGACTGGATGACCCCGACGACCACCTTCATGTGGCAGCCGCCGCACATGGCGTTTTCCATCGGCACGATGGCGGCATCGCCTTTCTTGATGAAGATGCGGGTGTAAAGATCGAGAGAATCGGGATCGATCGGCTCGGCCAGTTTGGCGCGTTCGGCATTGAGATCTTCGAGGCGATTTTTCACGCCCACGCCACGTTCTTCCAGATTTTTAAGTTCCTCGTTCACGCGGACCTGGGTGGCGGCCAGTTTAGCCTGCGCTTCCTTCAGCTTCGCCTTGGCGGTTTCAAGGGCTTCCATCTGCTCCAGTTCGCCGTCTTCCAGCTTGGTCACATCGGCCTCGTAGCGTTTGATCTCATGACCGAGGGCGGCGAATTCGTCGTTCTTGCGCGTCTCGAACTGCTGGTCCTGCAGACGCTTGATGGAGGTCTGGCGCGTCTGGACATCGAGCTGAATGTTTTTGATCTTCACCTCGACTTCCTTCATGGCCAGATTCGCGGCATCCACGGCGGCCTGGTCTCCCGCGAGCTGCATTTTCGCCCGGGTTTGCATCGTGGGGATGTCCTTGAGGTCTTTCTGCAGGGCACGAATGCGCTGGTCACGTTCCTGAAGCTGAATGAGTTTCGTGATGTCTTGAAGCATGTAGGTGGATGTAAGCCGAAACGGCGAAGGAGCACAAGCTCTCTATTGTCTGGTTCGGGGCGGGTTTTGGCCAATTGCCCCGCGAAGAGGGCCGCCTCGAACTTCGAACTGCTTGACCAGACCCTTACCCGGCGAAAAGGTACACCCCTTCCATTTCCTTCACTCCCTTAATCCATTCCCACGTGAAACCCACTCTCCTCATCCTCGCTGCCGGCATGGGCAGCCGTTACGGCGGCCTCAAACAACTCGATGCGATGGGACCTGCGGGCGAGGTGGTGCTGGATTACTCCGTCTTTGACGCGATCCGCGCCGGCTTCGGCAAGGTGGTGTTCGTCATCCGGCGTGATTTTGAGGAGCTCTTCCGCACGCAGATTGGCTCCAAGTATGCAGGCCGCATCGCCGTGGATTACGCGTTTCAGGATCTGCACGATCTCCCC
>JAPLUN010000379.1 GCA_026397715.1 Verrucomicrobiota bacterium
AGTCGCTCCACAGCCTCCCCTTCGGGAATATTAAATTTCACGGCGGTCTTTCCGACGTAGAGATTGATCTTCTCGGGGGCGCCGCCGACGTAGCCGAAATCGGCGTCGGCCATTTCTCCGGGGCCGTTGACGATGCAGCCCATCACGGCGATGCGCACGCCTTTGAGATGACCAGTGGCGGCGCGAATTTTCTGCGTGGTGGTTTGCAGGTTGAAGAGCGTGCGGCCGCAGCTGGGGCAGGCGACGTAGTCGGTCTTGAAAATGCGGACACCTGCGGCCTGCAGGATGTTGTAACTGATGCGCAGGGCCTGGCCGGGCGCCTCTTCGCCGTTTACGATCACCGCATCGCCAATGCCATCGCACAGCAGCGAGCCGATGTTCGTGGCGGCGACGAGGAGGTTCTCGGTGAAATCATCGCTGCCAGCGGCCTGCAGTGTGTCTTTGAGCAGGATCGCATGACGTGGCTGCAATTTGGCGGCGAGCAGTCGATACGCGGCGATGACGGGCAGCTTGAGTCCGTCCTTGATGGTCACGAGTTTCGCCTCGGTGCTTTCAAAGAGACTGGCGATGGCGGCATCGTCACGCGGGTCGATCTCGACCACGCCACTGTCTTCGATGACGACCTCGGGTTTGTAATCTCCCAGCTTGTCGATCTTGTGAGCAACGGCGTCCCACTTCTTGCGCGTGGTGAAGACGGGGACGGTTTCATGGCCGCCGGCTTTGACGCCATTGATCGTGAGCACTTCGGTCTCGCGGCGCACGTAGTCGAAGGGATCGTAGCTGACCTGCGGTGCATTGGAGATGTGCTCGAACTGCGCAGGAAGTCCCTCGTTGTAGGGCTTCACGAGCTGCTGTGCCACGGGGATCTCGAAGATGGCGTCTTCGGTCAATGAAACTCGCACGGTATCGCCGATGCCGTCGGCCAGCAGGGAGCCGATGCCGATGGCGCTCTTGATGCGGCCGTCTTCACCATCGCCCGCTTCGGTGACCCCGAGGTGGATCGGATAGTTCCAGTCGGAGCCGAGCTGATTGAGATGCGCGACGAGCAGGCGATAGGCCTCGATCATGACCTTGGGATTGCTGGCCTTCATCGAGAAGAGGAAGTTGTGGTAGCCTTGCGCACGGGCGATGCGGGCGAACTCGAGGGCGCTCTCGACCATGCCGAGCGGAGTGTCGCCATGGCGGTTCATGATGCGATCGCTCAAGGAGCCGTGATTGGTGCCGATGCGCATGGCGCGGCCCAGGCGGATGCAATCCTTCACCAGCGGCACGAACTGCTCCTCCATATAAGCCACTTCAGCGGCGTATTCGTCATCGGTGTATTCTTTGACGGCGAACTTCTTCTTGTCGGCGTAGTTGCCGGGATTCACGCGGACCTTTTCCACCCACTTCACTGCTTCCATGGCGGCGTCAGGTTTGAAATGGATGTCGGCCACCAGCGGGACATCACAACCGGCGGCACGGATGCCATCACGGATGTGCTGCAGGTTTTCAGCGATGATGCGGGTCTGAGCGGTGACGCGGACAATCTGGCAGCCGGCTTCGGCGAGGCCGAGCGCTTCCTTCACGCAGGCCTCGGCGTCACGCGTGTCACTGGTGAGCATGCTCTGCACCACCACGGGCGCGCCGCCACCGATCTGGACGTTTCCAACCAAAACGGGGCGTGTTTCGCGGCGTTGGTAATTGTAGAGGTCGGGGCAGTAGCGGAGCAGGGGGGAAGACATGGCGGGTGGTTAGAATGCCGGATTGCCGCCACGACGCAAACGGGAAGCCACAGAGGGTGGTATGGCATTACAAGTTTCTTACATGGTCCTTGCCGATTCAAGGCTGGGTGCTACAATTTGATTCAATATGGCAAATATTGTTGTTATCGAGGATCATCCACCTGTGCTTAAGCTTCTTGCCACCCTTTGTCGGGCTGAAGGGCACGACGTGATGGCTTTCGACAACGGTCGTGCCGGGCTGGAGGCGATCCGCGAGATGGCTCCAGATTTGGCTCTGGTGGACCGCCGGCTGGGCGAGATCGATGGACTCGACATGATCCGCGATGCGCGTGAGGCTTCGCCCAAGACCCGCTACGTCATGGTTTCCGCCTGCTCGGAGACGCGTGACATCGTGACCGCAGTGCGGCGCGGCGTCTGTGACTACGTGACCAAACCCTTTGAGCCCGAAGAGATCAAAAGTGCCGTGAACCGCGCGCTCAGTGAGCCTGCCGAACCTCAGCCGATCTCCCGCCAGAAGCTCGTGATCCTCTGTCCAAAGCAGGCGGCCTGATGGCCCGGGCGGGAAAGAGGCGCATAACATTGAACTTTGAAGTTCGCGGCCGTTGGCGCATTGGTGCCGCATGGAAAACCTCCGTCGTCTGCTTTTTGCCCTTTCCGTGTTCGTGCTGGCCGCGCTGCTGTTTGCGTGGTGGCGTCACGGGCGGGAGGGCTATGGGCTGCTCAATTTGTTGAAGGGTGAGAAGCCGGGACCCACGGCGCTCACGCCACCGAAAAAGCCCAAAATCGCGCCAGAAGAGGTGCCCATGCTCAGCCGGTTGAACGACGAGTTTTCCAAAATCTCCGCCGCCGTGCTGCCCTCCGTGGTCAGTGTCACCACCAAGACGGTACGTCCGGGCAAGAGCACCTGGCATTCCTACTATGGCTTCGTCGGCCCGCGTGATCAGGTCGTTCCCAGCCTCGGCTCCGGGGTGATCATCAGCAAAGAGGGGCATGTCGTCACCAACTACCACGTCATCGAAGGCGTGCAGGCGGCGGACATCCAGATCACCACGAACGCCAATAAAAGTTATCTGACGCTCATTCTGGGATTCAACAAAGAGCGGGATATCGCCCTGCTGAAAATCGACAGTCCGAGTTTCGATTTTCCTGCATTGAGTTTTGCCAATTCAGACGAGGCCCGCGTGGGGCAGATCGTGCTCGCGGTGGGCAATCCCTTCGGTCTCAGCGGCACCGTGACCCAGGGCATCATCAGCGCGCGCGACCGCCATCTCAGCGACAGCCAGTTTGACTACCTGCAAACGGACACCGTGATCAATCCCGGCAATTCCGGTGGCCCGCTGGTGAACATTCGCGGAGAGATCATCGGCATCAACGTCGCCATTTACCGGGGGGATGCGACCGGGGGCGCTTGGCAGGGGGTGGGGCTCGCCGTTCCATCCAATGAAGCCAAGGCGGTGGTGGAAGACATACACGCCAAGCTCAAGGAAAGTGCGAAGCAGGCGAATGGTGTGACCAGTTCAACAGGCAAGGGCTACCTGGGCCTCGAAGTCAGCAGCGAGCCGGTGGAGATCGATCCCGTGTGGGCCACCTCCCGCCGCGGTGCCCTGGTGACGGGCATTGGCGACAAGTCTCCCGCTTCTGAGGCAGGCCTGCGCCAGGGAGATGTGGTGACGAAATTTCAGGGCATGGCCTTCCGCTCTCCGGCAGATTTGCTGCAGATCATCCGCACCCAGCCACCTGGCAGCGAAGTGAAACTCGAAGTCATCCGCAACAAACAAAAGGGCGACATCATTACCACGCTCGGGACAAGACCGGAGGCAGAACCCTAGCCTCGGAAGCAGCGCTTTCACCTCAGCGTGGTTTCAATACGAACCGCTGTTTGCTGCGGTTGGTGAGGATGCGAAGTTCATCTGGGTGAAACTGCAGGTCGATGCTGCCAGTGCTCCAGGTGTCTAGCAGCGGGATGTTCTGTGCTTTGGCCCGTTGAATGAGTGAATCGGGCAGAGCTGTTTCGACGGCACGCGCATCACTCCCGCAGAGAATGATCTGTGGGCTGGCCTTGAGCAGGAATTCCTCGCTCGTGGAGAGATCCACCTCATGCTGGCTGCGTATCAGCACATCGCAGTACAAATCCTCCCTGCGGTTCTGCCCTGCGGCTCCGATGTGGTCGGCGTCATTATGACTCAGGAACACACCCGCGAGAGCATCCACGCCGTTGGAATGCAGATACGGACGCAGCACGCGGCGGAAGCTGGCCTCACTGCCTGTGTCAAACAGCCAGTGAGTCTTGCCAATGCGCAGATGATTCGCCGCGCCACCATGCGGAAGTTCCAGCACGTGCCAGACGGCGGGGGCAGGGGTGAGGGACGTGCCGGGTTGAAAATGAAAATTCGCACCGGGCAGGCCGGCGAACCACATGGCACTGGCGATCATCGCCTTCGCCAGCGCCCAATTGACGTTGTTGAAAATGATTTGAGCACCCGTCAAATGCAGCGCGGCTGCGCCGAGGCTCAGGCAGGTGGCACCTAGACACAGGGACGACAGCGGAACGAGCACGCAGTTGGCAATCACCGCCACTGTAGTGATCGATTGAAAATGGCCGAGGATGAACGGCAGACTGCCGATCCATGCGGCAAAGGACACGCTCAAAGTGGTCGCGAACCACAGCCGGCATTGGCTCCAGCCGCGCTGCCGCCAGTTGGCGAGCTGCGGTGGTAAAAAGGGATCGATTCGTGTGAATGGCAGCAGTCTTTTCAGCAACGGGGCGGAGCCGATGGTGCTTAGCCACAGTACACCGAAGGACAGTTGAAACCCCGGCATGAAAAGCTGATGCGAGTCCGTGGCCAGCAGCAGCAGGGCTGCGGCGCCGAGGCTGTTTTGCAGGGATGATTCACGGTCCATCAGCGTGGCGCTCATATAAATGGCCACCATGAACGCCGCCCGTGCCGCCGAAGGCCGCCAGCCGGTGACAAATGCATAGGCAAACACGATGAAAATCACCAACCACAGCGACAAGCCGCGTGGAGTTCCGATCTGCCGCAACAGCGCCAGCGCGATGACTCCGAGGAGGCCCACGTGCAGGCCGCTGACAGCAAACACATGCAGTGTGCCGCTGTTGCGAAAGGCATCCTCGATTTCATCATCCGCCTCGGCAGACACTCCCAGCGCCATGGCACGGAGCACGGCGACGGTTTGTGGGTCTTCTTCGAGGTCTTGCGTGAGCTGCCTGCTGATCCAGCGCCTGCAATCTTCCGCACGCTCCAAAAAGGCGCACCACCATTCCTCACCACTGTCGCTGATGCGCTGCATGTGGTCGATGTCAAAACGGGCCACGCGCCCCAGACGCAGGGAGTACTCCTGCGCATCGAAGGTGCCGGGATTGGATGCGGTGCGCGGCAGATAGATGCTGCCGCGGAGTTCAAACACACCAGCACCTGGAAAGCGGACGCCTTTGGGCAGCCGCACCAGCAGCGTGGCGGTTTGTTCTACCACGATCCCGGCTGCTGGAATCTCGATCTTCTGTGTGGTGCAGAGTGCATGGGTGCGCTCATCCGGCGACGTGTCGAATTCCGGCAGCAGGCTGCCGCGAATCGTCGCTGGCACCGGCTTGTCCTGCTGCTGGAGTGCCAGGCGCAGCGGATGACTGAATGTTTCGTCGGTGCGTGCTGCATGGATGAATGCGAAGACCAGCGCTGCACCCGGGATCAGCAGCCATGCGCGCCCGCTGAACAACGCCACACCAAGCAGCGCCGTGGCGACCAGCAGGAACCACCCGCCATGTGCGTGCAGCCATCCTATTTCAGCGGCGATGATGCCGCTGACGGCCGCAAGCGCCAAGGTCAGCAGCGGATTGGCCCGGGTCCAAAGCTGGAGCTTCTCGAGCATCGGCTGCTGGTGGTGGATGATCTGGCGTTCTATGCGCTGGCGGTTCCCGCCTTGGAACGCTGCTCCATCAGCAGCTTGAACTGCATCTGTTCGAGTTCGCTGATGCGGTGGTGCGCATTGGCGCTGTGGCGCGTGTTCGGGAAGTTGCCGATGATTTGCTCAAGCATGTCGCGCGCGGCTTCAAAATCATGCCGGTGTGTCAGATGCACGTCGGCGATGCGAAACATGATGAAGGCGGCATCATCCACCGGCCACTCCTTGCTTTGCAAATGCTCTTCCAGCACCTTCAAGGCCGTCTGGGGATCACGCAGACGCTCAGCATGAATCTTGGCGATTTCAGCTACCGGGAAGGGATCGTCCGGCTTCTCTTCGAGCATTTTTTCATAGTGCTCAATCGCTCCCGGGTAGTCGCCCTGAGCAATGCGGGCCGCAGCTTTGGTCATGTGATCCTGCTCCACCTTCTCGCCGGAAGAGAACACCGCCTCCCCCATTAGATCTCCCAGCCAGGGGATTAAATACTTCACGGCCAGAAGCCCGCCGGACAGCCCCAGCAAAATCACAAACACAAGCTTCATGCCGTCTCCGGCTTCTCTCACGAAACTCCAGATCAAAGCGATGACCAAAAGGACGAGCGTGATGACACAGATGCGGATGACAATGGCAGTGTTCATTTTCGGGATGTAAGACAAGGCTATCAAAACGCCTGTCTGCCGCCAAGCACGAAATTGGCGGCCCTCCCGGTCAGCCTCCTCCCAGGGCACGATACAGATTGGCCTGCACCTGAAACTGCCGCTTGGTCACACCGATCAGCTGGAGCCGCGCCTTCAGGGCATTTTGCTGCGCGTTGAGCACCTCAATGTAAGTGGCCCGACGTGTGCGAAACAGGTCTGCCGCCGTGCCGACGGACTCGATCAGCAGGTGCACCTCCTTGGTCTTCAGCGCCTGGAGGTCCTTTAAAATGCGGATGAACGCCAGCTGGTTGTGCACCTCCACGTAGCCGTTCACGATGGACTGCTGATAGGTATTGAGCGCTTCCAACTGAGAGGCGCTGGCGTGATCAAACTCGGCTTGGATCGCCTTGCGGTTGATCAACGGAGCCACCAGTCCGCCCAGTGCCGAGTAGGTGGCGGAATGGATGTTGAGCAAAACGTTGCTCTGGAAAGCCTGCAATCCCAGCACGCCATTGATGGAGACCGAAGGCAGAAAGGCCGCCTTGGCCGCCTTCACATCAGCTTTGGTGGCCGCCAGTTCAAATTCGGCCCGGCGGATGTCGGGCCGGTTTTTGAGCATGTCAGCTGGCACACTGGATGACAACTGCGGCAGCGTTGAGTGCATCAAGGATGACCGGTTGCGTGCGATGGGCCGCTGCGGATCGCCCAGCAGGGTGCAGATGATGCCTTCCTGCTCCACGATCCGCTGCTGCGTATCCAGTCGCATGCCCTGGAGGTTGAACAACAGCGCCTCGAACTGCTGTACGGCCAGCTCATTGGCGGCTCCCGCTTGTTTCTGGGTCTGCACCGTCTCCAGCGCATCACGCTGGATTTTGATGGTCTCATCGATGTTGATGATCTCAGCGTCTAGAGCCAGCAGCTCGTAGTAGGCTGTGGCCAGGTCGGCAATCAAATGCGTCTGCACCAGATTCCTTCCCTCCACGCTGGCGAGCAGGCGTGCGGTGGCGGAGGCTTTTTTGCTCCGCAGTTTTCCCCAGAGATCAATTTCCCAGCTCGTCTGCAAACCGACCGTGTAGTCCTGGATGTCCCGCGGGACGATGCGTCCGTCATAGATGGGCGTGGTGCTGTTGCCGGCACCGTCCATGGTATAGAGGCCAAACCGTTGGATGCCTGCGCCCGCCACGCCAGAAACCTTGGGGGCCAGCATACTGCGTGCGGCGGTGATTTGAGCCTTCGCCATCTCGATGCGCTGGAGCGCAATCTTGAGATCGCGGTTGTTGTTCAGCGCCTGCTCGGTGAGGGCCTGCAAACGGGGATCGGTGAAATGTTTCCGCCACTGGCTGACTCCGGTGAATGAAGCGGTTTTTTCCGGTGCCTGCTCCGTTTTTTTGCCGAAGCGGCGCAGGTCTTCACAGCTGGTTAACATCAGCGTCATGAACGAAATGCAGGCGCTCAGGAATGGCCAGTTCAGATGCAGGGTCTCACGCATGTTCCGGTTCCTTGGATGATTTGGGGGTTGAAGTGAAGGAGGCAAAAATGACGTAGAGCCCCGGAATGATCAGCATGCCAAACGCGGTGCCGAAGATCATGCCGCCCACCGCCGAGGCACCGATGGTCCGGTTGCCTGCCGCGCCCACCCCGGAGGCCGCCATGAGCGGGCTCAAGCCTGCGACAAAGGCGAGTGACGTCATCAGGATCGGACGCAGACGTGAGGTCGCGCTCTCCACCGCCGCCTGCAGCGGGGTGAGGCCCTCGCGCTGCCGCTGGATGGCAAACTCCACCACCAGGATCGCATTCTTTCCAAGCAGGCCGATCAGCATGATCATGGACACCTGCGCATAGATGTTGTTTTCAAGACCCATCCACAGCAGAAACACAAACGCTCCGAGGAGCCCTGTGGGCAGTGAAAGGATGACTGGCATCGGCAGCAGAAAGCTTTCGTACTGGGCGGCTAGCAGCAGATAAACAAATGCCAGACAGATGATGAAGATGACCACCGCCTGGTTCCCTGCCAGAATCTGATCCCGGGTGATGCCGGCCCAGTCGATGCCAAAGCCCTTCGGCAGTTTTTCTTTCGCCGTTTCCTGGATCGCTTTGATGGCTGCACCGCTGCTGAATCCGGCGGCAGGTTCGCCGTTGATCTCAGCCGAGGTGAACATGTTGTAGCGGGTGACCTGGTCCACACCGTAGATTTTCTCCAGTTGCACAAACGTGGAGAGCTGCACCATCTCCCCGAGCTCGTTTTTGACGTGCAGTTTCAGGATGTCCTCCGGTCGTGCGCGGTACTCCGGCAGTGCCTGCACCATGACCCTGTAAAGCTGTCCAAAGCGGATGAAATTGGTGGCGTATTTACCACCCAGCATGGTCTGCAGGGCGCTCATCACATTGTTGGTGGTCACGCCTTTCTGTGCCGCCATGTCGTTGTCCACATGCAGCATGTACTGGGGAAAGCTGGCGTCGAAACTTGTGAAAGCATTCGCGATCTCCGGCCTGGCGCGCAAGTCGGCGATGAACTTTCCGGCCACGCTCTCCATGTTCTTGAAATCACCCGTTCCAGTCCGGTCCAGCAGGCGGAGTTCAAAGCCGCTCGCATTGCCATAGCCTGGAACGGCGGGGGGCGAGAACAGTTCGATCTTGGCATCTTTGATGTGCCGGGTCCTACGGACAAGTTCGTCCATCACCGCATTGACGGACTCGGCCCGATCATGCCAGCCGGTCAGATTGACCAGACAGGATCCGTAAGTGGAGCCGCTGGCATCGGTGATGATGTTGACGCCTGCCAGCGTGGAGACGGAGGAGATGGCTTTGATCCCTTCACAGCATTCTTGGATCTCATCCACCACCGCCTTCGTTCGTTCCAGCGTGGAACCCGCCGGTGTGGTGATGCCCACGTAAAATGCTCCCTGATCCTCATTGGGGATGAATCCGGATGGAAGCCTGCCGCCAGCGAGGACCATGATGACGCAGAAGCCCAGAAGGATGCCCCAGCTCAGCATGCGCCTGCCGGCGATGGCCGAGATCCACCCTGAGTAGGTGCTCGAAACCTTGTCGTAGCTTTTGTTGAAGAGACCGAAAAAGCGGTTCAGCAGGCTTTTGCTCTTGGGCGCATGATGCATGTTTTTGAGCATCAAGGCGCACAGCGCTGGGGTCAGCGTCAGCGCGACGCAGCCTGACAGCACGATGGCAATCGCCATCGTCAGGGCGAACTGCTGGTAAAAGATGCCGGAGGGGCCGGACATGAAGGACGCGGGCACAAAAACCGCGGCCATCACCAGCGTGATGGCAATGATGGCACCGCCGATTTCTCCCATGGCCTCCTCAGTGGCCTGGCGCGGCCCTGCCCCCGTGCTTTCCATCTTCGCATGCACCGCCTCCACCACCACGATTGCCCCATCCACCACGATGCCGATCGCCAGCACCAGGGCCAGCAGTGTGATCAGATTCAGCGAGAAGCCCAGCAGCTGCATGAAGAAGAACGTGCCGACCAATGACACCGGTACGGCGATGACCGGGATCAAAGTGGAACGCCAGTCCTGCAGGAAGACAAACGTCACCAGCGAAACCAGCAGGAATGCCTCTGCCAGCGTCCGCACCACCTCGTGCAACGAGGCATCAAGAAAGCGTGACACATCATAGCTGATCTCATAATTCATGCCCTTGAGGAAGGTGGACTCCTTGATCTCAGCCATGCGCTGCTTGATGCTGGCGATGACTTCGTTCGCATTGGAGCCGGGCAGCTGTTTCAGCAGAATGGCCGCCGTGGGCCGGCCATTGAGCTTGGCCTCCACATCGAAATAGTTGGTGCTAAATTCGACGTCGGCGATGTCCTTGATGCGCAGCACCTGGCCTTCGTCATTGGAGCGAATGGGAATCTTTTCGTAGTCTTCCTTGCTCTTGTACTTCCCGGAGTAGCGGATCACATATTGCAGGTGAGGCTCTGACTTGTCCGAGCTCTCCCCCACCTTCCCTGGCGCGGCTTCCACATTCTGCTCCTTCAAGGCGGTGAGGACGTCCTCCGCAGAAATGTTGTAGGCCAGCATGTTGTCCGGCTTGAGCCAGATTCGCATGGCGTATTCCCGGGTTCCCAGAATGTCCACAAACCCCACGCCCTTGATTCGTTTCAGCTCGGTGAAGATGTTGATGTCGGCGAAATTGTACAAGAACATTTCATCGATGTCAGGATTCGTGCTGGTGATGTCGAGATACATCAGCATCGCCTTCTCCTCCTTGGCAATCCTCACGCCCGCCTTGATGATTTCCTCCGGCAGTTCACCCATCACCGTGGCCACGCGGTTTTGCACGTTCACTGCCGCCACATCCGGATCGGTGCCTGCTTCAAAGATGACTGAAATGACACCGACGCCATCATTAGCGGCCCGCGAAGACATGTACTTCATTTTGGGCACACCGTTGATCGATCTCTCCAGCGGAACGATGGCCGCCTTGGTCAGTGTTTCGGCATTGGCCCCGGTGTACTCCACCGTCACATTGACCTCGGGCGGCGCGATGCTTGGAAACTGAGTGATGGGCAGTTGCACCAATGCCAGCAGACCCAGGAAGGTGATGATGATGGATATGACCATCGACAACACGGGTCTGCGGATAAACTCTTTGATCATTCAGTCGTTCTTTTCCTTGGTTTGGGTGCATGGTTTGAGAGAGCACTGGCCGCAAGGCTTGGCCGCACTGTTCCCTCAACCGTTGATTCACTAGCTCCTGCGAGCATCATCTCGCCGCATAGAACGGCGCCACTTCCTCAAGTGCTTTGAAATCAGGAGCTATCACCTCGCCTTCTTTCACGACCTGAATTCCTTCAAAGATGATGCGGTCCGTGGGCAGCAGACCGGAGTTGATGACATAGTGGTTTGGCAGGCGAAGTTTTGTGTCGATGCTGCGCAACTGGATGCTGTTGTCCGCATTGAGGACGAACACGCAGGTTTTGTGCTGAACTTCAAAGGTGCATTTCTGCGGGATCACCAGCGCATTCTTCAGCTCCGACTGCACCATCACCTTGCCGCTGGAACCATGCTTGAGAAGACGCTCGGGATTAGGAAAGCTGGCCCGGAAGGCAATGTTGCCGGTGCTTTTGGAAATCACACTTTCCCAGGTTTCAATCCGGCCTTTGTGCGGATGGGTTTCCCCATTGGCCAGTTCCAGCACCACGCTGCCCTGTACGCCCAGATCCTTGCGTCTGGCCAGCTCCAGATACTCACGCTCAGACACATTGAAATAGGCGTAAACGTCGCCGTCATTGGAAATGGAGGTCAGCAGATCACCCTCTGAAACGAGGCTGCCGGCCTTGGTTCGGATGCGGTTGATGATGCCATCAAACGGTGCCCGCACTTCGGCATAGCTGAGCTTGCGCTCGGCATCGGCCACCGTGGTGCGCGTCTCGTCCACTTTGGCCATGGCGGAGTCCAGTCTCGCCTGCGCCATCTCCCATTCCGAGGTGGAGATGATTTTCTTCTCCAGCAGCAGCTTGTTGTTTTGCAGGTCGATTTCCGCCATCTTGGCCTCTGCCATGGCGGATTTGAGTCGGGCATTGGCCCGCTTCAGTTCCTCCTGATACTCATGGCTGCTGATGGTGAAAAGCAGCTGCCCCGCCGTGACGCGCTGGCCTTCATCGACTGGAATTTTTTCCAGGTGTCCGTTCACTCGTGCACGCAGCTCAATGAAATTGGAATTCTGAATGTTCGCGACGTACTCCTGCCCGTGCGGCACATCCATCACCACGGCAGAGGTCACCGGGTAAGTTTTGCTGGTTTCGTGATTGTCGGCAATGGGTGTCTTGCTGCAGCAAGTCATGAACGAAAGGAGCGACAAGCAGATGACGGCTTTCGATCCGGCACATTTTTCAATAACGTATTTGCAGGGGATCATGAAATCTATGCATGAGCATTAGCTGTGCCATTTCTCAAAATAGGCCGCTGGCCTATCACGTGCAGCACGCTTTTTCAGTCCCCTGCACGGGTTATTTTACGTGCCCTCATACCGTACATCGATTTTCCGCTTAACTTTATCTAAATCACACATTTCCAATGAGTTAATTGGAATAAGTGAGTGGATGTCTACTTCTTGCGAATCCCGGGGCAGGCAGTGGCATGATCCTGATTCGGCTAAAATGTAGCGCCCTACGCCACTGACGGTTGCAGCAGTCCACCACAGATCCAAGGCTCGTTCTCCAGCAGACAGTGCATTCGCACTCGCTTGAAGGGTCACTCGCCTCGCAGGTCCAGACAAATCACCCGGGGTTCCGACTTCCGCAGCAAGTCCTGTGACTGCTGGCGCACATAAAGCAGACCGTGACTTAGCGCGGGCAGGCTCCAGGTGTTGAGCGCATAAAACAGCTGGGCTTGAGCCAGTACTTTGGCCCCGGCCGGACTCAGATCGAGCCAGTGCAGCGAACCGGTTTCGCCGAGACAAAGGAAGGCGCCATCGGCCTTCAGCAAGCTCGCGCGCAGGATGCTAAGTCGGGCGGGGGTGCTGCGTCCGGTTTGTTGGCTGAACTCAGCATCCTCCCACTCAATGTGCTGTTCCCACACCTCTGCGCCGGTGTCCGCATTCACGCAAACGAGACGCGACTTGGGCTCCGTCTCGCCGTCAATCGCATAGAGATGACCGTCGTGATACACCGGGTTCATCCAGTGGACGCCGAGCTTCTTTGACTGCCAGACCTCCTTCACCTGAAACTCCGCGTCATACTCGACCATCGCACCGCCGAGCGGCCGGCCCTTCGGGTACGCGGTGGTGATGAAGGCGCGGTTTTTCTCCGGAATGACGACGGGTGAAGTCCCAATGGCCTGGATGTAGTCCTCGCTGCGCCATGGAAACTTGGAATGCAGTTTTCCACTCTCGGGATCAATGCACATGAGGCCGCCCGTGGCAGGGTCGCTCTCGCCGCCGGCATAGATCAGCACCTTCGTCTGTCCATGCAGCTTGGCGGGAATGGGAGACGCATAGCTCGCGCCCCAGGCGTCCTCGACGGTCCACACAACTTTGCCGCTCTGTAAATCGAAGGCCGCCACGCTCACGCCCGCTTCCGCAAGCTTCGTTTTACGGTCGCGCATGCCTTCGTTGTCTTCGATCAGGGCTTTTTTGCCGCCGACATTCACGATCACGCGGCCGTCGAGAATCAGCGGCGTGCCGCCCGCGCCGAAGAAATCCTGCGGCACGTTGTATTCTTTGCGCAGATCATGCTGCCACACTGGCTTGCCGGTTTTTAAATCGAACGCGCGCAACTCGGCAGTCACTCCAAAGGTCACGACGATGCCATCAGCAATCACCGGGCTGCCACGCGGTCCATTGCCAAACCCATAGCGATCCTGGTACGAGATCGGGTAATCCTGCGACCAGAACCGCTTCCCTGTTTCGCGATGCAGGCACTCGATGGTTTCCTTGCCTTCCAAGGCATGGAAGATCACACAGAAGTCGCCGCTGATGGCGGGTGAGTTGTAGGCCTCGCCCATCTGCACTTCCCACACCATCTTTGGCTCGCTCTGGCCCCAGGTCTTGAGCAGATGCGTTTCAGGTGAATGGGTGTCATTCGTGGGGCCGAGCACCCGCGGCCAGTCGCTCGTCTTCGCCTCTGCCGCCAGCGGCTTCGGCGCCGCATGAAAGGTCAGCCGGTCAAACGCCTCCTGCGCAGGGCAGACGTTCAGGTTCAGAAGGAACAGAAACAAGATCGACGATTTGTGCATATGATGGCATGCTAGCCACAGCCATGAAGTACGCCACTCTCATCCTCTCCTTAGCCTGTTTCGCACTGAAGATTAGTGAGCAGACGAGGATCAACAGCGCCCATCTTTGATTTGTCTAAAGAGATGAGCACGCGGATTGCCTACGTCTTGAGTGACGCCGAAGGGAAGCCTTACAGTGCGAATGGTGCTGTGGCAGCTCAGGGATTCAAACACCTCGGTTACACAGTTCGATATTTCACGCGAGATGAACTGCCTCAGCTCGAAATTAAATGGGATACTCCGGTGGTGGCAGGTGTTGGCACTGTTTTGAAAGCTCTGAAGCAGATCGGTATTGAGCCGCCGTCGCATCAAACACTACCGGCTGTGCTGACACCGTTTTTGGGCCGGAGATGCTGGCGGAGCACGCTTGGTGATATTCGCAGCGCAGGCGTCTTCCCTGTTTTTTTGAAGCCTTTTGAAGACACCAAGCGCTTTACAGGTTTTGTCGCAAGTTGCGTGGCGGATATCGACTCAATCCCTGCGCATGAAGGCGATGAACCTCTTACCTCCGAATATGTCGTGCTGGCCCAGGAGCCGGTCTGCTTTCGGTCAGAGTGGCGCACCTTTGTGCTTCGTGGGCGCGTGATTGGCGCGGCGCTCCTTACGGGTGATCCGCTGCTTTTTCCCAATGCGCAGATCATTCGTCAAACGATTGCCGCCTATGAAACTCCTTTGGCTGGTTACAGTGCCGATTTTGGGGTCACAGATGATGGTCGGACTCTGTTGATAGAGATCAATGAGGGGTATTCTCTGGGCGCCGGCCACTTGAAGGCTAACCAATATGCGGATTTGCTGCGCTCGAGGTGGGAGGAAATCACCGAAAATCGCTGAACTTGCTCATTAAATTTGCACAGCAAAAGCCAATGATCGTCCGTTGAGCCGCCCGAATTCCGGCGTATGTGACTGACAACCTCCAATCAACCCCATGCTCATTCCGACCTCTTTCCCCACGTCCAACGGCCCTGCTGAATCCAAACCGCTGATTTCCGAGGAGGGCTGGGTCGTGCAGCACCTGTTTTTCACCATCGATCACGGCTACTGGGCGGCGCTGATGCCGGAAGAGCGCCAGGAGCGACGTGAAAACTTCACGCGCACGATTGAGGCCATCCGCAAGCATCCCGGCACGCAGCTGCTTGTGTTTGCGATGGTGTCGCCCAAGTCGGAGCTGGGCTTCATGCTGATCACGCCGGATTTGCACGACTCACAGCGCTTTGAAAAGCAGATCACTCTGGCGCTCGGCCCGGATGTGCTGACGCCTGCCTACAGCTACCTTTCCATGACGGAGTGGACCGAGTACTCGCAGAGCGAAGAAGAGTTCAAGGCGCAGATCGAGAAGGCGGAAAACCTGACTCCCGGCACGGAGGCCTTCGACAAGCGTGTGGCGGAATGGAAGGGCCACATGACGAAGTATTTCAACGACCGCCTCTACCCGAACATGCCCGACTGGCAGGTCTTCTGTTTCTATCCGATGAGCAAGCGCCGCAACGTGGGTGCAAACTGGTATGCCAACGATTTTGCCAAGCGCCGTGAACTCATGGGCGGCCACGCCAAAACGGGCCGCAAATACGCCGGCAAGGTGCGCCAGCTCATCTCCGGCTCCACCGGCCTCGACAGCCACGAGTGGGGAGTGACGCTCTTCGCGCACGACATGTTCCAGATCAAAAGCATCGTCTATGAGATGCGCTTTGATGAAGTCACCACCCAGTATGGCGAATTTGGCGACTTCTATATCGGCATCCAGCCACCGACAGGTGAGCTGCTGCAGCGGGTGATGCTTGCGTGAGGCGAGATTGGGTGCATCTCTCACTTCCCGTGCCAAATCTGCCCCTCACCATCGCCAATCGTCAGTTCAACTCCCGCCTCATGATGGGGACGGGCAAATTCGCCAGCGGTGAGCTGATGCGGGATGCCATCGTGGCCTCGGAAACGGAAATCGTGACCGTGGCGCTGCGTAGGGCGGATTTGACTGGCAAGGGCGATCCCTTTGCCAACATCCTCGATTTCATCCCCAAGAACGTCCTGCTGCTGCCAAACACCAGCGGGGCGATGAATGCGGAGGAGGCGGTGCGCCTGGCCCGCCTGGCCGTGGCGGCGGGGCTGCCCAACTGGGTGAAGCTGGAGATCCACCCCGACCCGCGCTACCTGCTGCCAGATCCGATTGAAACGCTCAAGGCGGCTGAAATTCTCGTGAAGGAGGGGTTCATCGTCCTCCCCTACATCAATGCCGACCCCGTTTTGGCCCGCCGTTTGCAGGATGTGGGCACGGCCACGGTCATGCCCTTGGGATCGCCCATCGGCTCGCATCAGGGCATCGTGACGCGGCGGATGATCGAAATCATTATCACCCAGGCTACGGTGCCGGTGGTGGTGGATGCGGGGATTGGGGCTCCCAGCCACGCCGCCGAGGCCTTTGAAATGGGTGCGGATGCAGTGCTGGTGAACACCGCCATTGCTGTGGCTGCCGACCCCGTACGGATGGCCCAAGCCTTCAAAATGGCTGTGGAAGCCGGGCGCAGCGCCTATGAAATCGGCCTGAGCGAAGGCGCGGCAGAGGCTTCAGCCACCAGTCCGCTGACGACTTTTCTCTACCAGTAAGCAGCCCCGAAAAGGGCTGATTTCAGCCCTTCACCAGGTAGGTGAAAGCGATAACGCCGCAGAAAAGAAGGGAGACTGCGAGACACATTCCGTAAAAGATGATCATAGGGTTTGGGGATTTAGCGTGGATCAGACCATCTTCCAGTAGAAATTTTTTCTTGCGAAAGGAGCGCTTTGGGGCAGACTCCGCGCCCCTATGGCAAAAACATGCTGGCTCGAGCGCGACAAGCGCAAACGTAAAACCGTCGAAAAGTACGCTAAACTCCGTGCAGAACTCAAGGAGAAAGGCGACTTCGTCGGCCTCTCCATGCTTCCACGTGATGCAAGCCCGACACGTCTCATCAACCGCTGCCGCGTTTCCGGCCGTCGTCGCGCGTTCATTCGCCGCTTCCAGATGTCCCGTATGACCTTCCGCGAACTCGCCTCCCAAGGGATGATCCCCGGGGTGACGAAGTCCAGCTGGTAGAATTCCGTCCGATCTTGCAGCCAGGGGCCGACTCTGGCTGCTTGGAGAGGCGGCGCGTACTCTTCTGATGCCTACCTACTCCTACATCGCTGAAGACCCTGAAAAGGGATGCCCTGCTTGCCGCAGAGGCTTTGATCTGCGCCGTCCGCTCAGCAGGCCTGCGCTTGAGGCATGCCCTCTTTGCAGGCAGCCGGTCAAAAAACTCATTTCAGGTTTTAGCACGCCGAAGATCACCAAAACTCTCTCCGTTTCCGACGCTAAGGCCGCCGGCTTCACCATCCTCGAAAAACGATGCGATGGAAATTACGAGAAGCTGTGAACGCCTGATCGCGCCGCCTCATGACTCCTTTGCTCGCCAATGCCTCTGCCGAACTCGTACGCGAGTGGAGCTTCACCGCTGGTGAAGTCTTCTGGCAGGCTGTGATTGTGCTGATCATCGTGCTTCTCAATGCCTTCTTTGTGGCGGCTGAGTTTGCCATCGTCAAAGTCAGGGACATCCAGCTCACGGCCGCCATCGAAGATGGCATGCGCGGTGCCAAATTCGCGCAGACCGTGACGCGCAATCTGGACGCCTACCTCTCCGCCGGGCAGCTGGGCATCACACTGACCAGCATCGCGCTGGGAATTTTTGGCGAGCCGTTTGTCGCTGTCGTCGTGCAGCCGATGCTGTTTAAAATGGGCATCGTCAACGAGACCGTGATTCGCTGGACGTCCATCGGCATCGCCTATGCCATCGTCACCTTCCTGCACGTCGTCCTTGGCGAGCAGACGCCGAAGGTGGTCGCCATCCGCAAATCCATGCAAACCGCGCTGCTGATCGCGCGCCCGCTGCACTTGTTTTACATCCTGCTGAAGCCGGCCATCTGGATTCTCAGCGCCAGCACCAACCTCGTCCTCCGCTTCCTGGGCATCACGGCCGTTTCCGAGCACGAGATCGCCCACTCGGAAGAAGAGCTGCGCCACATCGTGGCCGAAAGTCAGAAATCCAAGGAAGTGACCGAAACCGAGAAGGACATCCTTCTCAACGCCCTCGCCCTCAATGACCGCTGCGTGCGTGATGTGATGACGCCGCGCAACCAGGTCGTCTCGCTCGATGCGGATGAAACCTTTGAGACCAATCTCAAGATCGCCATTGATTCCAAGCACACGCGCTATCCGCTCGTGGAGGGGCATCTCGATCACGCCATCGGCACCATCCACATCAAAGATCTGCTCAGCCTCATCGGCAAACCCCAGCCTGATCTGCGCAAGATCAAACGCGAGCTGCAGATGGTGCCGGAGATGATGCCCATCGACAAGCTGCTGCGCTTCTTCCTCGACAAACACGTTCACGTGGCCCTCGCCGTGGATGAATTCGGCGGTGCCGTCGGCATTGTGACGCTGGACAACGTGCTCGAGGAAATCGTGGGCGACATTCAGGACGAATTCGACCATGAAGTCAGCGAGTTCCGCCGCATCAACGACAACGAATTCACCGTCGAAGGCACCTACAACCTCTACGAACTGGCCGACCAGACCGGCATCGATCTCGACAGTGACGAAGTCACCACCATTGGCGGCTATGTCACTCATCTCCTCGGCCATCTCCCCAAGGTGGGTGAAAAAGTGGTCATTGAAGAGTACGAGGTGACCACCACCAAGGCGGACCTCAGGCGTGTTCTGCAGCTCCACTTCAAGCGCCTTTCCACCGTGGCGGAAGAAGCCGCAGCGGCTGATGCTGCGCCGGAAGGCGTGTGAGGTGATTCAAACCGCAGTGAGCCTGCAGCAAGTGAACTCAGTGCAACGAGACTGTCGGCCACATGGGGACATGATCGCCAGATAATACCATGTTCTGTTGAAATACGTGTGGGGCAGTTTCATCTCCATGAAGCACCCAGAGCATCCCTCGCGCAGGATAAACGCGTGCCGCGGCGCTGGTAGGGAACCGCTGTGAGGGTCCGAATTTTCGGGTCTGTAGCTTCGCGTGCGCTCAAAAAGGTACGCCGTCCTTGGAGTGTGGAAAGGCGGAAGCAGCGGGGGGGTGGCTTAGCCGATGCGTCACGTTTAGAAGGAATGCGTCTCATAGTTTAAGAAAGGCACCGCTCGCGCTGGCGTTTGCAGGAGTCTTCATCCTCATCGCACACGACTCCACTCCATGCGCCTGCTCACCTTGCTCGTTTGTTTTCCCGTTCTTGCTGTCACCGCCATCAGTCAAACGAAGGTCAGTGATGATGAGGGGCCGGAGGACATGATTCTCGGGTTTCGCGGCAGGTCGAAGTATCAGATCGTCGTGCCGGATGTGGCGGGGAACACGGCGGCGGAGTCCTCGGTGACGCGTGCGGCGGAGCTGCTGCAGCAGGCGTTTGCGGCGAACAAGATCACGCTCCCGGTGGTGAAGGAGTCGGCGGTGGATGCAACGCGCCCGGGCTTCTATCTCGGTGCCACGAAGCTGGCTGCAGCTAAGGGTGTGGATATGGCGAAGGCGGGCGGCTGGAGTTATGCGCACAAGGTCGCCGGCGCTGATGTCATCATCGCGGGGCATGACGAACCGGACACGCTGGTGGGCAAACGCGGCGCGGGGAAGGAAACAGCGCGGCCGTTTGAAGGCACGCTGTTTGGCGTGGCGGAGTTTGTGCATCGATACGTCGGGGCGCGCTTTCTTTCGCCGGATGAGTCGGGCACGACGTTCGTGCCGCAGTCGATCATCCATGTGCCACCGACGCTCGATGTGAAGCGCGCGCCCCAATTCGCGGAACACGATATGCGCGATAGTGACGAACTGTTCTACACCGCGAATCATGCGCGGCGCTTCACGCGCATCTGGTCGCGCTTTGGGCATCAGCATCCATCGGCAGTGCCCATCAAGGAGTACGGCAAGGCGCACCCGGAATACTTCATCCTCACAGGCGGTGTGCGGCAGCCGGAACTTTCGGCGGATGATGGGCAGCTTTGTCTCTCGAACGCGGAGGTGCGCGAGTTGATTTACAAGCACATCCTCGCGCGCTGCGATGACGGCTTTGACATCGTGGAACTCGGCCAGGCAGATGGTTTCCGCCCCTGCCAGTGCCAGAAGTGCGCGGAGTTGTATGGCATCAAGCCGACGACGAAGCCCGGGGACGGCATCGCCTTTCACAATGACCACGCCTGGGGCGAGAAGCTGTGGATCATGCACCGGGACATGGCGCTGCGGCTGCTGAAGGACCGGCCCGGCAAGAAGATCATGATGACCTCCTACGGCCCCACGATCCAGCCGCCGCAGACCTTCCGCGAATTTCCGGAGAACACGATCATCGAGATGATGCACTCCGACGCGGAGGCGTTTGCGGCGTGGAACCAGCTCAAGGTGCCTGGCGGGTTCTCGGCGTATCTTTACAACTGGGGCAACTTCCACCTCGTGGGCCTCACGCCGCTGACAACCGTGGGCATGATCGCGGAGCAGAGCCGGCTGCTGGTGAGCAACAACGTTCACTCCGTGCAGGTGAATGGCAGCCCCGGTAACGGGCAGTGGGGCATCGAAGGGCCGAACATCTATGTGTACCTGCGGCTCGGCATTGATCCCACCACCCAAAGCGCGGGCGAGCTCTTCGACGAGTATTTGCAGGCGGCCTTTCGCGAGTCTGAAAACCCGATGCGCCGCTTTTTTACCAACGTGCAAAAGCGCGTGGAGCTGTGGCAGACGATCCGCAATTACGCGTATCAATCGGGCCGTGATCCCATCTTCGCTCTGGGAACGCTGTGGACCCCGGATGTGATCAACTCCCTGGAGGAAGACCTGGCCGCAGCGGAGAGCGGAGCGCAGCTGCCCGAGGTGCGGCGCAGACTCGACATGGTGCGCTATGAGTTTGATTTCCTCAAGCATCTGGCCCTCGTGGTGAATGCGTGGCGCAATCATCAGGCCATGAACAGCGCCGCTTCGATCACCCAGCTGCTCGACGCCATTGATGCGCGGAACGCTTTCATTGCGAGCTTGGCGAATGGCGATGCGAAGTATCCGAAAAAGAAGAACCCGGCGTATCGCTTCGCCAAAGAGAACGACCTGAAGTATGCGGGCCGTTACCTGGACCGCGCACCGTTTAACTGGGATACGGCAAAGATGCGAGCGAGTCCCGACGCCCTGCTGCAAAAGAGCCAGTCGCTCGCCATTGAGCGTGTGAGCGGGCCGCTCACGCTCGACTCGCCGCGCTGGGAGAAAGCCGAGGCGCATGAGCTGCTGCCAAGTGGATCGGCTGAAAAACTGCAGGCACCCACGAGCTTTCGGGTGCTCTGTGACGAGGTGAATCTCTACGTGCGCGTCAGCGGCGAGCAGCCTGCCGACAAGATGAACTTTGCGGCACGCGGTCATGATGCCGAGCTGTGGTTGCAGGAGAGCATCGTGATCAACGTCTCCCCCATCGGCGATCGCGCCCGCTACTTTTACTTTGCGTATGAACCGGAGCCCACCTCGTTCAACGAGGCGGAGCACGGCTTCATCGCCGACTACCTGCACCCGCGCTACGGGTGGAATGACGAGAGCTGGGGCGGAGCCTGGACCTTTGAAACCAAGCTGGTGCCTGCGAAGAGCCGCTGGGAATCCATGGCCGTCATCCCTTTTGAAACGCTGCGCACCAAACCGCCGAAGTCCGGGGACACCTGGTATCTCAATGTGGGCCGCGTACACTTCCTGGACGCCGCAGGCAAGAAAGCCAGCCGCGAATTCTCCGCCTGGACCGGCAAACTCAACGCCTCGCACATCCCGGGCGACGCGTCCTTCGGCAAGGCCACCTTCAAGTGATCCTCTCATGACTCGAATCATCATCACCGTCACCGCTCTCGCATTGTTTGGCGTCTCCGCGCAGGCCATTGATTACACCCAGTTCAGCGCCGCGAAGCGGCTGCGTGCGGACAAGCGCTACGATGAAGCCATTCAGAAACTCGAAGGGATGGCCGCGAAGACGGACGAAGCCGGAGAGAACTTCACGTATCTTGACTTCGCCATCGACATCGCGGTCAAGTCCCTGAAGGACGAAAAACGGGCGCTAGCCCTTGCAGCTGCGGTCAAGGATCCCGCGCATCGTGATTTCGCGAAGCTGCGCGTGCTCGCTGACTTCGAGCGCTATGATGAGGCCCTCGCATCCGTGCAGGGCAAGGACATCGACGCATGGCCCGTGCGCTGCCGCAGTCAGGCGCACGGCATTCTCGCCGGGATTTATCATGCGAAGAAGGACGCCTCTGCCGAGATGAAGCAATGGCAACTCACCGCCGATTCAGCCGGCGCCGAGATTGGCGTGCGAGGGCGTGCGCTGTGCGAACTGGGCGTGCTGCATCTGAAGCAAGGCCAGGCCAAGGAAGCCGAAGCGCAGTTCCGCAAGGCGGTCCAGGTCACAGATGCGAACTACGCTTGGCGGGTCCAGAGCCTCGTCGCGCTCTCGCGTTTGCTAATTGAGAGCCAGCGGGGCAGGGAAGCAGTGAAGGCTTTTGACGGCACCGATTTCACCCAGGTCACAAGCCCCACCTCCCGAGCCAATCTCATTGAAGCGTACGCGCGTGCGCTCCTTGCCGCCGGAAGAAAGATCAAAGCCATCGAGACCTTTGATCAACTGCTTCTGCTCGACATCTCGGCTGAGTGGAAGGACCGCATCAACAAGGAACTCGATCAGATGGCTGAGTCGTTTTGATCTTCACACGAAAGCCGCCGCATCAGCGACGAAGGCATCCACATCCGCCTCCGTCGTACGCCATGAGCACATCAGGCGTGAACCGCCGCCGATGAAGCTGTAGAAAACCCAGCCCCGCTCCTTGAGGCCTTCCTTCATCCGGTCCGGCAGCTTGGCAAACACGGCATTGGCATCCACCGGGTAGAGAATCTGCACGCCCGGTAGATGACCGAGTGAATCAGAGAGGCGTCTGGCCAGGGTGTTGCCGTTTTGCGCATGCCTGCGCCAGGTTTCATCACTCAAAATGCGCAGCCACTGAGCCGAGATGAAGCGCATCTTGGAGCAAAGCTGCCCCGCCTGCTTGCAGCGGTACGCAAACTCCTGGGACAGCTCCTTGTTGAAAAAAACCACGGCCTCCGTCACCGCCATGCCGAGCTTCGTGCCACCGCAGCACAGCACATCCACCCCGGCTCGCCAGGTGATGTCGGCAGGCGCGCAGTTCAATCCGGTCAGCGCATTGAAGAACCGCGCACCATCCATGTGAATCGACAGGCCATGCTGCTTCGCGACAGCACCAAGGCCCTTGACCTCGCCCGGGCGGTACACCGTGCCCAGTTCCGTGCTCTGGCTGATGCTCAGGGCGCGTGGCTTCGGAAAATGAACATCGCTGCGGCTGGTCGCCAGACGAATGACATCAGCAGGATCAAGCTTTCCCAGCGGACTGCGGGCCAGCAGGATCTTGGATCCGTGGCTGAAAAACTCCGGCGCACCGCATTCATCCGTCTCCACATGCGCCTCCTGCGCGGTGATGATGCTGTGGTAGCTCTGGCACAGCGTGGCGAGCGAGAGCGAGTTCGCCGCCGTGCCGTTGAAGACAAAGTAAACATCGCAGTCCGTCTCGAAAAAACGCCGGAACATTTCGCAGGCCTCCGCCGTGGTCGAGTCGGCCCCATAACTGGGTTGATAGCCTGCGTTGGCCTCTTCCAGCCCCTGCCAGGCTTCAGGACAAATGCCGGACGTGTTGTCCGAGGCGAAGTGGTATTTCAGTTCAGCGCTCATGCTTTTGCTTTCGGCTTCCCATGCCATGCGAGTACGATCCCTGCGAGCAGCAGCAACACATCTCGCAGGATGAGGTCACGGTAATTGGAGGTGGCGTCCGCGTGGCCGAAGCAGCCGCAGCGGATGTCGATGCCGCGCCACCACGAGATGCTGATGGCCGCCAGAAAAATCAGCAGCGAGCCATTCAAGATCAGCAGGCCGCCGGAACGCAGCAGGCCGCTCATGACCGCCAGTCCCGCAAAAATTTCCAGCCACGGCAGGCCCATGGCCAGCCATGCAGCCCAGGGGTCTCCCAGCAGATCGAAGCTGCGGATGTCATCGAGAAACGACATCGGATCCGCCACCTTCAGAATCCCCGCATAGACAAAGACGCCGCCGAAAAAAAAGTGAAGGAGAAGTCGCAGCATGAGTTCGCCAAACTTACGGCACCAGTTCCGCCATCGGCAACAGAATGATGACGAGCTTCTTGTCTTCGTAGCTTTCTCCCGGCACCGGCATGTCCCGGACGTCCAGGGGGCGTCCCAGCAAGGTGGCAAGCTGCGTGGCAAAACCAGCCTCCGGCTCCTGACCGCCCCCGCCAAAGCTGAGCTGCGCATTATCGTACACACGCATCAGCTCACCGCCGTGCAGCACGATCGGTGATTGGTCGCTTGGCGGGATGCCTTGGATTGAAACCAAGTTCGCCTCTTCCTCTCCCAGCAGCTTGGCAGTATGCAGCGGATCAAGCCGACGCGCCAGATCACCAGGGTCGGTGCGATCAAGAATTTTGGCATTGATCACGGGGGTCTCTGGGCTGCTCAGACGTGGCAGCTTTTCATACACATGCTTGTGCACCGCCAGGGCCACCGCCTTCATGGCCTCAGGTGTCCAGTGACTGTCATGCGAAAAGAACACCGGCTGCCTGTCACGGAATTCCCAAAGGGCTTCGGTCATGTCCAGCACATTGACGCCCGCCGCTTTCAATTCAGCCAGTCTGCCCGCCTCACCTTTCAAACGCACCACATCAAGATAACGACCGGGCCGGATTTGCTCCGGGTACATCGTGGCACGGTCTGGAATCGTGACCACCAGCAGTGTCGTATCTTGAGCCTTCAGCTGTGCCGCCAGCTTGATCAAGCCGGGCTGCAAGTCGTTGGCTGGGCGTTTGGCATGTGCCAGACGGTCGAGTTCACGCTGGTCAAAGAGCCAGCCTTCACGCCCGAGATAGACGTTTTTGTTGCCTTCATTCAGGCCATGCATCAGCAGCCATTGCAGTCCGCTGCGCACCGTTGCCGCCGCCAGATTGGTCTTGGAAGCCGTGAACCACGACGCTGCCTCAAACAGCAGCGGCACGGCCAGCATCACGACAAACACACGGATGATGTTTCGCGCCGCCTTGGGGCTCAGTTCCGGCTCGGGCGGCACCACGGTCCGCTTCGCAGGGTCGATTCGGGGAAGCGTCGGTTTCATGACATGGGGGCGGCATGCGTCCACAGCATCGCCACGGCAAAGGTGAAAATAAGAAGGCAGATCGTCGCCTTCCATGGCGCGGGCTCGCGCAGAAAATCGCGCGAATGCGGCAGGCCGATGAGGCAGACCAGCGCGAAAAAAATCGTGAGCACATGGAAATCCGTCCACACCCGTGCCTGCTGAATCAGCGTGGGGATCGTCCGCGTCGGAGGTGCAAACAGATCCTTCAAA
>JAPLUN010000257.1 GCA_026397715.1 Verrucomicrobiota bacterium
TCGCGGTAAAGACTGCTGGTGCCGCCGCTGACAGTGGTGAGCACGGAGTCTGTCAGATTGGCCATCTTGCTGACGGTGTTGATGGAGCCGCCTGTGGAACCACGACCGACGGTGGAGGAGGACGGGCCTTTGGTGATCTCAACCTGCTCCGTGTTGAAGGGATCACGGTTGTAGTTGGCGTAGTCGCGCACACCGTCGAGGTAGATGTCACTGCGGGCGCTGAAGCCGCGGATGGAGAGGTTGTCACCTGACACCGCGCCGCCTTCACCTGCCTGCATGGAGATGCCCGGTGTGTTTTTCAGCACATCGCGGAGGCTGAACGCGCCACGGTCTTCGATCACCGCCTTGGGAATGACCGTAATCGTCTGGGGGATGTCGCGCAGTGGCTCCGTGTACTTCGGTGATTGAAGACGCTGGGGGTTGTAGACCGATCCAGTCGCTTCAATGAGGACTTCGGGCAACTCGGTGGGAATCTCTTCAATCTGAGGCTTGAGCTTGATGGGGGCGGCAGTTTGGGCGCTCAGGCTGCCTGCAGCGCACAGCAACGAGGTGACAGAGAGAGTTTTGGGGCCTGTCTTGCGAGCAGCATGGCGGAGGCTGGAGGGGAATTTTGGTGACATGAGAGGGGTGATCGGAAAAAGCTAACTGATGATAATGAGATTCGATTTCATTAACGTATTGCGATTAAGTCTCATTTGTCAATCCAGTCAACCATGGAAAATAGCGATCCTTTGCTCAAAACATGCGGTCATTTGCGATCCCCCGCGGACTGAAAATGGGCCTTGGGACGTACGGCTGCGTCACCAAGGCCCATTGACCTCCTAGCCCAACCTTTTGGCCCAGAATTTGACGGTGGCTGTCAACGCAGCGGAGCGTCCTGGCCATTACCGGAATGCAGATGTGGGCTATGCGGTTCTTTGTGCGGAACGTATTTTGATCCGATCTGCCGCACGGCTCATCGATTTCAGCACCACGATCAGACGGTCCATTTTCTGCAAACCCAGATCCAACGGTCCGCGCCGCCGCATTTCTGCAGCCGCCAGATCCAAGGCTTCAAGACCCACCTGATAGAGGTCATCTGCTTTGGCCAGCAGCGGGGATCTCTGTTCTGGGTCCAGCACATCGAGCAGAAATTCCGCCATGAAGTGGGGCTGGTAAGCGAGGAGCAGGTTGCAGCCATAGCGAAACAATTCGTGACGAAGGGCATGGAACGGTCCCGCTTCTTTCTGGCTCTCCCATCTGGCGGTGAGTTGCATCGCTTCATCCACCTTGTCCGTGGCCTGCATGATCCAATCATCGGCGCGGCTGGTGTCCACCGGGGGTGTTTCCAGCAGGATCGCCACGGCCCGGCAGAAGATGTGGCGTGCTTTTAGGCCTATCTCGGCGGCTTGCAGATTCAGATGTTCCGTGGGTTTGCTTAAAATCAGGGCTTCGTCCGCCACCTGCATGGCTTCCAACATCCGAGGAGGGGAGACTTCCAGCAGCAATGCAGCGCGGTTGATCAGCAAGATTGGCAGAAGTGCCGTATTGACGGGGAGTCCGGCGATCACGCTTTCCTCGATCACGGTTTTACCATGAACCAGCGACAGCAGCGCAGCGTGTAGGCTTTCAGCAGTTGCCTGCGCACGCAGCGCCAGAGACCGGTTCATCCAGGCCAGGGCCAGCCGCCCGCGATACTGCGAGTCCTCCTCAAGCGGCAACTTTTGCAGATGAAAGATCGCCTCATCAAAGCTCTGCACGGCTGCGGTTAGGTCTGTCGGATTTCCCAATCGTGTCAGCACGTCCCCGCGGTTCATCCAGCAGGCTGTCAGCAGCCAGCGATACCAAGCGGTTTCCTCAAACGGCAGCTCACGGCGTATCGCCAGCGCCTGCTCAAAGCAGTTCAGGGCCTCCGGCAGCGCAGCGGCGGCATTGGCCGAAAGCAGTGCAATGCCGCGCTTCATCCAGACTTTGGCGGTAGCATTGCGATCCTCAGGGGAAGATTGATTGGGGGCTGAGAGAGGCGGCATTCGGAAGTACTTCAGGGACAACTTTGGCAGTATTGAGAGCAATAAAAACATAATGATGCGACTGAGTCGCAATTGCAAGTTGACATGCCATTCTTACGTTTCATCGTCACTTCCGCCCGCCTTGTGCAATGACCTCCTCGATGTTAAATCCCCTGCCCACCATGGGCTTCAACCCTCCAAAGCCAAGAACTGCTGCTGCTGCGGGCTCTGCCGCCAAGGTGGTGCAACGTGGTGGTAATTTGGTGCGTGTGCTCATCACGCTTTCGTGGCTCGTGGGCATCACGGGGAGCTTTCTGACCGTGGGCGTCATCGGCATGTTTGCCGATGATCTTCCGCCGATTCACCTCAAGTCGCTTGAGGATCCCGAAGACGCCGAGATGTCCACGGAAGAACTCACCATGACGGAGATGATGGCGATGGGGGAAAAGACCGACGAGACCACCGAAGTCGAACCCGTGGTGCCGGTTGAGATTCCCGAAACCATCGAGACTCCGCCGCAAACCCAGGACCTGCCAGAGATCGCCGAGGCGATGACTTTGGAGGACATCTTTGCCGTTCCCACCGCACCAAAGATCGAGGATGCGCTGCGTCCTGTGGATCCCGTGGTGCGTCAGACGCCCCCTGCGCCAGCGCGACCACGCGCGGGTCCTGTGGCCAAAAGCAAAGGCACAGGTGCAAACTCAACGCAGGAAGGGACTGCGGGTGCCACCGGGATGGGCAACAGCAAAGGCACATTGCCCAAGCCGCCTTATCCGGAATTTGCGCAGAGAGCCGGCATGCAGGGCACCGTGCGCTTGGTCGTTGGCTTCGGTCCTTCGGGCTCGGTTGAAAGCGTCAGTGTTGTCAGCACCACCGGTTTTAGCGCACTGGACGAAGCCACCGTTGGATTCATTCGCCGGAACTGGCGCTGGCAGACGGGTACATCACATCGCCACACCGTGCCGCTGACCTTTCGCCTGAACTGAGGGCTCTTCCGAATCTGCCCATTTAGATCTTCCATCTCCTATTTTTTTCATGCCCATCCTCGCCAACGTCGTCGTCGATCTCTTCCACAAAGGTGGTCCCATCATGTATCCCATTGCGGTCGTCACGGTGGTGGCGGTCTGCATTTTTGTGGAGCGTGTGTTCTGGTGGGTGCGCTTTGCCACGAAGCGCTCCGTCAAGCAGCTGGACGAAGTTTATGAAAAGCTGGAGGCAGGAGACCTCGCGGGGGCCATAGCCTTTTCGGCGAAATCCAGCGATCCGGTGGTGCGCATGATTCACCACGGTCTCAATCACCGCCACACCAGCATGCAGGGTGCGCTTGAAGTGGCTGCCGGGCAGGAACTGCGCGATGCGGGCCGCTATCTGAGTGCGATGGACACCATCGTCACCCTCGCACCTCTGCTTGGTTTGCTGGGCACAGTCACCGGCATCATGGGTAGCTTCACCAGCATCGGCAGCAGTGAACTTGCCGTCGAAAAAGTCACCGGTGGTATTGGTGAAGCGCTCATCGCCACCGCAGCCGGTCTTGGTATTGCCATTGGCACGCTGGTGCCGATGAACTACTTCCACTCGCGTCTGGCCGGCTTGAAGTTTGATCTCGAAGCCGCCGCGAACAACGTGCTGATTCTCGCTGTCCAGCACGGTTTTGACAAAGCCACTCCCAAGGCCTGATCCTGCCGTGAAACTTCATTCGCCATTGCCCGAACGCAAGACGCGGCTGGAAATCATCCCGCTCATTGACGTGATGTTCTTCCTGCTGGCCTCCTTCATGATGGTCAGCCTCACGATGTCCAAGCAGCAGACCATCAAGGTCAACCTGCCAGTCGCCTCCTCGGCGCAGTCCGACTTCAAGCCGGACATGATCAATCTCGCGGTGAACGCCACCGGCGATGTGTTTTTCGACAAGGCCGGCATCACGCTGCCGGAGCTGGATCGCAAGCTGGCCGAACGTTTCAGCAAGGACGCTGCCACGCCCGTTTACATCAGCGCCGATGTGAACACTCGCTACTCAGATCTCGTGAAAGTGCTCGATGCCGCCAAGCGGGTCGGCTTCACCAAGGTGGCCTTCAACGTCAAACCCGTGAATGCGGCCAAGCCGTCACTCTGACCCATGAAGCGTCTGCTCACCACGCTGCTGGTTGTCATCTCACTGGGCCTCTGCGCCGTTTGCATCGTGCAATGGCAGCGCGAGGATCGCCTGCGCGGCCACATCCAGGATCTCGTCAAACGACTCGAAGCCGAAAACGCCCTGCGCATCGAAGCGGAGCGCAAGGTGCGCGAGTATGAAAAGGAAATCGCCCGTCTGACGGAACTGCGCGCTGAAGTGGAGGCCCGGCTGGTCGAGGTGTCCCGCGAGTACAAAGATCTCTCCGCCGACTCCGTCGCGCGCGGCATCACCATAGCGATCTACATGCGCGAGGTGATGCAGATGCAGCGCGGCCTGGAGGCCACCCAGCTAGCGTTTGGCAAAGGAGCGGAGGCGATCAAAAGTCACAACAGCGTCGTCACCACCCAGAACAGCGCGATGGAAAAGCAGAACGAACTGCTCAAGCAGCTGGTGGAGGAGCGGAATGACGCGATTTCCAAGCTCAATGCCCGCACGAGGGAGTTCAACGACCTGGTGGAGAAGTACAACAAGCTGGCGAAGAGCCGGTGATCCGTGCTTGCCATTCCGGCCCGGCTGCGAAAGACTCGCGCCCGCATGAGCCAATCAGCCACTCCTGACATCACCCGTCTTCGCGATCTGTCGCCGCAACAACGCCGTTCCGGACTCGCCGCATGGCTGGGCTGGATGTTTGACGGCCTCGACATGCACCTCTACACGCTGGTCGCGACGGCCTTCGTGGCGCAGCTCATGCTGGTGCCGGAGGACAATCCCACGGTCGGCATGCATGGTTCCATCATCCAGGCCGCGTTCCTGGTCGGTTGGGCGGTGGGCGGCGCGTTCTTTGGCCGCATTGGCGATGTGCTGGGCCGCAGCCGGGCGCTGACGCTCACGATCCTGACCTACGCCTGCTTCACGGGGTTGTCATTCTTTGCGCAGACCTGGTGGCATCTCATGATCTTCCGCTTTCTCGCGGCGCTGGGCATCGGCGGTGAGTGGGCCGTGGGCGCTTCGCTTTTGTCTGAAACGTGGCCGAAAAAATGGCGCCCATGGATTGCCGCCACACTGCAAAGCGCGGTGAACTGCGGCGTGCTGCTGGCGTGTTTGGCGGGCTATCTGCTGGCGGGCCGGGAGCCGCGCTATATTTTCCTCATCGGCATTCTGCCGGCGTTGATCACGCTGTGGATTCGCAAAGCGGTGCCGGAGACTGAGGAGTGGACGCAGGCCCGTGAAGGCCAGGCAGTGCCCAAAATCGGTGATCTCTTCAGCCCTGCCGTGCGCGGGGTGACGTGGCGGGTGATGCTCATCTGTGCCGTGTCATTGACGGCGCATTGGACCTTCCTCTTCTGGCAGCAGAAGCACGTTCTGAGCCTCGCTGAAGTCGCTTCGCTCGATAAATCCGGCAAGGATGCCGCTGTCGTCACGGCGCTGATGTGGATCATGTTTGGCTCGCTGATCGGCAATTTTATCAACGGCGGCCTGGCGAAGATCTTTGGCTATCGCAACACCATCGTGGGCATGATGCTGGCCTACTTCGCCATCATGTACCTCTCCTTCTCTCAAGTCTGGAGCTGGGAGGCCACGAAATGGCAGTTTGCCGTCATTGGTGCCTGCCAGGGTGTGTTTGGCCTCTTCACCATGTGCCTGCCGCCGCTCTTCCCCGTGCTGCTGCGCACCACCGGCTCCGGCTTCTGCTACAACATCGGACGCATCGTCGCTGCGGGTGGCACGGTGTTTTTTGGCATTTTCGTGAAGGTCGGCGATTTCCGCACCGCGTTGCTCTACGCCGGCTTCCTCTTCATCCCTTCCGCCGCTGTGGCGATGCTGCTGCCGTCTGAGCCGGAGCAGGCGGATGGCACCGCGAGTGCGGTGGACTGATCAAGCGCGCTGGTGGCTTCACGCGACCAGCGTGTAAAAAGGATAGGTCTTCGAAAAGCCTTCCACGGCGCATTCGCACACAAGTCTGACTTCCTTCTCCGCCTCCATGCGTTTCACGGCGGCGTCGGTGAAGAGGATGTTTTGCTTCTGCACGGCGGCCACTTTTTCGACGCGGAAGACGAAGTTCACCTCGGGGCCGTGCAGATTGAGCTCGTTCATCGTCGGCACAGTGCCGAGCATGGCAGCTCCGAAATGCAGCACGAGGCGGAAAGGTGGGTTGGCGTCCAATTGGGCTGCATACAGCTTGGACACGGCTTGGCGCACCTGGATGGCGCTGTCCTCGGTGTCGTCCCAGTAGCAGAAAAATCCGTCGCCCAGATACTTTGACATGTGGCCGCCGCATTCGTCGACGATCTGGCGGCAGTTCTTGAACCAACTGCCCGTCATGCGTGGGAACTGCGCACCTTGCAGCGTTTGTGAGAGCTGGGTGGAGCCAATGATGTCTGCCACCATGAGCCAGCACTGCGCCTGGCGGATGTGGATCATCGTCGAAGCCATGACCTGCTGGCCTGCCTGATGCATGGCGCTGAGAATCTCGGTGGCGAATTCCAGTTCGTTGCTGGCGACGCGGATGATGTCCCCATTGTGCAGGCGCACCGACTGCGAGATGCGACGGCCGTTGACATAGGTGCCGTTCGCGCTGCCGAGATCGACCAGCCAGTATTCGCGCTCGCCCTGCGCCTGAATGATGGCGTGGCGGCGGGAAACTTCGCTGTCCGCCACTGGGATGGAATTGTCCGGTGCACGGCCGATGGAGCAGGTGCCATTCAGGTCATGACGCTCCCCATTGGGAAGGCGCAGCCAGGACTGAAGCAGGTTGGTACTCATGGTCAGAATTAACGCGGATTCTGACAAATCATGTCATCCAAGCCAAGAAGCGTTATCAAGAATTATCATCTGTCCTGACCTTGCCCGGGAGAGTTTGGCAGGGAATGTTCATGCATGAACGAAGAGGTCCCGCTTTCACTGCATGCCGTCTTTAACTACGCTGAAGCCGGGCTGTGGTTCACCATCGCTCTCGTGCTGGCTGTTCGACTGCGGATGAAACGGCCCTGGCGCTGGCTGCTGCCTGTGGCCTTTGCGTGCTTTGGTGTCTCAGATCTCATCGAAGTGCACACCGGCGCGTGGTGGGAGCCCTGGTGGCTGTTTATACTGAAAGCCGCCTGCGCGCTGGTGTTTCTGCTGGCATGGCGCGCGCATCGGCGGCAGGGAAAGCCCCATGTCTGAATCCCCCTTCAAATTTTGCAGCGACTGCGGCAAGGACGACTGGATCTCAAAGAGTGATCGCGAGTTTGTTTGTGTCGCCTGCGGCTTTCGGCACTTCATCACGCCGATCCCGGCCGCTGTGGCGCTGCTTCTCGATGCTCAGGACCGTATCCTCATCATTCGCCGAGCCCATGAACCCGGCTTCGGGCTGCTCGGTCTGCCCGGCGGTGTCATCGAGCCCGAAGAAAGCGGCGAGATGGCTGCCGCGCGTGAAACACATGAGGAGGTGGGCATTCAACTCCCGGCGAGCGCATTCACCTACCTGTGCACGCTCAACAATCGCTACCTGTTTCAAGGCTATACCTGGCCCACGCTGGATCTCTGCTACATCGCCCGCGTGCCGGATTTCAACAACGTGGTGATGCAGGCCTCGGAGGTGTCGGAGTTCCTGATCTGTCCGATGGATGAAGTGCCGCTGGATCAGTTTGCGTTTGAGTCAAATGCGGAGGCGGTCAGGCGATGGCGGGCGGTGGGCAGCGTTGCTTAGGCTTGCCTGTTTTGCTTTTGAACTTAATGTTTCCCTTATGGTGCCTATCCTGTCGCAACCAGCCTTCCAGCAGCGTGCATTGCCGCTGTCTGTCGCGGCATGGCATCAAATGATCGATAATGGACTGGCTCCAAAACGGGCAGAACTCATCCGTGGGGTGATCATCGAAAAAATGAGCAAATCCTTTCTTCACACCAAGCTGGCAGATGCGATGATCGAGTTTTTGAGGGCTGCCGTCAGTGGTCTGTTCTGGATTCGGCAGGAGGCCCCTTTGACTCTCAAGGATTCCGAGCCAGAGCCGGACATCTCCATCGTGGACGGTCGTCGTGACGATTATGACGCGCATCCTGTCACCGCCCGCCTCGTCGTTGAAGTGTCTGTCAGCAGTCTGCTGGTGGATCGCGAAATGGCTTCAATTTATGCAGAAGCCGACGTGGCGGAATACTGGATCGTCAATGCGACGGAACGCTGCATCGAGGTGTATCGTGCGCCTGTTAACGGCCGTTATCAAACCCTGCAGCGTGTTGCCGAAGGCGAAGTGCTGGAGTGTGCTGCACTCAGCGGAGTGAGCGTTAATGTGGCTGGCTTTTTTGCCGGAGTTTCAGCGTAACAGAGCAGGCCTCTCACGCAGCCACGTGCGCAGGCGCGTCAAACCACCGGCCGTGTTCCTTGATGAG
>JAPLUN010000497.1 GCA_026397715.1 Verrucomicrobiota bacterium
GAGCGCTCCTTTTTAGAAGCGTGGGGTCCCATGAGCATGCCGTAGCCGCCGGATTCGTTCACGGCCTTGACCACGAGCTTGTCGAGGTTGTCGAGGATGTAGGAGCACTCCTTCGGATCGACACCGAGATGCGTAGGCACGTTCGGCAGGATGGGATCCTGATCGAGGTAGTATTTGATCATCTGCGGCACGAGGGCGTAGACCGCCTTGTCATCGGCGACACCGGTGCCGATGGAGTTGGCGAGGGCGACGTTGCCTTTGCGATAGGCATTGATGATGCCCGGCACGCCGAGGAGGGAGTCTTTGCGGAAGACCTGGGGATCGAGGAAATCGTCGTCGATGCGGCGATAGATGACGTGCACCTGCTCCAAGCCTTTGGTGGTGCGCATGAACACGCGGTCATTGCGGAGGATGAGATCGCGGCCTTCGACGATGGGCACGCCCATCTGTTTGGCGAGGTAGCAGTGCTCAAAGTAGGCGCTGTTGTAGATGCCGGGTGTGAGCACGACGATCGCAGGATCCAAGACGCCGCTGGGGGCGAGGTGGGCAAGCGTCTCACGCAGCATGGAGCCGTAGGCATCCACCGGGCGCACGGGCAGCTGCTGCAGCAGGCCGGGGAAGGCGCGCTTCATCGCATTGCGATTTTCCAGCATGTAGGAGGCACCGGAAGGGCAGCGGCCGTTGTCTTCGAGGACGAAGTAGCCGCCTTTGCCATCGCGCACGAGGTCGGTGCCGCAGATGTGGATGTAGATGCCGTGCGGTACTTTGATGCCGCGGAACTCAGGCCGGTAATGCGAGGCGGAGAGGACCAGCTCGGCAGGGACCGCCTTGTCAGTGATGATCTTCTGGCCGTGGTAGATGTCGTTGAGGAAGAGATTCAGCGCGGTGATGCGCTGGATGAGCCCGGCCTCAATGGTCTCCCATTCACGCTGCGGTATGATGCGCGGCATGAGATCGAAGGGAAATATTCGTTCCGTCCCTTGGTCGTCACCATAAACAGTGAACGTCACGCCCTGGCGGAGGAACGCGGCATCCACGGCCTTTTGGCGAGCGGAGTATTCGGATGGAGTGAGTGAACCTACACTATCAAGCATGGCTCCGTAGTGCGGACGTGCCTTCCCGGTTTTGGAAAACACTTCGTCGAAGAAGCCCTCTGGTTGGTAGTCGTTAAACAGTGACGACATGAGATGATTTAATATAGCAGGGCCTGTGCCAGAGTTTGAAAGTCTTTGAAAATGGCATCGGCTGGAGGGTCTTGGTCAGGTTCCCACCGGCTCGACATCCACGCCTACGCCGACGGTGTGCCTGCCACCGCCAGTTATGATGCCACGCACGGGGCTGACATCCGAGAAATCACGACCGATGGCCACGGTGATGTGGTCGAGAGAGGTGAAGCAGTTGTTGGTGGGGTCGAAATCGACCCAGCCAAATCCGGGCACAAAGCAGGAGGCCCAGGCATGCGAGGCATCGACCCCCTGGAGGCGCGGTTTGCCCGCAGGCGGATGCGTGCGCAGGTAGCCGCTGATGTAGCGTGCAGGCAGGCCCATGGCGCGCAGGCTGGCGATGGCGAGGTGCGCGAAGTCCTGGCAGACACCGCGTTTTTTCTCCAGCACCTCGTTCAGTGGCGTGCTGATGGTGGTGGCCTTCGGATCAAACACAAACTCACGATAGATGCGGCGGCAGAGATCGGCGGTGGCGGCGAGCACGGGGCGGCCTTTGGTGAAACTGGGCAGTGCAAAATCACGCAGCGGCATCTCATGGATCAGCAGCGGACTGCCGAAGACGAACTGGCAGGGGTCCAGGAGATCCACTGCCACGGGATCACGGAACATCGCGGCCACGCTCTCCCAGGGCGGTGTCTGCAGGGGATCGGGCTGCAGCACCGGCATCAAAGATACGAGGCTGCGCGAGATCACTTCAAATTGCTTGTGGAGCTTCTGCACCGAGAAGCAGGAAACCAGATTGCCAAAGGAATCGGTATGCTCCGTGAGCAGATCAGGTTCCGGGTCAAAGCTGAGGCTGAACTCCAGGCAGCGCTGCGTTTCGGTATCGCGCGGGCGCAGACGCGCGGCGTGGTGCGACACGACCACCCGCGAGCTGTAGACATACGTCGTGCGATGAGTGATGCGGTAGTTCATCACGTGGACTGTGTGTCAGCAGGAGCATCATCGCTGCTGCTGATGGTGGAGTG
>JAPLUN010000414.1 GCA_026397715.1 Verrucomicrobiota bacterium
CAATCACCTTGATCTGCGCTCCGGAGCCAGCCGTCGTGATTTCCTCTACGTTGGTATGCTCGGCGGTCTCGGCCTGACGTTGCCTGAGATGCTGCGCTTGCAAGCCGCTCAGGTCAGTCCTGAAGTGGAAACCTTCAAGCCGGTCGCTGATTCGATCATCCACATCTACCGTCCGGGTGGCATGGCACAGCATGAGTCCTGGGATCCGAAGCCTTTCGCGTCGCCCGACTACCGCGGGCCGTTCAGCCCTGTCAAAGGTGTGACGGGCGAGTATGTGGGCGGGCAGTTTGCGAACATCGCCAAGATTCTCGACAAAATCACGCTGATCCGCTCCGTGACGCATGGCGAAGCGGCGCATGAGCGCGGCACGCACAACATGTTCACCGGTTACCGTCCGAGCCCGGCCATCAAGTTTCCGAGCTTCGGCTCCATCATCTCGCATGAGCAAGGACCGCGCAACAATCTGCCACCCTATGTGGCCGTGCCGAACATGATCGCGCCTGATCAAGGCAGCGGCTACATGAGCAGCGCCTACGGTCCGTTTGCGCTGGGCAGCGATCCGGCGGACAAGGGCTTCACCGTGCGCGATCTGGCCGCGCCGAAGGAGATCGACGCGAAGCGTTTTGACCGCCGCCGCAACCTGCTATCCGCCGTGGACGAGCACTTCCGCACCACGGAGAAATCGGACGGCCTCAGCGCCATGGACAATTTCTACCAGGCTGCGTACAAGCTCATCAGCTCTGACAAAGCCCGCGAAGCCTTCAACCTCAACGCCGAGCCCGACAAGCTGCGCGATGAGTACGGCCGCAACGCCGCTGGTCAGCGCTTCCTGCTCTCCCGCCGCCTCGTCGAAGCGGGTGTGCGCATGGTGTCGGTGAACTACGGCGGCTGGGACCACCACTCCAACATCAAGGGTGCCTTTGAAAGCCAGGCTCCGCAGTTTGACATCGCCTTCTCGCGTCTGATCAGAGACTTGGATGAACGCGGCATGCTGGACACCACGCTGGTGCTCGTCAGTTCCGAATTCGGCCGCACGCCGCGCATCAACAGCACGAACGGCCGCGACCACTACCCGCGCGTCTTCTCCGTTGCGATGGCCGGTGGCGGCATGAAGAAAGGTTTTGTTTACGGCAAGTCCGACGCCCTGGGTGGCGAGCCGGATGAAAACCCCGTGGGCCCGGAAGACCTGGCGCGCACGATGTACCGCCTGCTCGGCATCAACGCCAGCAAGCGCATCGTCGTCGAAAACGTGCGTCCTGTGGACATCGTGAACGGCGGCCGGTTGATCAATGAAGTGATCGCGTAAGCGTAAGGGGGTGAGGAGTGAGTTTCCCGGGGCGTCTTGTCCCGGGCGGCTGCTTCTTGCCGCCAAAAATGCGGAATCCGCAATCCTCTGCTTTCCTCGGCATCAAAACTGCGCATTCTTCGTGCGGTTCGGATTTGAACCTACATGGAAGCAGTCAACATTCAGTTTGCCCCCGCGACTGGCACCGAGGAAGAATGGAACGAGGCGTATGCGCGCCTCGCCGATTACTTCCGCTCGTACCAGCTTCACAACCGCATCCGCCGTACGCAGCTTATTCTCGAAACCCTGCGCAACGCGGCCAAGGCCCATGCGAAGGATCCTTCGCGGACGCCGACAGCACACTCCATTGAGCAGGCGCGGTTCATGCTGCGTGAGTGGCTGGGCTCAATCTACAGCGATCTCAATCTCAACGAAGCGCAGCTTGAGGCCACGGGGCGTCTGGGCTTCCACCTCGCCGGCGGCCCTTCGCGCTGGCCGCAGTTTTTCCTCGATGAACAGAACATGCCTGACGACATGGCAGAGGCCATGCGATCCGCCATTCGTACCTCAGGCCCCGGCATGCAGGTGAGCAAGATGACGCCACGCGACATCGACCTCGGCATGTTCACCGACGTGGCGGATGACACTTTTGACCGCCTCGGACGCCATCCCATCCTGCGCTACTCGGTGCTGGTGGTCATCATTGGCAGCGTGCTGGGCTACCTTTACTCCCTCTTCGGATGAGCGCACCCATTGGCAGCCAGACCGCAAACATCGCGATGACCGCCGGGATGCCGCCCAAGCACATCTCGCGCACGCGTCGCGCCACGTTTTTCTCCCTTGTCGGCCTGGGCACCATCGTGGGTGCGTGGCTGTCCTACATCTTCCTTTCGGAAAACGGCATGCGGCTATCCGAATGGGGGCTGCTGCTGGTGTTCATCCCGCTGTACTACCAGCTCAACGTGGGCTTTTGGACGGCGCTCTTCGGCGTGTGGCTGATGAACCGCCCGAAGCCGGACTCGCTCAGCCTGTGGCTTTCCCTGACGGCGGATGACTATGAGCAGCCCATCACGGCCAGCACGGCCATTATCCTGCCGGTGTTCAATGAGGATGTGACGCGCGTGTATGAAGGTCTGCGCTCCATCTACCTGTCGCTGGAGGCCACGGGGCAGGCGGCGAACTTTGACTTTTTCATCCTGAGCGATTCCGACAAGGCGAGCCAGTGGATCGAAGAAGAAACCGCGTGGCTGGAGCTGTGCCGACAGCTCAAGGCCTTTGGCCGCATCTTTTACCGCCGCCGCCGCAAGCAGATCAACCGCAAGAGCGGCAACGTCAGCGACTTCTGCCGCCGCTGGGGCAAGCGCTACCGCTACATGATCGTGCTGGATGCGGACAGCCTGATGTCCGGCGCGCTGCTCACCAGCCTGGTGCGCATCATGGAGAAAAATCCCGCCATCGGCATCGTGCAGACGTTTCCGAAGCAGATCGCTGCGGACACGCTGCTGGGGCGCGTGATGCAGTTTGCGCAGGCGCTCTACGGTCCGCCCTTCATGGCGGGGCTGGACTACTGGCAGTGCGGCGAGGCGAACTTCTGGGGGCACAACGCCATCCTGCGCCTGGCGCCATTCATTGAGCACTGCGCGCTGCCGCCGCTGCCGGCCAATGCGCCCTTTGGCGGGCACATTCTCAGCCATGACTTTGTGGAGGCTGCGCTCATGCGCAAAGCCGGCTACGCTGTAAGGCTGCTGCCCACCACGCGTGGCAGCTATGAGGAAGGACCGCCCACGCTGGTGGACATGCTCAAGCGTGACCGCCGCTGGTGCCAGGGCAACATGCAGCATCTCTGGCTGCTGTTTGCCAAAGGCTGGCACCCGATGAGCCGCATCAATTTCCTGCACGGCATCCTCAGCTACGTGAGCTCGCTGCTGTGGTTCCTCTTCCTGGTGCTGGCCACGCTGCTGGCCGCCACACCGACGCCGCACGTGCAGCCGCAGGCCATCCTGGCGGAGCACATTCTGCTGGCCGTCACGGCGATGCTGATCTTCCTGCCCAAGACGGTGATCTTGCTGGATGAAGTCATCACGGGGCGACTGTTCAAGCCGCTGAAACTGCGCTTCCTCACGTTCTTCAGCAGCTTGCTGGACACGGTGGTCTTCACGCTGATGGCACCGGTGCTGATGATCTTCCATTCGCGCTTCGTCGTTTACACGATCGTGGGCAAAAGCGTGAGCTGGGTGACCCAGCGCCGCAAGATCGACGGCGGCATCAACTGGAGCGAAATCATCTTCACCTTCCTCAGCGTGACGCTGCTGGGCCTTGCCTGGGGGGTGATTGGCTGGTTTGTCTCGAAGGCGTTCCTGATCTGGATCAGCCCCATCCTGTTCTCCCTGGTCGTTTCCATCCTCGTGGCGGCCATGGTTTCCAGCGGGCGGAGCGGACGGCGCCTGGGCCTCTTCCTCACGCCGGAGGAGCATGAGCCGCCGACGGTGCTGAAAAACATGCAGCAAAATTTGGAGGAGATCAAAGACCGCATCCAGCTCTCTCCCGAGCTGGAGCGCCACTACGGTCTCATGCAGGTGTGCCTGGACCCTTATGTGAATGGTCTGCACGTCAGCCTGCTGCGCCGTCGCCGCACGATCGAGGTGTCATCCGCCTACCTCAAGGAGATCAGCCACCGTCTGATCACGCAGGGGCCGCAGACGCTGAACGCGCAGGAGTTGAAGGCGCTGATGCACGACACGGACACCGTGACCAATCTGCACTACCGCATCTGGAGCGCCGCGGACCATGAGCTCGCGCCGTTCTGGGCCACGGCCATCCGCCAGTATAACCTCGCCTCCACCAGCCCGTTTGCCCACACTTTGGCGAAGCAGGAAGTGGAGTGAAGCCGGGCGGTCTGGTAGCTCTTTTAGAAGCCGCCAAAGCTGCCGCCAAAGCCACCCCCATTGCCGCCGCCACGGTAACCCCCGACATTGCCTCGAGTATTGTGGTGGTGGCCGTAACTGCTGTGATGGGACGGACGGCGGTATGACCTGCCGTAGCCATACGGCGCGACGCATGAGCTTACTGAGCTCAGCGTGAGGATGGCCGTGAAGAGAACGAGGAGTTTTGTTTTCATTTTTTCAATGGTTTTGACGCCGCCAGCGCAGGTCTATTCAAGGCATCGGCCGTCCATCCGCTTTTGACGAAGCATGAGATGAAGGATGCGCGTCCGCCTATCAGGCAACGAACAGCGCCCCGAAAAGGGCGCTGCGAGTTGAAGTTTCAGAGGCAGCTGGGATTCAGCGGTCTTAGTGGTGATGGCCACCGAAGCCGCCCATGAGGCCGCCATGGAAGCCGCCACCGCCAAAGCCGCCTACATGAGTGTAGCCGCCGTGGTAACCGCCAAGGCCGGGACGATACCCGGTAAAGCCAGGACGACCGTAGTAGGGGGCACGGTAGCCACCGTAGGCGTAGCCGGGGCGGGCGTAGTAGTTATTGTAAACGCCGTAGCCGCCAAAGCCGCCGTAATAGGGGCGGTAGTAACCGGTGCTGGCGTAGCCATAGGGCACGACGCAGGAACTGAGCGATCCAAGAGTGATGACCGCTGTGAGAAGAAGTATGAGTTTTGTTTTCATAATCACTGAGGGGTTCATTGGGATTCGACGCTGCTACTTGGGCTGTATTCAAGAAATTGCAGCCCTATGACAGGATCGGGGCCGTTGGATTCCTGCTTCCCATTCGCCGCCGTTCATGCCAGCATCACTTCTCCATGAAGTCTATTCTCAGCCTTGCGTTCGTATTTGCCTGTACCTGCACCTCCTTCGCGCAGAGAAGCGCGCCGATCATTTCACCGGACGTTCAGGACGATCACAGCGTCATCTTCCGCCTGCGGGCTCCCAAATCTCAAAACGTGGCTTTGCGCGGCCAGTGGCAAAAAGAACCCGTGCCGCTGACGAAGGACGCCGAGGGCCTGTGGAGCCTGACCGTGCCTGATGTGCCCGCTGGTGTGTGGGAGTACAGCTTCGTGGTCGATGACCTCGCGATGATCGACCCTGTCAATCCGGCGCAGAAGCCGCAGCGCAATCCCACCTCCAGCATTCTGCACATTCCGGGCACGCCGCCGAATCCATGGGACTTTCAGGATGTGCCGCACGGCACTGTGCACCAGCACACCTACCTGTCCAAGGCGCTCAGCAAGCAGCGCAGCGCGTGGGTGTACACACCGCCGGGTTATGAGGACGGTAAGCAGAAGGAATATCCGCTTTTCGTCCTGCAGCATGGCTCTGGTGATCGCCAGGAAACCTGGGTGGTGCATGGCAAAGCACACTGGATTCTCGACAACCTCATCGCCGCCGGCAAAGCGAAGCCGATGGTCATCCTCATGATTGATGGCCATCCGCTCGGTCAGATCCCGCGTGAGATGGCTGATCGCCGCGCTCTCTCGCTGGCCGCGTTTAAAAACGAACTTTTCCAGGATGCCATTCCGCTGGTGGAGAGTCATTACCGCGTGTCAGCGGATCGCACTCAACGCGCCATCGCCGGACTCAGCATGGGCGGCTGGCAGGCGCTCAGTATTGGCATGACCAATCAAGACCGCTTTGCGTGGATCGCCTCCTTCAGCGGCGCGGTGGATGAGAATGAAATCAAACCTGCACTTGATGATGCCGCCGGCACGAACGCCAAACTTAAGCTGCTGTGGATCGCGTGTGGTGAGAAAGACTTTCTGCTGGAGCGCAACAACCAGCTCATTGCCAAACTCAAGGCCAGTGGCGTGAATTACGAATGGCATGAAACGCCGGGAGACCACTCCTGGCCGGTGTGGCGGAATTACCTCACGGATTTCGCGCCGAAGTTGTTTCGCTGAGGTGCGGCGGATTCAACACATCTGGCGCGTGCATGGCGATCAAGCCTGAGGCTTTCATCGAGGACGGAGGATTTTGCCGAGTGCCTGGATGCGTGAGTCGTCGGGCTTGCCGTCTGTGCCCAGCGTGGGGATGAGCCAGCCGCCTTCGTCATTTTCATTCCAGCCGTAGATGAGGACGCAGTTGGCTGGGTTGAGGTCGCGGTGGGAACGCGTCCACTGGACGGCGTCCTGCACGTGCTGGGCGATCTGCACGGGCGTGGCGGTGACGGCATCCCGCAGTGGCTTCTGCTGCTCGGGCGGTGTGAGGTCGGGCGTGGCTTTGATCCAGCGGCACCAGGTAGGTGGCCGCTCCTGGCGCGGGCGGGTGTCCCAGCCTGCGGTGGCGAAGGTGATGTGCGGCGTGCGGTCATGCTCCCATTTCTGCCACAGCTCCTGCACCACATGCTTGCTGATGAGCTGCTCGTAGGGCACAGGATTGGGCGAATAGCCGGTGCCCACGGCCGCATATTCTGACACGGCATCAAAGCCGAGCTTCGCGCGCTCTTCGGCTGGATTCCAGCCCATGAGCACGAGGTAGGGCTCCGGCAAACCGGCGGCGAGGGTGAGCTGGCGGAGTTTATCAAAGACTTCCCGGCCATACTTTTTCGGGCGTGAAAAAACACAGAGCAGCGGGCGGTCATTCAGCACCCGGAGGTACTGCGGATTCTTGAAATGCGCGATGACGCGCGGCCAGTCATCGGGACCACGCCCGTCGATCTGCCCGCCTTCCTCGATGAAGCAAAAGCGCAGTCCGCGCTTGTCTTTCTCTGCGAGGTAGCGGTCCAGCGCGTGGCTCATGTCGCTGCCGGGGCCGTAGTCCAGAAAGGCCCAGTAATCCAGGCCCGCAGTGGCGGCATAGTCGAGCTCTTGCCGCATCACGGCTTCACTGTCGCCATTGATGCTTACCTTGTCTCCGCCTTGTAGCTGAGCGAACCACGGCAGGCGGAAGTGGTACTTGGGTGGTCCCAGCGAGCGCTCGACTTCTTTGACCGGCCCTTTGTCTGAATACCACGCATCCCAGCGGATGGCACCGACGAGCGTGCGAGTTTCCTCTGCACGAATGCTGCCGGACAGAGAGGCGAAGACGTGGAGAAGAACTGCTAGCGCAATGCAGGGGCGGGCTTTCATGGCAGACTATGGAGCGAGGACTTCATCAGGGCAGGTGCTCATTTCGATGCTGGTGGGTGGATCAACCGTGGAATGAACGCCAGGCATGCAAGACACTGAATCTTACAGGCCGGATTGGGCGCAACTATCACCCTCGGTTGTCTTGATTGCCCCTCAAGCAGGTGCAGACATTTTTCAATTTCCCGTTTCGGCAATCCGCACTAACAACTCGCGAGGCGCAGCTCTCCGCCATTGATCGTTCCCGCGCCACCCAACCTGCATGCCACAACCATACTTGCGCATCGCCATCGTCGGCTCCGGCACGGCCGGACCTGCGGCGGCGATCTTCCTCGCGAGGGCGGGTCATGCGGTGACGCTCTTTGAGCGTGCGCCGCAGAAGCTGCCTGTGGGCGCGGGCTTCATGCTGCAACCCACTGGGATGGCGGTGCTGCATGAGCTGGATCTCGCGGAAGCACTGCGGCCGCGTATTGCCACGATATCAAAGCTGTACTGTCGCACGAAGTCCGGGCGCACGCTGCTGCACCTGGCGTATGAGGAGCTAGGCAGCGGGCTCTTTGGTGCGGGCACGCATCGCGCCACGCTGCTGGATCTGCTGCTCGATGCTGCGCAGCAGGCAGGCGCAGAGGTGCTCTGGAACACGCACATCGCGAAGCTCACGCGGGATGCCACGCAGCGCCCCATGCTGCATGATGCCAGCGGTGCAGCGCATGGACCCTATGACCTGCTGCTGATCTGCGATGGCGCGCATTCCACGCTGCGGGATCAAAGCGGTGTGTCTGCACGCGTGAGCCGTTATCCCTGGGGGGCGCTGTGGTTCATCGGCAAGCGTACGCCGGAGTTTAATCCGCAGGTGCTGTGGCAATGTGTGGGCTCTACGCGGGAGCTGACCGGCTTTCTGCCCACCGGCACGCAGGACGATCTGCTCAGCCTGTTCTGGAGCATCCGGCTCGACCAAATTGACCGCTGGCGGAATACGCCGCTGGAAGATTGGAAGCGCGAGATCCTTGCCCTGGCCCCGCAGGCGGAAAGCTTTCTCAGGCAAATCGACTCTCACTCGGAAGTAGCCACCGCCGCGTATCACGACGTGCGCATGCACCACTGGCATGGCGACCGCGTCGCCATCCTCGGCGATGCCGCCCACGCGCTGAGCCCCCAGCTCGGCCAAGGCGTGAACCTCGCCCTCATGGATGCCGCTGTGCTCGCGCAATCTTTGGGTGCGCATTCACTGCCAGAAGCTCTCGCGCACTACTCACGCACCCGTCGCAGTCATCTGCGCTTCTATCAGTTCGCCACCCGCTGGACGACGCCTTTCTTCCAGTCGGATCTTCTGCCGCTGGGATGGGTACGAGATCTGGTGTTTCCGATCATTCAGCGAATCCCACCGCTGCGTCGTCAGATGACGGCGACGATGGCGGGTGGGAAGACGGGGCCGTTTTCGAGTCTCAATGACATGCGCTGATCTTCCTCTTACCCTTCTTCCCTGAAAGCCTTTAGAATCCCGGATGGAGCAAACAAAAACAAAGCCATGATCAAATTCAACTGCCTATGGACCACGGTTTTTCTATCGGCGTTTTTTTACTGTTCATACACGCATGCGCAAATTGATTTCAAACATGTCTGGGTTGCGCGGGAGGACAATGGCGACAAGCCAGGAATAGAGTATCGCCTTTGGCTCAGCGACGAGAACCGCATCGTCGGCGAAATGTGGTTATTCACCACCGACGAGAATGGCAAAGACAAAGAGCGTGGGAAGTATCCCACCACGATCAAGACTAGCGATCCAAAGCATGTCACCTTTACCTACAAGTCGGGCGACGGTAGTGCGGACGAATTCACCATCTGGTTTCCCAATGGATTGAAAAATCGACAAGAACAAGCCGTGTTGGAAGATATGCTCCACCGAAAGCAGGACTTGAAGTTTGAGCGTTCGGACAAGTGAACTCATACGCTGCCGGTTTGCGCTGCGTCAAAGCCCGGGGACTTAGCATAGAACAAATAACAGCGCCCGGAGAGTGTCCGGGCGCTGAGAAGAAATGCTCAAGAGCTGGCAGGAACAATCAGCTCAAGAAGATGTCTCAATGGTGATGACCGCCGTGATGGCCGCCGTAGCTGCCACCCCCAAAGCCGCCGTGATGGCCGCTGTAGCCACCATACCCGGGGCGGCCGTAGCTGCTGTACCCGCCGTACGAGGGGCGGTAGTAGGATCTGCTGTAGCCATATCCTCCCCCGTAACCGCCGCCGTAGCCATAAGGGGCGATGCATGAACTCAAAGAAGTCAGAGTGAGAATGGCCGTGAACAGAAGAACCAGTTTTGTTTTCATAAGTGAATAGTCCGACGCAGCTACTGCGGGTCTATTCAGTCAATCGCTGTGCATTACAAAAGGAGCGGTGGATTGCAGCCGCCTTTCCTGCCTACAAAACCCCATGGTGCCTCGCCGTTTTTAGCTCCGTGCCCACACGGCACCGTTAGCAGCACTGAAACACCATCCATGCACGGCTGAAGTCTCCGGCCTTCATGTCCGACTCTCTCATCCAGAAATACAGCGTACCCACATCGCCCCACATCCAGCCCGTGTCGTCATCGGTATCGAGTTGCAGCAGGAGTTTCCACTCGCTGGCTCCGGCACGGAGTTCTTCCACCCGCGGGTTCTCGTAGCCCTCTGGACCGCCGACGTAGATGCCATTGGAGGCCAGCTGGCACTCCAGCTCCATGTCATCCCCCTGCACCGGAGTGGGGAAGCCCAGCACTTGATGCCGCGTGCGTTCGCCAAACACTTCCTGGCGATAGTTGGTATAAGCGTCACCATCGCGCTTCCAGTCAAACTCGGCGCGCGGCAGCCGCGGTGTATCCGGCAGCAGTTCGATGCGCTCAGCTTGCACCGGCTTGCGCTGATAAATGAACTCCTCGGGCAAACCCTCTGGGGCACTGCGTTCAGGCAGGGACCTGCAGTCCGCCTGTGTATGAACGACCTGCCAGCCTTCTGCATCTTTCGGATCAAAACCCCACACGCCCTGCTCCTGATCGTAGAAAAAGAACAGAAAACCCGTCGCAGGCAGGCTTGAAGCCATCGCAGAGTGAACCTCTGCCAGATCAAGCTGCGCGAGAAATGCCTGCGGCTTTCCGCCATATTGAGGCCACGCTGTGTCAGCAGGCATCTGTGGCAGACCGCCCAGCCGTGAAAACCCCGCTGCACCGTGGGGTGCCAGCAGGACCGCCGGCTGTGCCAGTGCAGCAAACCGTGCTATGATGGACGCCCGGTCAGCCTTTTCCGTCTCGGAGACGTTCGACGCCGATGCTTCGCCTCCAAATAATCCCAACAAGCGCTTGAGCCAGTGCATCCATTTCTTTGGAGCTGCCCATCACTGCAAGCAAGCAAGGGTTCCGGCAGCAGCCACAATGAATGGCTGCTGCCGAATCTCAGAAAAGTCAGAGCATACCCGCCAGATCTGCGGCGAGCTGCGCGGCTTCTTGCACGGGGCGCTGGGCTTCGCGTTCGACGGGTGGCAGGGCGAGATCCGCTTCGTTGAAGACGCGCACGGCCATGTGGAGCTGGCCGTCTTTGATCCAGGTGTGGGCACCGACGGGTGTCTGGCAGCCGGCGCCGAGGATCTTTAGAAATTCGCGCTCGGCGGTGATGCGGGATTCGGTTTCGGCGTGGTTGAGAGCGCGGATGGCTTTGATCGTTGCTTCATCTCCAGCACGGCATTCGATGGCGATGGCCCCCTGTCCGGCAGCGGGGAGGAATTTCACGGGATCGAGCGTCAGGGCGCAGAGGTGGATGCCTTCGATCTGGATCTGCTCGTCCTTCATCAAGCCCAGGCGCTGCAGGCCGGCGGCGGCTAGGAGAACGGCATCGAGCGCGTTTTCGCCGATGACTTTTTTCACGCGTGTGGGCACGTTGCCACGGATCTCGATGATCTGGACATCCGGGCGAAGGAACTTCAACTGCGCGGCACGGCGCACGCTGCTGGTGCCGACGCGGGCGCCCTGCGGCAGGGTTTCGAGGGTGTAGGGGTTTGCGCTGACGAGCACATCCTCAATGGCGGCACGGGGAAGAACGGCGGCGATGGTGAAGCCGGCGGCGAGATCGCTGGGGACGTCCTTGAGGCTGTGCACGGCGGCGTCGATCTGGCTGTCTGCGAGGGCGATTTCGAGCTCCTTGATGAAGATGCCTTTGTCCACCTGCGCCACGTCACTGAACTCGGAGAAGCGCAGGTCCTGGCGTTTGTCACCGCTGGTCTGGATGATCTGGCGCTCGACGCTGAGCTGCGGATGCGCAGCGTTCAGCTCCGCGGTGACCATGGTTGTCTGCGTGAGGGCCAGCTCGCTGCCGCGGGTGCCGAGGATGATTTTTGCGGGGGTCATGGGTGGGGTTCCCAGCTTTTCACGTACCGAGGCCGGACGCAAGGAATAGGCGTGTCCATGGCGGGTGGCGTTTTTTATAGCGTTTTGCGAAACTGATTTCCAGAAAGCGAACGTGGAGACGCTCGGCGGCGGCTTGAGGACAAGCCGCCCTACCTCGCGCCGGGCACGCGCATGCCCAGCGCAGATAGGGCGGGCTGTCGCCACCCCCATCTTACGGGCCGGTTTGCGCCCGGACTTGTGCCATGCTGCGCTCCACTTTTTCCCGGTCCGCCGCAGCGAGGGGATTGGCCGCATGAAGCTCCTCCAGCCGTGCCCAGCAGGCCCCGCACCCATACGATGTCCTTGGGCCGCCCGGCGTAGAGCGGGTTGTAGGCGGCGTCACAAACGGCCAGGACGTGCAGAACGAGGCCCTCTGGAAGAATGATCTGATGTGCCCGCTCTTTCCAACCTGGCGGCGTACATCGCACGGTGGCAGGAGTCGCGTAGTCAGCGTAGACTAGTTCCGTGTCCCGAAACTCGCTCTCCGCTCCGATGAAACGATCCACCAGCATGCTGTCGAAATACAGGATGGGCAGGTTCTGCGGGACGAAGTCAAAATCCACGGAGAAGCGCAGTTCCCCGGGAAGCTCCGGGTGCAAGGCCGCCACGGCCCCAGAGCCAATGACGTAGGCATCCGTCAGCGCTGGCACGCACCACTTGAGTTTGCGGGCGACTTTCTCAAGATCTGCCAGCGTAAGCTCTTTGCCGTACATCTTCGTTTTCTTCCGGGGTGATGAAGGGGCTGCCGTGAAACGGGGAGGAAGACCGCAGCCGCTGGCCTTCGTCATTCGCAGCTTCCAAAATGTCGCAGATTTGTTCGATGCTGGACCGCTCCAACAGCTCAAGCCATTCTAGCTGGGGTCGATAGAGAGCCGATTTCCTGATCTTCAGGCGTTCTTTGGCTGTTTGAATCAAATCTGGATTCTCACGCAGCCGTGCAGCGACGAGTTTGCCGCGCTGCCATTGCATCCAGTCCTGCACCAGATAGTTCGGCGGCAGGTCGAGCCAAGGCGGGAACATCGGGACTTCATCCGATGCACTCTGCGGTGTCTCGATTGCGACTGACATGGTGCGAAGATGCACCGGGCGGGTGTCTGCGGCAAGCCCGGCTTCGCAGGCTCGACTAAGCCGGTGCTTGATTCTGCTGTGCTTTTAGACGCTCGGCCGGATTCCGGCTGAAGCCGGTACTACGGAACAGCGGTGGGTGATGCGGCGCTGGTCAGGCGAGCTTCAGGCCGCCGCTGCCGGGGGATTTGAGGAAGCCGTATTTTTCGAGCTGTTCTTCGATGATGCGCTCGCAGGAAGCGAGTTGGCGCAGGCGCTCGCGGCGGCCTTCGTCGGCGATGGCCTGGAGGGCGTCGATGTCGTAGAGATAGACGCCTTCGATGTTGTTCACGGCGGGGTCCACGTCACGGGGCACGGCGATGTCGATGATGAGCAGGGGCTCCCAGCGGCGCTTGCGCATGACCTGATCGATCTGCTCGGGCTTGATGACAAAATGTGGGGCGCTGGTGCTGGAGATGATGACGTCCACCTCATGCAGAGAGTGCTCCCATTCGTCGAACTTCATGGCCCGGCCCTTCATCTCGGTGGCGAGCTCCACGGCTTTGTCGTAGCTGCGGTTGGAGACGATGATGCTCTTGGCCCCGCGTGAGAGCAGGCTCTGAGCGCAGGTGCGGCTCATCTCGCCAGCGCCGACGAGCATGACGCGGCACTCTTTGAGATCGTGAACTTTTTCCGCCAGATCCACGGCCACGCTGCCCACGCTGGTGGAGCCGCGCTGGATGGTGGTCTCATTGCGCACTTTTTTGCCGACGGTGAAGGCCTGCTGGAAGAGTTTGTTCAGGGAGCGGCTGGTGGTGCCGGTGTCGAGGGCGACTTTGTAGGCGGCTTTGACCTGGCCGAAGATCTCCGTCTCGCCAAGCACCATGGAGTCGAGCCCGCTGACCACGCGGAAAAGATGCCGCGCAGCCTCGGCGGAATCGAGATTGTAAAGCACGAGGGCTTCGGCGTGTTCGGGCTGAAGTTCGAAGCGTTCGATGAGGTATTGGCGCAAGGCGGCGTGGCCGTCCTTGCCACTGGGCAGTGCGTGCGTGGCGTAGAGCTCCACGCGATTGCAGGTGCTGAGGACGACGCTTTCTTCAAAGCCCGGCAGCCCGCGCACCTGCTCCACAGCAGCGGGGACCTGCGCCTCGGGAAACGCGAGGCGCTCACGCACCTCGACGGGGGTGGTTTTGTAGTTCAGGCCCACACAGACGAGGCCGCTGCGAATGTCCGTCGGCTCAGGCATGCGTGACGATCCACAGTGAAATGAACGGCAGAATGAAGCCGATGACGGCCAGCCACGCGGTCTTGCGCGGGGAGGTGAAATGTTTCCACATCAGAAGGGAGATCACCGCATACAGGCCCCAGACGATCCAGGCGAAGACGACGTGGCCAGTCTTCGTCATGGGCAGATGCAAGGCAAAGGAAATGCCCAGCGCGATGCTCAGCAGCAGCAGGCCGAGGCGCACGAGGCGCTGGATCGCGTGCGCGAGACCCTGGATGGGCGGCAACTGGTAAAACAGGCCGCCGATTTGGTGACGCTTCAGCATGCGCTCCTGCACGAGGTACATCACGCCGGTGATGCAGGCCAGGGCAAAGGCCGCGTAGGAAATGAGCGCGAGCGCGATGTGGAGCTCCACCAGCGCATTGATGGGCCCCTTGGGCTTGTAGGGCGCGAAGCCGTTTAGGAATGCCATCACCTGCATGAGGGTGACCAGCGGCGAGGTGAAGACCCCGAGCAGCGACAGACGAAACGCCGGCCCGACGAGGAAATACAGCAGCACGATGCTCCAGGCGATGAAGACCAGGATGTCCGGAAGGCTCTTAATGGGGCACTGCCGCACCTCCTCCCCGCGCAGGAAGATGAAGCCGGTCTGGAGCGCAAAACCGAGCGCCATGAGGAAGAACTGCGCCCGCGCCTGCTTCCAGGCACCCGCCTTGAGCGCCAGCAATGCCTGCACGAGCGCGCTCACAAAAATGAGCGTGGCGGCAAGAAGCAGTTGCTGGGAGGCAGGCATTGGAGCGGGGGGCGGACATTCGCGGTCTTGTGCCGTTTCTGCAAGGGTGAACACGCTGTGTGCGGCTTGTCAGTCTGGCGGAGATGTGCTCCTATTTTGTCATGCCAGCTGGCAAAAACCGCGATTCTGGAATCAAGGCCCAAGCTGCCAAGCTGGTTCGTGCGCTGCCTGAATCCGCCCCATGTGACGATTTGATGTATGAAATCTACGTCCGGCAGAAGATCGACAGCGGTCTGGCGGACATCTCAGCCGGTCGGGTGAAGTCACATGAGGAGGTGCTGTTGAAGTTTGGTCTTGCTGGTTGATGGCGGGAGCGCTTGGATCAAGGACGAGTAGGAGAACGAGGACGACTCATGCTGGCGCATGAAGCTTGCGCATCCCCGCATCTCCTCCATGATCGCAGGGCATGGCTCCCGACATTCTCGACAGCATCCGCCGCACCATTCGTGACGTGCCTGATTTCCCCAATCCCGGCATTCTTTTCAAGGACATCACCCCGGTGCTGGCCAATCCGACACTGCTGGCGCAAACGATTGATGGGATGATCGAAGCCACAGGAATCACCGAGGTGGACAAGGTCGTCGGGATCGACGCCCGGGGTTTCATATTTGGTGCGCTGATTGCTGAACGTCTGGGCGCGGGATTCATTCCGGTGCGCAAGAAGGGCAAGCTGCCCTGGCAGACGCGGGGGATTGATTACTCGCTGGAGTACGGCACGAACTCGGTCGAGATGCATCTGGATGCCATCGCTCCGGGGGAAACGGTGCTGCTGGCGGACGATCTGCTCGCCACGGGCGGCACGGCCGCTGCGGCGCTGCACCTCATCGAGCAGGCGGGCGGCAAGGTGCTGGGAAGCACGTTTTTCATTGAACTGGCGTTCCTCGGCGGGCGCGAAAAGGTGAGTGGTTCCGGCCCGGTTCACTCACTGATCACCTACTGACCTCCGCTGAAATGACCGAACGCGACTACCTGCGACTCCTGAACAAGAGCGCGCAGAAATTTTTCCCCCCCGAGGACAAGCTGCCTCGCGGACGCACGGAAACGCTGCGCCAGGCAAAACGTTTTCTCAAGATCAAGGAGCAGCGCATCAAGCAGCGGCACCGCTCCGGCAGCTTTAGCGGTGCGGAAATCTGCCGCATGCGCTCGGATGTGATGGATCTGCTCGTGCGAATCCTATGGGAGGAAGCTCTTTCGGCGCTGGATCCTGCGGTGCGTGCCAAGCTCAACGTCAGTGTGATCGCCCACGGCGGCTATGGCCGGCGGGTGATGAGTCCGGGAAGCGATGTGGACCTCACTTTCATGTTTCCGGGCAACAGCGGGAAGGTTTCCACCGAAGTGGTGCAGCTGATCCGCGACTACCTGCTCTACTTCTACGATTTGAAGCTCAAGGTCGGCCATGGTTCACGCTGCGTGGGCGAGTGCATCAAGCTGGCGAACGAGAGCATGGAGACCAAGACCGCGCTGATGGAGGCCCGCCTCGTCACCGGCCAGAAGACGGCGTTTGAGGAGTTCCGCTCCCGCTTTGACAAGGAATGCATGGACGGGCAGGAGGGGGACTTTTTGAAGCTGCGGCAGATCGATCTGAACAGCCGCCATACGAAGTATGAGAACACCCCGTTTATGCAGGAGCCGCATGTGAAAAACGGCTGCGGCGGCCTGCGAGACTACCAGAACCTGATCTGGATGACGTATGCGCGGCACCGCACGCTGAACCCCAAGGATCTGGTCGCGCTCGGCCTGATCTCCAAGGCGGGCTGGAAGGAGGTGGAGCAGGGTTATGAATTCATCCTGCGTGTGCGCAATGAAATGCACTACACCGAAAAGCGTGCTGAAGACCTCTTAACTTTGCGCCTGCAGGGGCCGGTGGCCACGCACCTGGGCTACCGCCACAAACGCATCCTGCGCCGGATCGAGGCGCTGATGCACGGCTACTACACTGCGACGCGCGACATTTTGCAGCGCAGCAATGAGGTGATGGACCGCTTTCACCTGGAGGCGCTGGAAACACGCAAGGAGAGCAAGCTGATGGGCTTCATCGCCCGGCGGAAGGCTGAAAAGGAGCAGGAGAGCTTCGACGGCTTCAACCGCAAGCATGAGCGCCTCTATGCGGAAAGCCCGACGATCTTCAAGGATGACCCGGAGCGCATGATGCGCCTTTTTCTCCACACGCAAAAGCGCCACCTGCGCCTGAGCCCGGATTTGTTCCAGCTCATTCAGGACAACTTCCGACTGGTGGACACCAGCTTCCGCTACAACAAGGCCAACCGTGAGACGTTTGAGACGATTCTCTCCCACAAAGGGGATGCGGCGCGCACGCTGCGGCAGATGCACCGCGTGGGCTTCATCGGCCGCTACATGCCGGAGTTTGGTGCGCTCACCAATCTGGTGCAGCATGAGTTTTTCCATCTCTACACGGCGGATGAGCACACGCTGCGCACCATCGATAAACTCGATGAGCTGAGTGATCCCACCCTGAAAGGCGTGGACCTCTTTCAGCAGCTGTTTCACGACCTGCAGCAGCCGTATGTGCTTTACCTCGCACTCCTGCTGCATGATGCGGGCCGTGCGGCCAACAAGAAGACGCACAGCGATGAAAGCACCACGCTGGCTGCCGCCGTCTCCCGCCGGCTGCAGATCAAGGGCGAACGCCGCAGGCTGCTGCTCTTCCTGGTGGACAATCACCTGCTGATGTACCGCACCGCCACGACGAAGAGTCTGGATGATCCGCAGGTGATCGAAGAGTTCGTCAGCATCGTGCGCACGAAGGAGAACCTCGACACGCTGCTGCTCATGACCTATGCGGACTCGAAGGGCACCAGCGACAAGAGCTGGTCGGGTTACAAGGAGGCGTCCATCCGTCAGCTCTATCACAGCGCGCTGCGTTTCATGAACGCGCCGGCGGATTTCATGCGCAATGTGCAGGTGCCGCTGGTGGATCTGAAAAAGGAGGTGCTGCGACGCCTCGGCGCAGGATATGAAGCGGAAGTGGACGCGCACTTCCGCCACATGCCGCCCTCCTACTTCAATTTCCGCGAGGCTGATCTCATCGCCACGCATCTGCGCCAGTTCCGGCAGTTCTTTGAGCAGCTCATCCGTGAAGAGGCTGCGGCAGGTCTGCTGCCGGTCATGGTGTGGGTGGATCACGTGGACCAGGGCTACAGCGAACTCACCGTCGTCTGCTGGGACCGGCACCTGCTCCTGGCGCGCATCTCCGGCGCCCTGGCGGCGGAAAGCATCAACATTCTCAGCGCGGATCTCTACCAGCGTGCCGACCACCTCGTGCTGGACACCTTCCGCGTCTGCAACACGAACTTCGCCGCCGTCACCACCAAGAGCGCCCGTGCGCGTGTGGAGGAATCCGTGCGCAAAGCTTTCTGCGGACAGACCTTTGATTTCGGTGATGCGATCATCCAGAAGCTGGGCAAGTCGATCACGATGCTCGATGAGATCGGCGCGGAAATTCCTCAGCGCATCTACGTGAACAACCACCTCTCGCCGGACCAAACGGTGCTGGAGCTGCAGCTGGTGGACCGCCTGGGGCTGCTGTATGACATCTTCATGGCCATCGGCCGCCTGGGTCACAACGTCACGCACGCACGCATCAGCACGGAAAAGGGCGTCGCCATTGACGCCATCTACGTGCAGGACGAGCACAGCCAGAAAATCACCGACCGCGAGCAGCTGGATGAACTGGCCGCCGCCGTGACGGAGGCCGCACACCTGCGTCTGAGCTCAGCCAAGGAGTGATCTGCTGATACATTTGGCGCATTGCATCGTTCGGAGAGCGCCCATGAAGCTCTCCGCAATCCTGCTCTGTTTTGCCGCCGCGCTGCTCTCATCCGTACCTGCTGCGGATGTGGCCAAGCCCAACATCCTCATCTTCTACATGGATGACATGGGCTGGGCGCAGCCCGGTGCCTACGGTGGGAAAATGGCCCCCACACCGAACATGGATGCCTTGGCAGCAGGCGGCGTGCGTTTCACCAATGGCTACTCCTCGGGCTGCGTGTGCTCGCCGGGTCGTGTGGGTTTGATGACGGGCCGCTACCAGGCGCGCACTGGCCATGATGCCAATCCCACCCGGGCTGGCCGAGAACTGCTGCTGAGCGAGACCACCTTGGCGCAGCATCTCAAAACGGCAGGCTACACCACCGGCATCGTCGGCAAATGGCACCTTGGAGACACCAGCCCGGAGTTCATGCCGACGGCGCGCGGGTTTGACTTTGCCATGGGCACCGTGGGCAATCTTGGTGAAGGCAAAGGCCCTTCGTTTTATCGCGGCAAAGAGCTGGTTGAAGACCTGGCGGGCGCACCGGTCACCTCGCCCGTGTATGCGCGGGAGTCGGTGAATTTCATGGAGGCGAATCACGCCAAGCCGTGGCTCCTCATGCTGTCCTTCAATGCCGTGCACAGTCCGCACGTTGCTTCGGAGAAGTGGTTGGAGAAATTCAAACACCTGCCGAAGCACGATGCTGCGTATGCCGCGCTCGCTGCAGAGGCGGATGAAGCCATCGGCACGGTGATGACGAAACTGCGTGAACTGAAACAGGAGGAGAACACGCTCATTTTCCTCATCAGCGACAACGGCGGTGCCTATCAAAATGCTGAGATGGGCGGGCTGCGCGGGCACAAGTGGTTCGTGTGGGAAGGCGGCATCCGCGTGTCATGGATGGCCGCGTGGAAGGGCCACATTCCTGCGGGCCGTGTCAGTGATGAGCCGGTGATCCAGCTTGATGTTTTGCCCACGGCTCTTGCTGCTGCGGGTGCGACGACTTCCATTCCGCTCGATGGCGTGAACCTGCTGCCTTTGCTCGAAGGCAAGGCCGACAAACTTGCCCCGCGTGAACTTTACTTTCGCTTCGGTGTGCAGCAGGCCGTGCGTCAGGGAGACTGGAAGCTCGTCAAAGCTTCCAAAGACATGCCGCCCATGCTTGTGAACCTAGCCACCGATCCCGGTGAGCAAACCGACCTCAGCGCCAAGGAGCCTGAGAAAGCCCAGGCGCTGCAAAAACTGTTCGACCAGTGGAACGCCACCATGCAACCGCCCCGCTGGGAAGACCTGCGTTGGAACGGCGAAGAGAGCCGCAAAGAGGGCAAGAAGGAGAAGCGGAAGAAGAAAGCGAAGGAGTAGCGCGAGGCTGACGGCTCCACTCTGGACTGCGGTTGTGCAGCTCTGTCGGAGCCCCCCCTTGAAGCAGGGGGAAAAAGAAAATGCCGCTCTGGATTCTGCGAATCCGGAGCGGCATGAATCTAGCCAACAGGGCCTGCGGTTACTTTTTCTTCTTCTTGCCGCCGAGGAGGGTGAGAAGGAGCACCAGTGCGACAACACCAATGCCGATGAGGATCATGTTCATCATGCTCATGCCTTCTTCCGCTGGGGCAGGTGCAGGTGCTGCGGCCTGAGACTGGGGGTAGCCAGGCTGTTGAGCTTGCTGCGGATATCCTGGCTGTTGAGCTTGCTGCGGATATCCTGGCTGCTGGGGCTGGCCATAGCCGGGCTGTTGAGGCTGCTGGGGATAACCGGGCTGCTGAGGCTGGCCGTAGCCGGGTTGCTGTGGATATCCAGGCTGCTGAGGCTGGCCAACAGGAGGAACGGCACCCGGCTGGGCAGGATAGCCGTTGGGTTGTGCTGCGGGCATGGCTCCTGGCGCCGGGGTGGCACCGGGTGCAGCAGCAGGAGCGGGAGTACCACCAGCTGCGGCGGCGAGTGCTGCGGCCACTTTGTCATCCATGCCAGGTTCGGCTGTGCCAGCGATGGCTGAGGAGCCGCCGGCGGCACCAGCGGCGGCGGGCTGCGTCTGCCCCTGCGGGGTGTTCACTTGCTGTGCAAAGTAAGCATGGCGGGCACGGTAGTTGGTGAAGACGCCACGGTAGAATTCCTTGCTTTTGGCATCGGCGGTGCTAGCGGCGGTTTCACCTTCAATGATGGCCTCACCCATCTTGGCGAGTTCAGCCTTGTCCTTGCCTGCCTTGGCATCTGCGCGGATCATGCGCTGGATGGCTTCGTTGACCTTGGTGATGACGGCAAGGTCGAGACTGGTCAGAGCATCCTTGGCTTCGGCGATGGACTTGCCGAGGGCCTTCAAGCTCTCCAGATCGTACTTGTAAGGGGTGTACCATTTGCTGGTCTTGCGCTCCTGTTCGTAGGTGGTGGTCCAGGCATCCTTCTCCTTCTTAATGGCGTCCTTCATCCGTGTCAGGTCGGGCTCGATGAGCTTTTTGATGCCCTCCTCGCGATTCCTCTGCAAGGCGGGCTGTTCCTGAATCATCTGGGCGATCTGCTTGTCGTACTTGGTCAGAACTTCGAGGATCTCCGCAGCGGCCTTGGGATAATAGACGGAGGCGGTGTTGCCGCTGGCGGGGTCGTTGAGTTTGTCGAATTCCTTGAGCGCGCCGGTGAAGTCTTTGGCCTGGATTTTCTCCAGCATGGCCGCACGGATGGAGAAGGCCTTGATGTTGAGAGCTTCCGCCTTGGCCTCTTCACGGGTGAGCCATTTGCCTTCGAGCTTCACGCCGCCGGCCACGACCTTTTCTTTTTCCAGCTGAGCTTCGGAGATCATTTTTTCCACTTCTGCGGCTTCCTTCGTGCCGGGGTAGCGGTTCACGAAGGGACGCAGGCGGTCCTGAATGAGCTGCTCGTACTTTTCCGCCGACATCAGGTCCGGGGTGGGAACGGCCTTCCGAATTTCGAGAATCTCCACTTCTTCCGGCTTTTGCTTGAGGATGCCCCCTTCCGCGATGTCGGTGCGTGGGATGTCCTTTTCATCCATGATCTTCGGAGTCAGGTGATACCGCATCCGGATGGAGGTGGGGGTCTCGGAGAGAATATTGCCTTCCAGCTTTTTGCCGTCTTTGAGGGTCACGACGTCGGCGTGCAAAAATCCGGCGCTGCTGGCAAGGGCAAAAACGACAGACTGGTAGCGGCTCAATTTCATGGGAATGCAGGGTTGGATAAGAGAAGGGGATTAGCAGGCGCGCGGCAATTTGCGCGGGTTACGAGAAATAACTCAAAACCACACCGCGAGTAAAGAACGAAGCTGATTTTCCTCTGTGCGGGGAGAAAATGGCCTAGCTGGAGCGGCGTTGGAGCACGATGCGCTTGAAGCGGGCATTGCCATCCTGGCTCACGCTCATGACTTCGGGGTCGTTGACGAAGACGTTGTGAATGAGGCGGCGGTAGTAGCTATTCATCGGCGGGAGGTCCGCGTTCTGGCCGGTGGCGCGGACGCGGTCGCCGAGTTCCTTGGCGCGGGCGACCATCTTGTCCTCGCGCATGGAGCGGTAGAATTCCACGTCCACGCGGACGCGCGGGGCGTCTTTGATATGGCGCTGCAGGACGCGGTTTACCAAGTATTGAATGTCTTCGAGCGTCTCACCCCGGCGGCCGATGAGGGCGTCCGAATCATCCGTGAGCACCTGCAACGTGGGGCCGTCCGGGCCGTTGTCCTCCTCGATCTGGACCACGAAGCCCAGATAGCCGAGCATCGTGTCGAGAATATGGCGTGAGTGTTCGAGGGGTGACATGGATCTCTAGCCTCCCAGACGTGGCGGTTTAGGGCCCTTGGATTTCTTGTCTTTTGAGGGTGCTCCCGAGTTGAAGAAAGGATTCTGTGCCGGTGCGGCTTTGGCGGCGGGCTTAAGCGCTACTTTCTCCAGCTTGGGCTCAGGCATGTAAAGCTTCATGATGCGGGTCTGGAAGACGCTGAAAATATTCTGGGTGGACCAGTACAAGGCGAGGGCGGCGGCGAAGTCATAGCTGATCCACAGGAAGAACAGGGGCATCAGCATGAAAATGCGCTGCTGGGTCTTGTCCACAGTCGCAGGCTGCGGGGTGAGCTTCATCTGGGCCACCATGGTCAGGCCCATGATGATCGGCAGCGGGTTGATGTTGAAGCCCATGAACACGCCCTGGGTGTCCGCAGCAGCCAGATCCCGCACCCACCAGAAAGACTGGCCGCGAAGCTCTGCCGCCACTTCCAGCACGCTGTAGAGACCGATGAAAATGGGGAACTGCAGGAACAACGGGAGACAGCCGCCTAGCGGATTCACGCCGTAGTCCTTGTAGAGCTTCATGGTCTCCAACTGCTGCTGCTGCGGGTTGTCCTTGTACTTCACCTGCAGCTCTTTCATGAGCGGACCGAGGAGGCCCATGCGCTTCATGGTCATGGTGGACTTCGCATGGATCGGCCAGAGGCAGAGACGGACGAAAATCGTCAGAAGGATGACTGCCAGACCCCAGCTGCCGCTGATGTTGTGCATCCAGCGCATGACCTTGGAGAGGGCGATGCTGACGATCTTGAAGTAGCCGTAAAACATCGCGTAGCTGCGCTGGTGGCCGATGCGGCTGAGGCGGTCGTATTCCTTCGGGCCGAGGTAGATCTGGTAATTTTCCGTGACCGAGGCACCCGGGGCGAGATCCACCACCGGCAGGCTCATGGAAGCATCGTAGGTGAAGTCTTCGATCTCCGCCTTGCCGACGCTGGCAGCATCAATCGGCTGCGCGAGTTTGCGGCGGCCGGCCCAGAGCTTGGCCGGGGCATCCTTCTCCGCCATGCGGGTGATGATGTGGGTGTAGAAGCGGCTCATCACGCCTGAGTAGCGCAGGGCATTGAAGGATTGGCGGTACTCCGTGGGCGCAGAGCTGAAGACGCCCTTGCCAAAGTATTTCGACAGCTCGTGGTCGGTGTCTCCGGCGTTGTTCCAGAAGAAGCCGTCATAACGCCCTTCGTCATGTTTCAGGGCGGTCGCAGCGCCGGCGTAGAGGTAGTATTCCTCGGAGCGATGCTGCGCGGTGCCGGTGTTTTTGAGGGTGATCTTGAGATCGATGAGATGCTCGTCTCCTTCCGGGCCTTCGGTCAGGGTGTACTTTTTAGTCACCACGATGCCTTCGGCGGTGGTACCTTCGAAGGTGGCGCTCTTGTCGCTCTTTTCCGTCAGCTTGTAGGCCAGCGCATCCATGCCGGCTGCTTCACGACGCAGGGCGCCGATGGCTTCGAGGCCGTATTTGTTCAGAGTCACCTGATCCGTGCCGGCCAGTGAGGCGCGGGCGATGCCGCCGCCTTTGGAGGTCAGTTCAAAGGTGACGGTGCCCACTTTGATGGAGTGAGTTTCCACCGGTAACTCAACCGCCACGGGTGCCGCAGGGGCTGCAGGAGTGGCGCCGGGGGCAGGGGTCACGGCCGTCGGCGCTGCGGGTGTTTCTGCGGCTTTTTTAGCTGCTTGCTCCTGCTTGATGCGCGCCGCCTCGGCCTGCGCCAGCTTCTGATTTTCCTGCACGTAGTACAGGTTAACCCCCGCGAGGATGACGCAGAGCGTCACGATGATCCAACTTTTGCGGTCCATGAAATTTTTTAGCTTTGGGTGAGAGAGGTTTTTGTGAAAATGCGGGTCTCCTGGGTCAGATCGGAGGCGCGGCTTGCAAACAATGACGAATGCGGACTGACAAGTGGCGAGCGACCCCCGTGTGCGCGACTACATTGTCTGGCAAAATTCGTCATGCGGGTTTGGTCATTTCTTGTCCGGCACGGGATCATGCCCGTGACCACCCCAGGGATGGCAGCGGCCGATGCGGCAGAGGCCCAGCCAGCAGCCGCGCAGCACGCCGTGGGTTTCCACAGCCTGGAGAAAATACCTCGAGCAAGTCGGGGTGTAGCGGCATCCGGAGCCGGGACCGCCAATGGCGTGAATGACGGGGGAGATGAACACTTGGTAGCCGCGGATGAAAATTCGGATGAGCCATTTCATGGAGCGGGCGGGGCAGGGAGCTTCTGGGTGAGCAGATTCATGCGCCGCGCCAGCCGCAGCCAGTCATTTTCCAGTTCGGCCAGCGAGGCCTTGGGAGCACGCCAGCGGGCGATGATCACCATCTGCCAGCCGGGAGCGATCTCCGCGCGGTGTGCGCGCACGATCTCGCGCAGCAGACGACGGATGCGATTGCGTACGACGGCATTGCCCAGCTTGCCCCCGGTGATGAGGCCAAACTGGAACTCCTTCAGCGCTTCCACACGCAAAGCACCCAGCACCAGAAATTTTCCGGCCTGGCTGCTGCCCTGCGTTTTGACGCGTGCGAAATCGCACGCGAGTTTCATCCGCAGGTTTGAGGGAAGGCGCATGATAAGGAGCGCGCCGCAGCAGAATTAGGTGTGCTGCTGGGTGTGACGCTTGAAGTGGAGTTCCACGCCCTTTGGCAGGAGGCGTTTACGTCCGGCGCGACGACGGCGGCGCAGGATGTCGCGACCATTAGCGGTCTTCGTGCGTGCGCGGAAACCAAACTGCTGCTTGCGCGTGCGCTTGGAAGGCTGGTAGGTCCTGAATGTCTTTGGCATGGGCGTGTGGGGTGGTGAAAGGGAAAGTGGGAGCTCAGACCGGACAAATCACGGCCTCCCCTCGAAAAGGGGGCGCGAAACTAGCGGGAGTCTTTGATTTGTCAATCATGCGATGATTTCCAGTAAACTTCGGTTTTCTCAGCGTTACATTTAACCCATGATCCGAACCCTCCTCGCCAGCCTCTTTGTGCCCCTTGGCCTCTGCGCCGCAGACACTCCCGCCGCCCTCCCGCTGTGGCCCAATGGAGCCCCCGGATCTGAAGCACGCGCTGCCGAGCCGGAGAAGATCGAGGGCAGCAATGTGTGCAACGTGCACAAGCCCACGATCACTCCGTACGTCCCCGCGGCGGACAAATCCACCGGCACCGCCGTCATCATCTGCCCCGGGGGAGGTCACTCCAAGCTCTGCCTCGGGCATGAAGGCTACGCTTTGGCGGAGTGGTTCCGGGATCATGGCATCGCGGCTTTTGTACTGAAATACCGCCTGGCCCGCGAACCCGGCAGCACCTACACGATTCAGGACCATGCCATGGCGGACGCCCGCCGGGCCATCCGCACGGTGCGCAGCCGGGCCGCCGAGTGGCACATCCAGCCGGACCGGATCGGCATCCTTGGTTTCTCCGCCGGGGGCGAACTGGCTGCCTTTGCCACCATGACGAATGATCCGGGCCAGAAAGGCGCTGCCGATCCCATCGAGCAGCAGAGCAGCCGTCCGGATTTCCAGGGTCTCATCTATCCCGGCACCTCCGGCCTGTTCAATGCCACCAAGGGCATGCCTCCGCTTTTCATCGCTGCGGGCTACAGCGACCGCCCGGACATCTCCGAAGGCATGGCGACGCTCTACCTCAAATACAAAGCTGCTGGGGTGAAGGCGGAGATGCACATCTTCGCGAATGCCGGGCATGGCTTTGGGTATAAGGCGGACGCCAAGCCGAGTGCTGCGGCGAGATGGCCGATGCGGTTTACGGAGTGGCTGGTGGATAGTGGGCTGCTGAAGCAGTGAAAGCTGTGCTAGGCCCTCGTTTGTCATGGCTAGCGCTGCGGTGCTCTGACCCAAAGAGTCTGTTGCATGCGGTTGCGGCTTCCCAAGCTGCGTTGGAGAGCCTTTTCTGATTCGGCGCTGAGTTCTCCATGGAGACGGTTCAATGGAAATGGCATTTCGATTGTCGGAGCGGAAGGTTTGGCCGGTGCTTGCCGTCTGTACTGGATCGGTTGTGGCCGGAAGGTCGGCAGTTGTGCATCCTGTGGCGTGATCGTGGGATGCAGCGTTTGCAAGGCTACATCCAGCCTTGGGACGGTGGGCTTATTTAAGGTAAGTCCATCCTCGTTGTATTCAGGTGCCAGTTTGCCCGCAGGTCGTGGTTTCTGGGATTCATCTGGCGCGATCTTGAAGATCTTCGGCTGCTTGCGCCACACCCGCACCTCCACCCTTTCGGCGTTGAGAGTGGCGAGGTGCATCATGCAGTCGCCCAGCCCCTCGTAGGTGTAGTCAAAGGTGCCCGGCTTTTCGGGCCAGGGCTGCTGCTTTTCGTAGTGTTTTCGCAAGGTCTCACCCAGAGACACCGAGAGCCAGCGCTGCGCCTCCTCGCGCGGCGCGGTGAAGCGAATGATCCCTGCGGCATATGCCGGGCTGCCGGGCTTAGAGAGAATCGCTTCGGCTGGCAGATCGGCCAGAAACCCTTTTCTCTTGAGGAGTTTCCATTGGCTCGCGAGCTGGGGGTCCATGATGATGTCGGCATCGATTGCAGCAGTCGGCGGGCGAAGCGTTTGCGGTGCGACGTCCATAGCGGGGGAATAATCCGGCGCGACCAGGTTGGACGGTTTCACCTGAGCCTGGGAGACGATGATGATCAGGTGCTCGCCGTCAGAGCTGAGAATCGAGATCGCGCATTGGCCAGCCGCCACATAGGTGCGCTTAAACGCCTCCGGTGGTTCAGGCCACTGGAGAGACGCTTCATCCACGTTTTTCGACCTGTAGACTGAGGCGAGCAACCACCGATGTCCTGCCGCGCGCGAAACATCAAAGCGGAACTGTGGACTGCTTTTCACACGCCGTTCTTCGCTTTCCCCCGTGTCAAACGGTCGGGCCTCTGCGGGCAGATCCGCTAGAAGTCCGGCCCGTTTCAAAGCAGCCCATTGGTTTGCCAGAGCAGGCTGCATGCGTATGGCGGCATCGCTTTGCTGACGGAGCTGAGCCTGGTCTTTGGGCTTGGCTGGTGCCGGTGGTTTTTGGTCAGGTGCCCCGGTCTTCAACTCCATCACGAGCACCTGATCAAGGGTTGAGAAGTCAACGGCTGGTTCAACGATGGCTTCTCCGGAAACATCCCCGGTTTTAAATTGCTTCACGCGCCCCAAGAGCAGATCGACCGGGAAGACTCCGCCTTCACCGGAGGAGTGCACGCTGGCACCAACGTTGATTTTGGCGAAGCGGCTGAGGAAGCGGAGATGCAGTTGTGGCTGCGCGGCCTGTGCCGTACACTTACCGGACAGTATCCCTTGCTCAAGCGTCCCTTCCACCTTGGCCGAGACAAGGCAGAGTTCATCGGTGAGGAGAATCACCTTCGTCGTGTGTGGGTCTGGCGTGGATGTCTTCCCCACCAAACCGACCGATGTGATCACGGGGCTGTTGGCGACGATGCCGTCGAGCGAACCTTTGTCGATGATCATGCTGTGAGACGAAGCGCTGGAGCTTGGGCTGATCACCTTGGCAGTTGTTTTGTTGAGGATTTGAGGCGGTTTGGGGCCGACCTTGGTTTTCTTGCTCCCTTCTTCCGTGCTTGATTGCGATGGTTGATAGACCCCGCTGGCCCGAAACTCGACTCGGCCGTTTTCCAAGTTTCTTGGCACCGGAAATACCCATTCAATCTGTCTCTTCTCGCCAATCTCTCCCAGCCGCGAGCGCAATTGCAACGCCTCGGCCATGCCAGCCGCTTCGCCGACGATCGTCAGCTGACCGTTGTCGATTTTGCATTCCTTAAAAGAGATCTTAGGCTCTGCTTCGAGCAGTTTGATTTCCCGTGAAATTTCAGCGGCATTGAAATCAAACGGCGCCTGCGCAGCCGCACTTTTTTCCTCCACCGGCTTCACCTCTCCTGATCCATCCGCAGGCAGTGCCAGTGCTTCTTCCACGACACGCCGGACCATCGGCCCCAGCTTGTCCGGGACGAGAGTGCTGTCGGGTGATGTTTCATCCACATAAAGGACGAATGCGAGCGCAGGCTTGTCGGCAGGAGCATAGCCGGCCATCCAGTAATGATGCGTGAAGACCTCCGAATGCGGGCCTTTGGCGCCCGTGGCGTAGCTGTCCGCCAGCGCGGCGATTTGTGCCTTCGAGCTCGTGAGGGAGCGGGCCCATGGCTGGGGATGAATCACTGCCTCCCGCAAGGCGCTGCGGACACGCGCAAGGCCTTCTGGCAGGTCGGGCAGGGTGTTGAGGTCCAGCCTCGGCCGGCCAGCGCTCTTCTTCGTCAGGGAGGGTTCCCACACCTTGCCATTGGCGAGCGCGGAATAGAGTGCCGCCATCTGCAGGATGGTGGCAGGGCTTCCACGACCTGAGGCAAAGTCTGTGGTGATGTCGTTGAGCTGACGCTGGCTCGAGCGCGTTTTCGCGAGCTCTTCCATTGTTGGCAGCAGGGGCGGCGACTTGATGCCAAAGATGTTGGTGCCTAGCTGCAGCCCGAGATCCTCCGCCATGCTGAAGAGGGCTGGATAACCCACCTCCGTGCCAAGCTGGAAAAAGTAGCTGGAACAGCCCTTTGCCAGCGCTTGCTCCAGGTTCAGGGGCCCATGGGCAGCGCCCTCCCGCAGGCTGGTGCGGCATATCCTCGTCACACTGCCATAGCGGACGCCACCGCCAGACCCACGGGTGAGGGGCGTGCATGCGTAGGTGCCGGGAGTTTTTCCCGCCCGCAGGGCCGCGAGCGCGGTGAAAGGCTGAAAGACTGCCCCGGGGGCGCTGCGGGCAGAGCTGACACGGTCCAGCAAAGGAGTGCCGATATCCTTGAGGTAGCTATCCCAAATCTGGAAACTGACGGACGGCACAAAAAGATTCGGGTCATAACCGGGCAGCGAAACGGAGGCCAGAGTCTCACCCGTACGTGGATCGAGCACCACGACAGCGCCGCGCTCCACGCCGCCATCCTTCATCGCCTGCAAGGTGAGCGCCTGAATGCGGGCGTCGAGTGTGAGGGAGACGTCCTTGCCCGCTTTCAGTGCGGCATCCTCCTTCTTTTCCATCCCGGCACCCCCATGCAGCCTTGCGTCCTCCTCATCAGGTTTGCGGGTATATCCCACCACATGCGCCGCCAGTGTCTTGAGGGGATAAACCCGCACCTTCTCCTTCGTGCTCTCCGCCAGCACGACGCCATTGCGGTCGAGGATACGGCCGCGCAGGGTGGGGCCTTCAATGGCGTGCAGCATGGCCATGGGGAGGGTGATGAGAAGGGCGCACGCGGTGAGTCCGGCCAGCCAGCGCAGGGTGAGGCCTTCGCGGCGGAGCGTGGGATCGAGGATGGCCTTCACGCGGGCTTCGACGGGGGCGCAGCGGGTGATGGTGAGAGCGCAGAGCGACAGCCCGGGTGCGAGGCGATTGTGGCGGCTGAGGTCGAGCAGGGACTGCGCGTAGTCGCTGGCACGCACACCGTGGCGCAGCACGGCATCGTCGCAGGCGCGTTCCTGATCGGCACGGAGCTGGCGGAAGGTCAGCCAGACGAGGGGATTGAACCAATGCAGGGCCTTCACCCATTGCGCGGCCCACAGGGCGAGAGGATCGCCGCGCTTCAAATGGGCGAGTTCGTGGAGCAGGACGCCGCGTTGTTTTTCAGGGCTCCAGGTTTCAAATCCCGCAGGCAGCAGCAGGCGTGGTTTCAGAACTCCCCAGACCATGGGTACGGAATCGTTGGGGCCGATGAGCAAGAGAGGGATGCGCCGCAGTCCAAGCTCATGTGCGGCCTGAATCAGCAGGGCGCATTCACCCGGACGCAGGGAGGCTTCCAAACGATGCAAGCGCCAGGCGCTGCGCCCGAGGCGCAGCAACAGCAGGCCGGCGATGAGCAGCCACACCGCGGGCAAAGTGCCTACCACATCCTGCCATGAAATATTCCAAGAGAAGGAGGGCGGTGTCACGATTTGCGAAGACGTGGGAATGACAGGTCTGGCGGTGGGCACAGTGACAGGGAGGTCTGTGGATGGCAGGACGGATGCGGCACTTTCCTGTACGGACTCCGGTTCCATCACCGGCCACTCCAGACCGACGTCCGTTTGCGGAAGCACATGCCATGCAGGCAGAGCCCACATCGCCAGGGGAAGAACGGCCAGCGTGGCGATGGCGGTGATCCACAGGGCGTAGCGGTGCGCGGCGGCTGTGCGGCGCAAAGCCAAGCCGAGGAGCAGCGCCACAAGCAGCACCGCCGCACCTTTGAGTGTGGTGTGGGAAAGGAGATCGAGCAACGGTGTCGTGTTCATGAGCGGTGCGGTTGAAAATCAGCGGCCTTCGCGCTTGGCTTCATCGATGAGTTTCTGGATGCGCGCGGTTTGCTCATCCGTGAGTGCGGCGTCTTTGCGGGTGAGGTGAGCGGCGAGCGCCTCGTCCACGGCGCCGCCGAAGAAGGTGTCGAGCACCAGTTTCAGGGCATTGAGGCCCGCATGGGCCTTCGACTGCGCCGGGGCGTAAATGACCTCGCGGCCTTCTTTGCGCAGGCGCTTCACATGGCCTTTCTCCTCCAGGATGTGCATGAGCCGACGCACGGCCATGTCTGTGGGGGGATCTGGGAGCTGGGCCTGCACCGTGGCGACCGTGGCGCTGCCCTCGGCGTGCAGGACGTTCATGATCTGGCGCTCGCGCCGGGAAAGATTGGTGGTGTCGGACATTACGCTATTTTTTTAGCGAATGGAGGCGTGCATGGCAAGTCCAAACAAGAAAAATTTAACGAATCAGGTCATCATAGACGAGCTGCATCCTCAATCCGCCCCAACAGGGCATCAGTTTGACTCTTCGCCGGGTGCTGAACGCGCTACCTGCGCCATGCATTCTGAACCACGCTCAATCACAAAAAAAAGAGAGGGCTTTGCGGCCCTCTCTTTTTTTGAAAAACGAATGCGAAAAAATTAATTGTCGCTCTGAGCCAGTTCCTTGACGGACATGGCTTCCTTACCCTGGCGCTGACGCAGGTAGTGCAGGCGGGCGCGACGCACTTTGCCGTTCTTGGTCACTTCAACCTTGGCCACCTTGGGGCTGTGCACTGGGAAGACACGCTCAACGCCTTCGCCATAGGAAATTTTGCGGACGGTGAAGGCTTCGTTGATGCCGTAGCCTTTGCGGGCGATGACGATACCAGCGAAGATCTGGATACGCTCTTTGTCACCTTCCACGACTCGGGTGTGGACCTTGACGCTGTCACCCACGGTGAAAGCGGTGACTTCCTTTTTCAACTGCTCTTGATTGATCTTTTCGATGATGTTGCTCATGACACGCTCCTATGGCCACGCTACGCAAGGCCATGAATCAGTCAGGCCGGGGGCGAGGGGCGGGGAAGATGGAGAGTTTTTAAAATTTGGCAACCTGTTTTTCCCCGTACTGGAAACCTCTTCGCTCCAGCCTATCATCTACCCATCCATGGAACCCTCTGTTTTAGCCCTGATCCGCGCCGCCATCTCCGAAGATGTCGGCACGGGAGATGTCACTTCCCTCTACTTCACTCCAGCCGATTCACGCTCCCGGGCTGAGATCGTTGCCCGTGAGCCTGGCATCGTTTCCGGGGCTGAAATCGCCGTGACCGTCTTCAAGGAAATCGATCCGTCGCTGGAGGTGGAGGTCTGCATTCCGGATGGCAGCCCTTTTGTGCGGGGCAGCATCCTCATAAGAGCCGCCGGCAGCACCCGCTCTCTGCTCACTGCCGAACGTACCGCGCTGAATTTTCTCCAGCGTCTCTGCGGTGTGGCCTCCCAGACGCAGCGCTACGTGGAAGCGGTGAAGCCGCACCCGGTGCAGGTGTGGGACACGCGGAAAACCACCCCTGGCTGGCGCCTGATTGAAAAAGCCGCTGTGAAAGACGGTGGCGGCACCAACCACCGCATGGGCCTCTACGACCACGCCATGGTAAAAGACAACCACCTGGCCGCCAACAGCGATCTGGCCTCCCTTCAGGCCGCCATTCGCAAACTGCGTGCGGAGCGCCCGGGGGTGCGCGTGCAGCTGGAAGCTGACACGCTGGATCAAGTGGCCGGCTTCCTGACGCTGGAAGGCGTGGACATGCTGCTGCTGGACAACATGGGGCCCGAAAAACTGCGTGAGGCCGTGAAACTGGTGAACGGCAAGCTTTGGCTGGAGGCCAGCGGTGGGATTACGATTGAGACGATCAAGGATGTCGCGGCCACGGGTGTGAACGCGATTTCTGTGGGTGCGTTGACGCATTCATCGCGTGCGCTGGATCTGGGGTTGGAGCTCTATCATTAGTCCTGTGCTTTAGGAAGAGGGGAGCCTTGTTGCACAGCAACAAGGCTACTTTTTGGAGTCTGTTTTTGCGAGTTCGTACTGCCAGGTCCAGTCGCCAAGGTAGGACGGGCTTCTCATGGGGACGCCGTTCTTTTTGATCTCGCCACCGTCGTCTTTACCGTCCATGCCCACGCACCACAGCAGGTAGCGGCCTGCGGGCGTGGTGCGGTAGCGCATCGCCTTGCCATCGCAGGGATCCAGAGGAACAGCGGTGGCAAATTCGGGGACGAGCTCCTGCAGGGCTGCAGGGTAGCGGGCGTGCTTCAAATAAAAACGCTCCAGTGCGATGGCTGCCAGCGCCTGACGTTCACGTGCTTGAACCAAGAAAACTATCTCCGTGACGCTGGCGAGGGCAGGGACCACCAGGCGGGCCATGATGTAGTCTGGATGCAGCACCAGATTATGCTTCTCTTTCATTTCGGTGTTCACCCCCTCGGCCGATTTGACTGCGGCAGCTATCCCGCCTTTGCGGAGGGGCTCGATCATGTGCTTCCATTCCTGCTCGGCGATCACGCTCTTCCAGTGGTCAAACAGGCCGCTCGGCAGCAGAAAGGCGCCGCGGTACGCAGTTTGCTGTTGGTTGGCAAAGAGTGAGGCCAGATCCTCCTTCGTCTTTTTTCTTCCTGCGGCCACGTCTTGCATATATTCCATAACATTCAGGCCAAAGGCCATCTCCCCCCGGCATGCCTGCAGCAGGGCCTTGTCCAGATCATGCGTACTCAGCACCTGGTGCAGCAGGCGCAGGTCCGCATCGGCAAAGGTTCTTTTCTGCAGGCCCAGCCAGATGCCCTCATTAACCTGAGCCTCGGTAGTGTTTCCCACCAGAAGGCCGATCAGGAGGGGCTCGCTTTCGCAGGCAAGGCCGATTTTCTCCGCTGCGAGCAGGCTGCGGGCGGCATCCGCCCCCTGCCCTGCATCGATGGCTGCACGCGCACGCAGGCACAAAGCACGCACCAGAGGCTGCGCTGCGGTGTAATGCCGGAGAGACAGGCTGAAGAGCATCTCGGGCAGCTCCCGCTCCCGCAGTCCGGGGGTGAACATGGCCTGGCTGCGCTGGGGGGCCAGATCGGCGAGCTGCTTGAGGACTGGGAATTTCACGTCCAGCGCCGCCAGAATCTCCTTGCCGGGGGCGGAGGATACAGCTGGGAGGTCGAGATACTTTGTCTCGCGCAGAAACTTTGCCCAGGCCTGCATGTCGGGAATCTCGCCCTTGTCCACCCCGCTTGAAGCAGGTGCTTTCCCCTCCAGCTTCAAGGCTGCGAGGGCCTTGCGTTTCGCCCCGGGCGCTCCTTTGGCTTCGTCATGATCGACGGTTTCGGTGATGCCGTCGAGAGGCTCAATGGCCAGCAGGTTTTGCGCCGCCGGCGGCGTCTCGGGCAGCAGGCTGAGGTGGTCGAAGGTTTCGCCTTCGTGTTCGATCATGGCCTTCACCGCGGCCCAGCGGCGGCGGCCGCTCCAGTTTGTCCAGACATAGAGCAGGACGACAAGGGTGACGAGGGTGATGACGAAACAGAGGAGGATGCGGACGAAGCGTTTGGAAAGGAGGCGGCGGATCATGGTAGCAAGTGGTAGAAGATGAGATGAATCAGTTGGCGGCGAGGAGGGCTTCGAGGGCGGCAGCGCGCTGCCGCCACAGCAGGGGCGGGGTGGTGTGGCTCATGGCTCCCGCCTGCGGTGAGGAGGGTTCGGCGGGAGTGGTGAAGTACATGACCAAAATAGCCGCCCAGGCCAGGCTCCAGCCGGCCAGCAGCCAGCGCGGGGTGCGGGCCACGCGTGGGGGCTGTGCGGCGGCGTGCAGCATTTCGGCGCGCCACTCCGGCGGGAGCGTGCGGCGCTGCAGGGCGCGCAGATCGTTTTCAAAGGGGTCGGGGGTCGCATTCATGACGGTTTCAGTTCATCGTAAAGGGGGCGGAGTTCGCTGCGCAGCTTGTCCAAGGCATAGCGGTAGCGACTGGCGGCGGTGTTGAGCGGGATGCCCTGCACTTCCGCGATTTCTTCAAAGGTCAAGCCGTCCCAGAGCTTGAGCTGGGCCACGCTGCGCTGCTCCAGCGGCAGCAGGGCCAGGGCGCGGGTGAGGCGCTGGGCGAGCTCCGCCTGATCAGGGTCTGCATGGGTGGCGAAGATTTCCACGGGTGCGGCCTCCTCGGCGTCCCGCCGCACGCGGTGCCGCCGCAGCCAGTCGATGGCATGGTGGTGGGCCAGCCGCAGCAGCCAGGCGCGCAGATTAGCGATGTCCGGCGGGATGGTCTGGCGGGCGAGCTTGATGAAAAAGTCCTGCAGGAGGTCCTTGGCGTCCGCCTCGTTGCCGGTGAAACTGGTGAAATAGTGAAACAGGCCCGCCGCGTGGGCATCGTAGAGTTCGGGCAGTGTCGGGGCGGCGGGCATGCGGGGAGAGTTTCACGGACAGGACGGATGGCGGCGAGATTTTTGTCTGTCCGAATTGACAAGGCGGGGTTCCCCGCCAGTCACGGCACAAAATTACCCTTGTAATCCCCGCGTGTGGGAGCATCCTCAAACCCTACTTTTTTACGCATGTCACGTCCCCCCAATCGCGGCCCATCACGCAGTGGCCCAAATCGCGGTCCTTCACGCGGCGGCCCACGCCGCCCCAGCGGTCCGCCCCGCTTCGCCCCACCACCACGTCCGCCGGAGCCTGTGGACGCTGGCAAGCAGAAGGAAGAAGCCATCGAACTCGAAGGCACCATCGCCGCCGTGCTCGCCGGCACCATGTTCCGTGTGAAGCTGCGCAATGGTCACGAAGTGCTCGCTCATATTTCCGGCAAGATGCGCAAGAAATTCATCCGTCTCGTCATCGGTGATGCGGTGAAGATCGAAATGTCTCCCTACGACATGGACAAGGCACGCATCGTTTATCGCATCGGCTAAGCTGACGCAGGCCCACGCGATCTCATGGCTGGAGACATTGTTTATTTCGACCTCGAAACGCGTCGCACGGCAAACGATGTCGGCGGCTGGGGCAACAAGCACATGATGGGCATCTCCGTGGCCTGCACGTTCAGCACCAAGCAGAACGAGTACAGCATCTACACGCAGGAAGAGACGCCGGATCTCATCCGCCAGCTCAAGAACGCCGATCTCGTCGTCGGATTCAATCACATCGGCTTCGATTACGAAGTGCTCAAAGGTCACGACCTGCTCTTTGATTCTGCCGATCTGCCGCACAGCCTGGATCTGCTGATCGACCTGGAAAAGGTCCTCGGTCACCGCATCAAGCTCGACGCTGTGGCCGCTGCCACGCTGGGCATGGGCAAGACCGCCGACGGCCTCGACGCGCTGAAATGGTGGCAGCAGGGGGAGGTGGCGAAGATCGCCGAATACTGCTGCTATGACGTGAAGGTGACCAAGTGCGTGCATGAGTACGGCATGGAGCACGGCCATGTGAAGTACCACGACCGCAATGGCCGCGAGCAGATCGCCAAGGTGGACTGGAAGAAGCTATGACACCGCTGCTCCGCCTGCTCTTGCGCGCCGGCTGGGCACCGCTGGCGGTTCTGATTTTTCATCAGAAGATCATGCGCACGCCCTGGAGGCAGCAGCTTGATTTCGTCATGCATTACAGCGGCGGAGTCGCCATCTCGTTCTTCATCTGGCACGCGCTGGACTGCTTTGCGCATTGGTTTGGCCGGCTCACCCCGTTTGCCCGCTACCTCTTCACCTTTGCGCTCGCCTGCACGGTGGGATTGTTCTGGGAGTTCGCCGAACTTTTTTCCGATGTCGTGTTTGGCTCGCACATTCAGCATAGCGTCCGCGAAACCATGCGTGATCTTTTTGCTGATACGACAGGTGCGCTCACCACGCTGACGCTGACGTGGATTGTGCGCTGCTTCACGAAGCACTCAGTAAAGTAGTTATCTCTCTCCCGCGAGATGAGCTCAGCGTGCCCGCACTCGCGGAGCGCCCACGAATAAGCACGGCGTGGCAGTTTGCGTAAGCGCTGTGTACCTCTCGCGGAGCGAGAGGACTACTGTCCTAGCCGCCGGCCAGCCAGGTCTGAAAGGCAGCTTCCGCGCGCTGCAGCATCTCGGCCTGATTGCGGCGCAGATCGCTGAACTGATTCCACGCGGTCAGGTCTTGCTTGGAGCCGGTGCCTTCGATCTCGGCGATGAATTCGGTGACGAGATCCAGCTTGTCGCTGTGCTGCTCGCGCAGGTAGGTTTTGCAGGCCACGCCCGTCTCATGCAGTCGATTTTTGGTTCCCAGTGCCATGGGTATTCATAAAGGTGCCTTGGTGCTGTGCAACAAGGACTCCAGACCCTGTTCCGCTGGAACAGGGCGACTTGGCGCAATCTCAGGCCCCGGCCGCACGTTTCATCCTCCGCATGACCACCCCTGCCTTTCTCGACGTCTCCCGCCGCCAGTTTTTCCGGCAGTCCGGGCTGGGACTGGGCTCGATGGCGCTGGGGTCGATGCTTGCACGGGATCTGCCTGCCGCTGCTGCGCTGGCGGGTCCGCGACCACACTTTGCGCCGAAGGCCAAGCACATCATCTACCTGCACATGATCGGCGCGCCCTCGCAGCTGGATCTCTTCGACTACAAGCCGCTGCTGCAGAAGATGGATGGGCAGACCTGCCCGGCGGAGCTGACCAAGGGCAAACGCTTTGCCTTCATCGGCGGGGAGATGAAGCTGGCGGGCACGGAGTTCCAATTTCAGCGGCATGGCCAGAGCGGGCTGGAGCTCAGCGAGCTGCTGCCGCACCTCGGCACCGTGGCGGATGACATCTGCGTGGTGAAATCACTGCATACGAATGAGATCAATCATGCCCCGGCGCAGATGTTTCTGCACACGGGCTTTGGCCAGGGTGGGCGGCCGAGCCTGGGCGCGTGGGTGACGTACGGGCTCGGCACCGAGAACCGTGATCTGCCCGCCTACGTGGTGCTCCAGTCCGGGCCTCCCGGCGGCGCGGGCTCCACGCTGTGGAGCACCGGCTTTCTGCCCAGCGTGTACCAGGGCATCCCATTTCGCGGCAGCGGCGAGCCCGTGCTCTTCCTTGGCAATCCGCCGGGACAAAGCACGAAAGACCGCCGCCATGTGCTGGATGCGGTGAAGTCGCTCAATGAGCAGCAGCTCGACATCGTGGGAGATCCGGAGATCGCCACGCGCATCAGCCAGTACGAGATGGCCTACCGCATGCAGACCAGCGTGCCGGAGCTCATGGACATCACGCGAGAGAACCAGGCCACGCTGGACATGTACGGAGCGCAACCCGGCAAGGCCTCCTTTGCCAACAACTGCCTGCTGGCCCGTCGGCTGATCGAGCGCGGCGTGCGCATGGTGCAGCTGTTTGATTCCGACTGGGACCACCACGGTGGCCTCAAGCGCGCCCTCACCACCAAAGCGAAGGACGTCGACCAGCCCATGGCGGCACTGGTGCGGGACCTCAAACAGCGGGGGCTGCTGGATGAAACCCTGGTGATCTGGGGCGGCGAATTTGGCCGCACCCCGCTGCGCCAGGGCGCGAATGGCGACGGCGTCAAAACCTCTCCTGGACGCGACCACCACAAGGACGCCTACACGATGTGGATGGCCGGCGGCGGCACCAAGCCGGGGACGGTGTATGGCAAGACGGATGATTTTGGCTTTAACATCGCCGAAAACCCCGTCCATACCCACGACCTGAACGCGACCGTCTTAAATCTCCTCGGTCTCGATCACGAACGCCTTACCTTCCGGTATCAGGGGCGCGACTTCCGGCTGACGGATGTGCATGGGGAATTGGTGCCGGGGATTTTGGGGTGAGATTGAGGCCCGATGGGATTGTCATCTTTTTGACCCGAAGGGCACTTTACACCGTCAAATCAGCGGCTTGGGCACCAGCGCCAGCACCATCAGCACCTTGGAGATCTTCATGCCCATGCGGATGGCGATGGTTTCGGGCGATTTTCCCCGGGCGAAGAGGCTCTGAATCTCCTTTTCCTTCGGAGTCAGGCTGTCCTTCTCTTTCGGGGTCGAGTTGGGTTTGTTTGTCATGCAGATGCTGACAGCACCACCGCTGCCCGCGTTCATTGACTGATTCTGATCGTTTTTGCATCCCGCCAAACCCCTTTCCTGACTGTGCCTTAGCCGGACTTTATTTTGCTAAAGAAAAATAACGGGAGACACGAACTGCTGGCGTGGGTTGTGCGAGGGGGTATCGTACTGTCCTGCTATTTTCGGCAGGGTCTTTTTACCCCCCATTTTACTCTCTCATGTGCGGAATCGTTGGATACATCGGCAATCGTCAGGCCAGCTCAATCCTTTTGGATGGGCTGCGTCGTCTGGAATATCGCGGCTATGACTCGGCCGGCATGGCCCTCAATGGCGGCGGCGAGGACCTCCGGATCGTGAAGCGCGCTGGTCGAATCGACAATCTGCGCGTGGCTGTGACGGAGGCGAATCCGCTGGGCACGATGGGCATTTCCCACACCCGCTGGGCCACTCACGGCCCGGCCACGGACGTGAATGCCCACCCGCACCCGGACCAGTCCGGCAAGCTGGTGCTGGTGCACAATGGAGTGATCGAGAACTATCAGACGCTGCGCGATCAGCTGATCGCCAAAGGACATACCTTCCATTCGCAGACGGACACCGAGGTCCTCTCCCACTTGGTGGGCACCTATTTTGATGAATCGAAGGAGCCAGACGGCACCCTGCGTCTGGTGAACGCCCTCAAGGCCGCGCTGGCCCGGGTGAAGGGCACCTACGGCATCGCCGTCATGCATGGGGATCTCCCCGGCGTCATCGTCGGCGCGCGCCTGGGCAGCCCGCTCATCGTCGGACTCGGCAAGCACGAGCATTTCCTGGCCAGCGACGTGTCCGCCGTGGTGGCCCACACCCGGGACGTGGTCTATCTGAACGACTACGACATCGTCACCATCACCAAAGACAGCTACGACGTGCAGTCCCACCAAGGCGTACCCGCCGAGGTGAAGGTGAGCCGGGTGGAATTCAGCGCGGATGATGCCGAGAAGGGAGAGTTTCCGCACTTCATGCTCAAGGAGATCTACGAGCAGCCCAATTCCCTGCGCAATGCGATGCGCGGCCGCCTTTCCCGCGACGAATGCACCGCCATCATGGGCGGTCTGAACATGAGTCCGAAGGAGCTGGTGCAGATCGACCGCATCATCCTCGCCGGCTGCGGCACGGCCTACCATGCCGCCATGGTGGGCGAGTATTTGATCGAATCCCTCGCCCGTGTGCCGACGGAAGTCGAAATCGCCAGTGAGTTCCGCTACCGCAACGTGCCCACGAACAGGAACACGCTGCAGTTTGTGATGAGCCAGAGCGGCGAGACGATCGACACGCTCGCGGCCATGCGGGAAGGCCAGCGCAAGGGCATCCGCTGCCTGGGCATCGTGAACACGGTGGGCAGCACTATCGCCCGAGAGAGCGACGGTGGTGTGTACATCCACGCCGGGCCGGAGATCGGCGTGGCGGCCACCAAGACCTTCACCTCGCAGGTCACCATCCTTACCCTGCTGAGCCTCCTTCTCGGCCGCATCCACCACCTTTCCAGCGTGGATGGCCTGGAAATGATCGACCAACTCGAAGCGATGCCGGACAAGATCGCGCAGATCCTGAAGCAGGCGGACAAGATCAAGGCCATCGCCGAGAAGCATTGCAATGCCGAGGGCATGCTCTTCATGGGCCGCCAGATGAACTACCCAGTGGCGCTGGAAGGCGCGCTGAAGATGAAGGAAATCAGCTACATCTACGCCAGCGGTCACCCGAGCGCGGAGCTGAAGCATGGCGTCATCGCCCTGGTGAAGCCGGACATGCCTTCCGTGTTCATCGCCCCGGGTGATGCCGTCTTCGACAAGAACGTCAGCAACATTGAGGAAGTGCGCGCCCGCAAAGGCCCTGTCATCGCTGTAACCACTGAAGGCCGCACGGAGCTGGAACGCATCACCGATGACGTGATCTACGTGCCGGACTGCCCGTCCTACCTGACGCCGATTTTGAACGTGGTTCCGCTGCAGCTTTTGTCCTACTACACGGCCGTCGCACGCGGGTGTGATGTCGATAAACCAAGAAATCTCGCCAAAAGTGTTACAGTGGAGTAAAGTAATGTCGTCAGCTCCCGCTCATGTCCGCTCCCCCGTCCCGTTCCCTCCGTACGATTTGCCTCGTAGCGCTGGGGCTGTGCCTCGGTGGAGTGCCGGCTGGGGCCGATGAACCCACCTTGGACGATGGGGCCCCCTCCATCATCCTAGGAGATCAGACCCCGGCGGATTTCCTCGACCTGATCGGCCAGCGCACGAAAGCGCGCTGGCGCCTGCTGTTTCGCCCGCCACCGCCCACACCGCCCACGGATCGGGGGCGTGCCGCCCTGCTTCTCGGCGGCCTGATGGCAGACAGCTTCCTCATCTGGCAGGCGGGGGATTCCCAGCAGTTCCGCAACAACAACCAGGAAGTGCTCAGCTACTGCCGCATGCTGGGTCTGGGTGAAAAACTCCTGCCCCGCCTCATGGCCCAGGGCAAAATGGCGGAAAGCAATGAGTGGAAGGAGCTTCGAAGCGAGATCGTGGACAGCCACCAGGTGCTGATCCGCATGCTGCGGGAGCAGAGGGACGACGACCTGGCGGTCCTGATCGATCTGGGCCTCTGGCTGCGACTGCTGGAGATCGTCTCCAGCGTGGTGGTGGAAAATGACACGGTGGAAGTGCGGCCTTTGTGCATCGGCTCACCCGTGATCCTCCAGGAAATCCGTGATGACTACAACCGGCTCGGCATGCCCAAGCATGAAGAACCCATGATCAAGCACATCGGCGACGCCATTGAAGAAATCAGCTCTCTCTGGCGCAGCGCCACCCCCACCGCCCCCACGGCGGAGCAGGTCACCAAGACTCACGAGAAGCTCAAGGAGATCATGCAGGTGATGCTGGAAAAGCAGCTGTAAGCTGCCGTTTGTTTTTTGCGTGCCTGTGAATGACTCGGGCATGATTTCGGGCTAAAGGCCACGCACTCCTTTCGTCATGCCACCCCGCATCCTCATCATCGGCCAGGGACTCGCCGGCACCGCTTTGGCGTGGCGTCTGTGGGAGCGCGGTGTGCCCTTTGTGATTGTGGATCGCGATGAAGCACTCACCTGTTCCAAAGTGGCGGCGGGGTTGATCACGCCGATCACGGGCATGCGATTGACGGTCAGCTGGCGTTATACAATGTTTTACCGTGAGGCTTTGGGCTTCTACCGCCGCTGCGGCCAGCGTCTCGGGCAGCGCTGCTTTTTCCCGCGCGGCTACGTACGCCTGCTCAAAAACGAGGCGGAAATCGCCAAATGGCACAAGCGCCGGCGGGATCCCGACATGCAGCCCTTCCTGCACCCGCAGCCGCCGAAGCTGGACGCGGAGGTCATTCACGATCCTGCCAACGGTTTCCAGCAGCGCCATGCCGCATGGCTGGACACCAACGCCTACCTCCAGGCCAGCCGCAGATTTTTCGCAGAACTCGGAGCCTGGATGCAGGCAGACGTGCAGCCCAGCGAGGTGCGTGACGACGAGACAAGCGTGGAGTGGCAGGGCCAGCGCTTCTCCCACGTTATCTGGGCGCAGGGCTGGAGCGCGGAAAAGCACCCCCTTTTCAACTGGGTGCCCTTTCAATCAGCGCGCGGCACCATCCTCACGGTGCAGGCCGATCTCCAAGGCGAGCAGCGCATCCTCAACCGCAGCTGCTGGCTCCTCCCCCGCCCGGACGGCACGCTGCGCGCCGGATCGACCTATGAATGGAAGTTTGACGACCCGCACACGCCTGCGCCCGAGCAGGTGCAGCAACTTGAAGCCAATTTGAGCAGCCTGCTCAAGGTGCCTGCGGCGATCACCGCCACGCAGACGGCAGTGCGGCCCATTATCAAGAACCAGCAGGCGCTCATGGGTACTCACCCCGCGCACCCACGCGTTGGTTTTCTGAACGGCTTGGGCTCCAAAGGGTCTTTGAGGAGCCCCTGGCTGGCCCGGCACCTCATCGAGCATTTGCTGGATGGTGCTGCGCTGGATCCGGAGCTGGATCTGCAGCGGAACCAGATTTGAACGATCCCGCGAAGCGCAGGTTTGGCAGTACGATGGGCGCACGCATATCCACGGCGGGCAGGACTTTCGACTCCGCTGCCCCCAGCGATGATTCGCACGTGCCATCACTTCGCCAGCGCCTCGCGGATCAGCGCTGCTTTGTCGAGCTTCAGGATGACGGGCGCGCCCTCAGACGAGATGTCGATGACCAAAGCGTACACGGCATCCGGGGTCACGACGAAACCCTGGGTATTACCCTTGGTGACGTCGATGCAGCCACAGTACGTATTGGTAGGCTTGTGAATGGCCAGCAGCCTGCCGTAGGTGGCGTGGCCTCCCATGGGGTCCTTTTCCTGCGGTGCCATTTCCTGCCCCAGGATCCAGAGCCAGTCGCCATCGCTGACTGCCAGGGGGACGTTCACATCGATCCGGACATCTTCGGGAAAACGGAGGGTCTGGGGCTGCCGTGGCACCGGCGGTCCGGCTGCGGGGACGGGGTTCAATGACACGCTCTCCTTGTTCAGTATCCACAGGCCACGCTCATCCGCCCACATGCCGCAGACGACGCCCTGAGAGGCCACGGGGTTGGGCTGCCGGGTGCGGATCTTTTTGCTGGTATCGTGCGTGTAGAGTTCATCGCCGCCCTTGAGCGATTGATACAGGCAGTACATCTGGGAATCAAACGACGTCAGTTGCGTGATTTGCTTCATGGGCAGCGGCTTGTTGTTCATGTCCGTGGCTACGCTGCGCCAGCCTTTGGCGGCACTCCATGCGGCCAGCATCGGCTTGTCCGCTGCGCCCTTGCCTGCCACATAGACCTCGTTTCCTACCAGCGCGGCATGGGAGACATGCCCAAACGGCAGCCCGTCCTGATCGGTGAACCGGCTGTACTTCTTGGTGGCCTGGTCGAGCCTGCCGATGCCATAGACCGGTCCGCCGACCCACAGGCTGTCCGGGGTCTTGAGCAGGACGCTCAGATCCCCCGTGATCTTCTGCGGGAAAGGGGGGACAGGGGTAAACTTCTGCGTCTGCGTGTCCCAGTCCGCCACCATGGTGTGCTGCTGGTCATTCAGATAGCAGGTCAAAGCGACCACGGCCTGGGTGCTGCTGGCGCTGCTGGCGGCCAGCTGGAACTGGGGCAGATCCCATTCTTTCGGCACGGCCACCGGGACGATGGGTACCTGAAACCGTTTGGACTTTGTCTTCGGTTTCGCTAGTGCCTGCGGCTGGGGCGGCGCTCCCACGGGCAGCGGCTTTAGAACCGGCATCGGCGTCTCCACGAAATCCGGCGGCGGTCCGTTGTCCGACTGCGAGATCATGGGAAGGTAGGTGCCGTTGTAGGCATCGGAGTAATACTTGCCCAGCAGCTTCATGGTGGCGGCAGCCTCTGCGCGTGTCCCCGCTTCATCATACCAGCGCAGCAGTTCGAGCCGCTTCTCCACGATCACTTCAGGAGACGGGTTCGCGTTCCAGCCTTCGAGCTTGTGCCACGCCATCTTGGCGAGTTCCAGTCGCTTCTCCAGCGGCAGGAAGAAGTCCAGATTCGGCTCCACAAACGAGGGCTGATAGGTTGTCCTTTCGGTGTATTCCGCCTGCGCCCGCAGAAGGCAGTCCGCTGTGGACGCGGCCAGAATGTCGCACCACTTGCGCCGCACCGTGCCGGGCACCCCTTGGGGAAAGCCGCGATTCCCTGCCTGCACGCTGCTATACAGTTCATCATTGATCTGGAAGTGCCAGTCAGGCGGGGCGTCCTTGGCCGTCCTGAACACACTGAACAGCACCTTGTCGTTTTTTCTCACGGAATTCGCCACCTGGCGCAGGCCCTCCAGGCCGAAGCGGGAGAGATGCTCGTCCCAGTCGATCTTGCGACGCCACAGGTTCCAGAAGATACCGGCGGAGCTCTGCTCCTCATTCCCCACGCTCGGGAAATGCAGCTTGTCATACCAGCGCTGCAGCAGCCAGGTGGCGGCGATGGCGGCATCTTCCGGGGCAAAGAACCGTGCGGCCTCCAGCGACCGCATGGTCAGCGCCCACCGCGTGACCAGCCACGGATTGCCCTGGTCCAGCCGCATGTCTGCCGGCTCCTGGGCAATCATGTCCTGGGCATGCTTGTAGAGGATGCGCGCCGCATTCAGGCGGTCATCGTTCCCCGGCTGTGGCCGTGGTTTTTCGAGCGCTGCGGTGATGAGCTGCGCGGCCAGCTTTTCCGCAGCGGCCTCCATCTCCGACTGCTTCGTCTCAATGCTGAATGTCTGTGTTTCCACGCCGCCGCTCCACAGTTCCAGCACGAGGCGAACGGGCATTTCCGCGAAGGGTATCCCGGGAGCACCCGTCTCCTCGCACCAGCCCCAGAGGTAGTGGTCGGCCACGCCCTTCCAGGCTTCCCCATTGCCCTGGGAGAGACCGCTGACAGCCAGCTCGGTTTCATGCGCTGCCTCGTCACTGCCTTGGAAATTCAAAACGCGGGCCTCCTTCCCCGCCGCGCCCCGGTAAACCGCCCGCAACAAGGCCGGCACCTTGACGTCCAGCCGGTTGGTCCGCGCGGTGCGGTTGCCGATGAACAAGGGGGCAAAGACCCGCTGAGAACCCACGACTGCGAGCCGCGCACGGGCTTCATCAATGGCCTCCCGTGCTGCTGCCGCCGCCTCTTTCAGGTGCGGCGCAGTCACCTCTAGTGGCAGGCCAGTCGGCTGCACCAGCCGCAGCCTGCGCACCGCCAGCACATCCCCCCGATGCGCCTCCACCACCCGCAGCGTCAGCTCGCGGCCCAGCCCCTCATTCATTTCCAGGGTACCGGTGACCAGCAGGTCCGCCTTCACCCACTGGCCGATGCCCATGCTTTTCCCTGGCGAGAGCAGGCCTGCGGCGCTGTGCACCAGTTCCGCCTCCGCCTTTTCGACCTCCGCACGCTCCACCCAGCGCAGGCCCTCAATGTCTTGCAGCCCGGCCTGCAGCGCTAGGCCAAAGTCCCGCGCCGCCTCCACGCTTGGGTACCACGCGTCGTTATGAATCACAAAAGGCAGTGCCGCAGCCGTGACCGCAGGCAGCGCGTTTTTGTTTTGGCCTGCCACTGAGGCAGGCGTTTGGGGAGCTTCCGCCTCGGCTTCGGTCAGCATCATGGCATTCGCCGAAGACTTGAGACCCGCCTGCTCCAGCCAGGCCACGGTCTCCTTCTGCTGGTGCTGCCGGGCGAGATCCAGCGCATTGCGGCCGTGGTGATCTTCCGGCTCCGTACGCGCACCGGCCTTGACCAGACGCTCCACCAAGGCGGTGCGTCCCAGCATCGCGGCCAGCATCAGAGGCGTGTGCCCCTGGCTGTTCTGCGCCGAAAGGCCTGCCTTGTGCTTGAGGTAATACTCCACCGCTTCGCTGTGCCCGGCCATCACGGCGTGGTGCAGCTGCGTGAACCGCGCATCGTCCCCGCAGTTCAGGTGGCCGCCTTCGTCCGCGTACTGGTTCAGCCGCTCGATGACCTCCACATGGCCCCCGGCTGCTGCGGCAAACAGCACGCAGTGCATGGCTGGATAGAACGAAGGAAAATGCGCCTTCAGTTCCTGGTCCACCGCCGCCAGATCCCCAAGCTGCGCTGCCTTTGCCAGCGTCAAAACCGGGTCCTTGCTGGCGATGTCCACGCCCTTGCCCGCCAGTGTCTGCAATGTCTCGGCATTGCCCCACTTCTGCACTGTGGGCAGCCATTCCGAAAGAGTGCGCGGCAGCGCGACCCCTGCTTGCAGGAAGAACCGAAACGCAGGCTCTTTGCCGTAGTGAACGGCATAGCGCAGGGCGTTCATCCCGCGTTTGTCCTCTGCATGAACATCCGCGCCCAGGGAGATCAAGCGCTTGATCACCCCCATGTTCCCAAACAGCGAGGCATGCAGCAGCGGTGTGCTTTTGTCCTGGCACTGGGTGTCCACCGGAATGCCCCGCTTCACCAGCAGCTCCACCACATCCGCGCTGCTCACCCGGGCTGCATAGACCAGCACGGGCCACAATCCTTTACTCTTCCCCCGCACCTCTCCTTTCGGGTCGGCCTTCGCATTCAGCAGTACTTCCACCAGCTGCGGCGAGCCGCTCTTGAGCGCCTGCGCAAAGGCATCCGTCTCCGCGAGGGTGCCCTCCTCCAGCCTGGCCCCCGCCTTCAGCAGCAGTTCAGCGGACTCTGCATCGCCGGCACGACAGGCGAGCGCCAAGGCGCTGATGCCATCGAAGTCACGTGCATTGGGGTCCGCCCCGGCCGCCAGCAGATCGGCGATGATGTGTTTTTGAAAGGTATTCAGCGCATGCATCAGCGGTGTGTAGCCCCGCTTGTCCCGCGCATTGATGGAGACGCCCTCGTCAAGGTAGCGGCGCACGTAGCCGATTTTGCCGATGCAAGCCGCCTGCCAGATGCCGTCGGGTTTCCAGTATTCGCGAAACTGGGCGGACACCTGCAGGGGCAGCAGGGCCGCCATGCCGAGCGCCAGGAAGACGTATCTTCGCCCGCAAAAGCGGGCGTGGGGGACTGCTCTCATAGTCGAAGTAGATAGATGAAAAAAGGGCCGCTAGGGTTTGAGGGTGACGGCAAAGAACTGCTCCACCAGGCGCTCCGCCACGCTGCGACCGGCCACTTGCAGGGCGGACTTGGCGGCGATATTTTCCGCCAGATCAATCGCGCTGGAGGTCTGGCGATCGACCCAGATTTTTTCACCTTTCGCATCGGCCACTTTCACCTCCAGCCTGGCCTTGCAAAAGATCAGCTGCCCGCGCTGCCCGGCACGCTCGCTGAAGGCCTCCCCCTCGACGATGTAGTCCGCAGGCCCGCTTTCCACCAGCTTAAAACCCAGCTGCTGCAGCACACGCTGTATTTCCGTCTGCGCCGCAGGATCTGGCACACGGCGGGTGAGGTGCTGCTCGGGAATCTGCACACGTATGCTCGGCCTTTCCTTGCCAGCGGGCAGCAGCGCCTTGAGCCGGGCGATCATGGCGTCCCAGGTCTCGACTTCGGCGGTGAAGGCGGACTTGGGATCGCGCAGGCGCTCGGCAATTTGTCCCGCAAGCTTTTTCGCGGCGTCAGCGAGACCCGGCTCGCCCGCGAACTCCGCAGAGACCGACACCACCCGGCTGGTCTCCACGCCGATCAATTTCACCACCGCCATGCGTTTGCCGCTGACCTCGATCAGCCGTCCGGTGATGAGCACCTGAGCTCCGACGATGTGCCCGATCTTGGCGGCGGTGTCTGGCTGAATCGTTCCCGTCAGGGTCAGCTCCTGCTCGCCGAGCACCTTGTCGATTTCCAAACGTTCCACCAGCTGGAGTTCGGGATGCTCTGAAAGCTGCACCCCCAGCAGCAGGGCCAGCTTTTCCGATTCAGGCTCGATGTCCTTCTGCGCACCAAAACCCAGCACCGCGACACTCAAGGGCGCTGGCTCTTCGGCTGCCAGAAAGGCGCATGCGTGAAGGAGGGAGAGCAGGAAGACGAGGCTCGTTTTCATAAGTGGAGGTGACGTTTCAAGAGGACGTTGACTGGCAAAACTCGACCACCAGACGTTGCAGCGCGGGATCGTTGGGAAAATCTTTGAGCCGGCTGGCTGGAACAACCATCAACCGGCCGCGCCCGGCTGGCTTCATAAGGATTGTCCCACGCATTCCGGGCAGATCCCCAAACACGACCAGGCTCTGGCCGGGCTCCAAGGGCTGCGACTTGATTTTTTCCAGCCTTGCAGGGCTGGCCTTCGCAAACAAGACCCCATGCCATGTCGGCAGCGGTTCTGCGTGCTCCAGTGGCACGACTTTCACCTGGTCACGCTCGAATGCCCCGATCAAAGGCTTCCATTCATCCTCTGCCACCAGACTCACGCTCTGCAGAGGTGCAAGAATGCCCCTCGGAGCCAGACGCAGCCGTATGGCACCCGCTGCCACTGCTGCCGCTCCATTCACCGCCTGCCATTGGATCACATACACTGCTGGCTTGCCCGTCTCAGGCAGCGCCAGCGTGTGACGGGCCTCCGCCTGGACACTGCCCTCCGTGACGGTGGTCTGCGCTTCAAAAGCGAGCTCTTTGAGCGGCACAGCCAGACTCGATGCCGCCTGAAAAACGAGTCCCCGCAGCGTGATCTTGGATCCCGGTAATGCGATGATCCGCCAGGCAAGCAAAGCGGGCTGATCACCAAACATCTCCATCTCAGTCAACTTTGTGGCCTCGTCAGGTGAAGCGGCAGGATGAATGAAAGTGACGCTGGCATCCTCAGAGCGTGCGCTCCCACACACTGCCATCAGCACACAAGTCCTGATGAGAACAGGGTACAGGGTGGTGAACGCTCGTATGGAAAGTTGCACTTCCAAGCAGAGCTATCAGGAATGCCCATGTGGGGCAATACTATTTTATTTTACCAGTCTTGCAGGGACTCAAGTCCCGCAAAACGTCTGATAAGCACCCGGCGCAAGTCCCGATGGCGCACGGTACTCAGCCAAGACCGCGCGGTCCTCATACGGCTTTGCCAGCGCCTCCAGCAGGCGCTGCATGACGCTCAAATCATTGCGCTCCACGGCGGCTGCGAGTGCCTCTTCCACCTTGTGATTCCGAGGAATCACTGCCGGATTGTGCGTGCGCATATGCTGCTGCACTTCGTCTGCAGACTGCGGCTGAAGTTTCAAACGGGCCTGCCATTGCGCGTACCAGGCGGTGAAGGCGGGATCCTGCTGTGGCGCGGCTTCTGCTGGGTTTAAAGCGCGGAAGGTGTTGGTGAAATCGGCCTTTTGCTCCTTCATCCATGTCAGCAGGCTTTCTATCAATGCGCGGTCGTCGGCATCCTCGGTGAAGAGCCCCAGCTTGGCCCGCATGCCGGTGAGCCAGTGGCCTTCAAAGGTCGTCTTGAAGCCCTCGATGGCCGCATTGGCAATTTCCACGGCTTGCTTTTCATCGGCGTGTAGCAGCGGCAGCAGGGCCTCGGCCAGACGGGCGAGGTTCCACTGGGCGATCTGCGGCTGGTTGCCGTAGGCGTAGCGGCCATTGCGGTCGATGGAGCTGAATACGGTGGCGGGGTCAAAGGCATCCATGAAGGCACAGGGGCCATAGTCGATGGTCTCGCCGCTGAGCGCGACGTTATCGGTGTTCATAACGCCGTGGATAAAGCCAACGCACTGCCATTGGGCGATGAGGCGCGCCTGGCGTTCCATCACGCTTTGGAGCAGCGAGAGGTAGGGTGCCTCAGCCGCGGCGAGTTCGGGATAATGACGTTGCAGGGTGTGATCGGCGAGGGCTTGCAGCGCTAACTTATCTCCGTGCGCCGCCGCCCATTCGAAGGTGCCCACGCGGATGTGGCTGGCGGCGATGCGGGTGAGCACCGCGCCGGGCAGCGACTCCTGGCGGAAGACTTTCTCGCCGGTGGTGACGACCGCGAGGCTGCGGGTGGTGGGAATGCCGAGCGCGTGCATGGCCTCGCTGATGATGTATTCGCGCAGCATGGGCCCCAGTGCCGCACGGCCGTCTCCGCGCCGTGAAAAGGGTGTGGGGCCCGAGCCTTTGAGCTGCACATCGTAGCGCTCTCCCGTGGGCGTGATTTGCTCTCCTAGAAGGATGGCACGGCCATCGCCGAGGCCGGTGAAATGGCCGTACTGGTGGCCTGCGTAGGCTTGGGCGAGGGGAGAAGCGTCATTGGGAAGTTCGTTGCCGGCGAAGATCGCGGCCTTCTCCGCCAAGGCTGAGGCATTCAATCCCAGAGACTGCGCCAGCGGGTGATTGAATACGACCATGCGCGGCTCCCGCACCGGCGTGGGTTCCAGATGCTCATGGAGCATCGCAGGCAGGCGGGCATAGGAGTGGTCGAAATTCCAGCCGAGTGAATTGGGAGTGGTGGGCGCAGACGCAGACATGAAAAGGATACGTCTTCATGCGCCAACTCGGGCGGCAAGTCTACTGCGCAGACCATCTCAGGGATCGCACCATCCGGCGCTTTATTCCGCCGGTGAAGTCTCTATTCTCCGCGAATGCTTCCTTCCAAACCTCATCTTGCCAGCCCGAATGGCGGCCTGCCTTCGTCCGTGCTGTGGGCGCAGCTCATGCTGAAGGACCGCCTGCGGCCCGGAGACATCGCTGTGGATGCAACGATGGGGAACGGGCATGACACCTTGTTTCTGACGCAGTGCGTGAGCCCCGGCGGGCATGTGTTTGCCTTTGATGTGCAGGCGACGGCTCTGGTGGAAACGGCGAAGCGTGTGCCGGTGGAGATGACGACGCTGATTCATTCCGGACATGAAACCATGCGCGATCATGTGCCGGTGGAGCAGCACGGGAAGATCAGCGCGATCATGTTTAATCTCGGCTATTTGCCGGGGACGGACAAGACGCTTATCACGCGCACGGAGACGACGATGATCGCGGTGCAGGCGGCGCTGGAGCTGCTGCGGCCGGGCGGGCTGCTTACCATCGCTGTGTATCCGGGGCATGAGGGTGGTGCGGAAGAGGGGCGCAGCATTGCGGTCTGGGCGGCGGCGCTGGAATCCCGGCGCTATGAGGTGCAGCACATGCGGCCCATCAACCGTGCGGCCTCGCCACCGGAGCTGTGGGTGGTGTGGAAGCGCGGATAAAAATACAGATACGATTGTGTGCCGCAGGCAATCCCTGCCCCTGAGGTACTTGCGGAAACCCGCATCTCCGCCTAGCTGGAGGCCGCGCGCATGGCCAACCTCGACTACCTCAGCATTCTCTCCGTGGCCGTGCCGGTCTATCTCACGATGGCCGCCGGGGCGCTGGCCCGCAAGACAGGGCTGCTGAAACCGGAAGCGGATGTGAGCCTCATGAAGCTCTCTGTGATGATGCTCACGCCGGCGCTGATCATTGAACGTGTGGTGGGAAATCCTGCGGTGATGCGTCTGCCGCCGGTGCTCATTGCTGCGGGGCTGGGTTATGCGCTCGTCGCGCTCGGCATCGCGTTTACGTATTTTGTGGCACCGCTGATCGGCCTGAAGAAAGGCGAGGGCCGCCGCACGTTCAGTGTGGCCTGCGGCCTGCAAAATTACGGTTTCGTGGCCATCCCCATCGTCACTGCGTTGTTTCCAGACAAAGGCACGCTGGGGGTGCTTTTCACTTTCACACTCGGCGTGGAGCTTGCCTGCTGGACTGCGGGTGTCGGGCTGCTGACGGGCCTGGACAAGGCCCCGTGGCGGCTGGCGTTGAATGCGCCGGTGCTCACCATTTTGATCTCGCTGCTGCTGAACTTCAGCGGCCTGCATGCCCATGTGCCGCAGGTGGCGCACAACACCTTTGCCATGCTTGGCGCCTGCGCGGTGCCACTGGCCGTGCTGCTCATTGGTGCGTCCATCGCGGATCTTTGGGGACAAGGAGCCATGCAGTGGAAGGTGGCGATCGTCAGTCCGATCCTGCGTCTGGGCATCATCCCTCTCGCCTTTCTCGCGGCGGCCTGCTACCTGCCGATCAGCCTTGAATTGAAGCGTGTCATCGTCGTGCAGGGCGCGATGCCTTCCGCCGTGTTTAACATCATGATCGCACGCCTCTACGGGGGGCATGCATCCACCGCCGTGCAGGTCGTGATGGCGACGACCATCGTGAGCTGTGTCACCACGCCTCTGGTCATTGCCTGGGGTCTGAAACTGGTCGGCTCATGAATCTTCCCTGGTATTTGCTCTTCCCGCTCGTTGCCGCCGTCGGCTATGCGATCGCGTCCTTGCTGCTGAAAAAAGCGCTCGTGGAAGGGGCGCATCCGATGGCCTGCTTTCACATCAACAACTGGACCAGTACGCTCGCTTTTCTGCCGCTCGCTTTCTTTGAGACACAGCCCGTCAACTGGCAGGAATGGTATGTGCCGGTCGGCTTGGGCATGCTGTTTTTCATCGGTGGCTGGTTCACCTTCATCGCGATGCAGCGCGGGGATGTGTCGCTCGTCACACCGGTGCTGGGGTCCAAGGTCGTGTTTGTCGCACTGGGTGCCAGCCTGTTCATCACGGACAGCATGAAGCCGCTGATGTGGGTGGCTGCCATCATCACCACGGGCGGGATCTTCCTGATGAGCGCCACCGATTTCAAAACGCCGAAAGGCGCGCGGCTCGCCGGTCCGGTGGTCATGGCACTCATCAGCGCCGCACTCTACGCCTTCGCCGATGTGTTCCTGCAGAAATGGGCACCCTCATTCGGCCCAAAGACCTTTCTGGCTCTCCTGTCCGGCACCACCGGCGTGCTCTCAATCCTCTCGATGACGCTGCTGCCCAACCGCCCGCCGATTCCATGGAATCGCGCCACGAAGTGGTCCATCGGTGGCAGCACCTTGATCGCCGCGCAATCGATGACCTTGGGTCTTTCGCTCGCTTACTTCAATGATGCTGTCGGCGTGAACGTCGTCTATGCCACGCGCGGTATGTGGAGCCTCGCCGTCGTCGCGTTGCTGGGCCCGCTGCTGGGCAACCGCGAACGCCATGAGTCCGGCAAAGCCTACGGCATCCGCATCATCGCCGCGGTGCTGCTCATGGCCGGAGTGATCTGCGCGGTGATCTCGCGCATGCAGACCAGATAGCCCTGTTTCTGGGGGGCAGGCAGTCCTTATTGCACAGCAACAAGGCTATTTTTTGAGTCCATCCGTATTCTTTGCATACAGGTGGCCCTTGAATTGATTTGATCAGTTTGGGCCTCCCCGGCGTCTATACTGGCGACATCAACTCTCAGCCCCCGAATCTCATGCACACTTTACTGCGACTCCTGCTGGTCATGCTCATGGCAGCAGGCACAGGCGCTCCGCTGCTTGCAGCCACGACTTCATCCAAGGGGAAAAAGTCTTCCCAGTCGGAAACCAGCTCCAAAAAGAAAGCGCCTGCCAAGTCTGATTCCACGCCGGCCAAAGCCGAAACGCCTGCGGCCAAGAAGACCACGCCTCCGCCTTCCGAGCCGGTGAACGAAGACCCGCCTGCGCCTGTGGTGACGCCGGCGGTGGTTTCCACGCTGAGCATTGAGGACATCAGTGGTTTTGACGCCTACCCCAAGCAGATTCAAAGCCTGGTGCAGAGCTGCCTGGCGCTCACGCATCTGGAGCTCGGCTACATGTATGGCTCGAGTGAGCCCAGCAAGGGTGGCATGGACTGCTCCGGCACCATTTACCATGTGCTGCACTTTCAGGGCCTGAAGGACGTGCCGCGTCAGTCCGACGAGATGTGCAACTGGGTGGACAAGAAAAGCCACCTCTCACTCACTCCCACCGCCACGAGCTTTGGCAGCGAGGAGTTCGACAACCTCAAACCCGGCGACCTGCTCTTCTGGACCAACTCCCTCGAAACCACGCGCAAGCTGCCCGTGACCCACGTCATGATCTACCTCGGCAAGCTCAAGAAAAGCGGCAAGCGCGTCGTCTTCGGCTCCAGCGACGGCCGCAGCTACATGGGCGAGCGCCGCAGCGGCGTCAGCGTCTTCGACTTCAGCCTGCCCAAGGCGGACAGCACCAAGCACTTCTATGGCTATGGGCCGACCCCGGGTCTGCTGCCTGTGGAACCTGAGAGGCCGGTGATCGCCGCGGTGACACCGCCCGCTCCTGCTCCAACGCCAGCGCCGAAAGAGACTGCGGTGTCCAAAGAAGCAACGACACCGAAGGAAACGGCTGCAGTCAAAGAATCACCTGCACCGAAGGTGGTAGTGAAGTCCAAAGAAACAGTCTCAACGAAGGAACCGTCGGCAGTCAAAGAAACGCCCGCACCGAAGCTGGTGGCATCTGTGGCCAAAGAAAAAGAGGTGCCCGTACCCACGAAGCCCGACACCAAAGAATCGTCCGCAGTTAAGGAGGAGGTGCGCAAAGCCGTGGCCGTCACCACCGAAACGCCTCCCGAGTCCGCGACCAAGAAAACCGCCGCCGCAGAGACCAAGGCCGACGCGTCCGCCAAGTCCTCGACCTCCGCTAAACCCAAAACTTCAACGACCAAGAAACGCTCCACTCCCGTTGCCTCCACTACTCGCCGTCGCACACCCGCGGCACCGCCGAAAAGTGTGTTTGAGCAGAAGGTGGATCGCGCGGTGAGTTCGGTGCGGCGGTTTTTTCAGCAGTGATGCAGCGAAGAACTTTGCGGGAATAGGTTTGCACCAGGACTAACGCCTGGCTGGCACCAACGCTTTGTTCACCTCTGTTTTCCCGGTCATCGTCTTCACGGCGTCAAAATGAGGGAAGCATAGTCATGGTTCCCGTAGTTGATGAGCAGTATTATTGCCCCAAACGCGAGACCAGCACCCACAAACATCAGACTTACAACCAGAGGAAGGGCGCTAACGCTGATGAACTGGCTCGCGAGATATGATCGAGACGGGTCGTTCGGGTGATAGCAGACTTTGACGATTGAACGAGGACTGAGGCGATTGAGCAGTTCCTCGTGTGACTCGTGATGCCAGTCAGCGACATAGGTCGGGTGAATCCGGGTTCCGGTGAAGGTGCGGCCCTCTGCGACATACTCATAACTTACTTTCACTTCATAACTCGTCCCGCGTCTATTTCCAGGGTTCGACTCCATCGAGGAGTTGGTGATGCGGCCTGAGGTCGTGGGCCATGATGAAACGAAAAATCTCTCCACATGTTCTCGCGCAGAGCGAAACGAAAGCCATCCGCCAGCGATCACGCAGACCAAAGGCAGAAAGAGAAACAGGACGGGTATTTTCTGAGTCATTGATGGCGCTGTAAGTTGGCGGATGCTTCGGATCAATCGAGGAAGAGCGGGTGTCGTCGATGACACGACAAATGCCATACGCACCGTTGCCTGCATCTGGTTTGGTTCGTCCTTATGGGGCCGATGATCTGCTCTGTGTTCATGACTGTGGCCTAGCTTTGCCCCAATCTCGACGAATCTGTTCAACCTGGCCCATGATCTGAGGAAAAGCATCCTCTAAGAAGTCGGTGGTGCGGCTCTCCCAACGTTTCGAGACGAAATCCGCTGGATAAACAAGCACATCTCCTCGGTCTGGTAGTGCTCGAACAGCTAAATCGGTGCCCCAGTCATCGGTAGAGATGCACCACTCAAAGTCTCCGGTCTGAGTCAGGATAAGCCCAAACGGAATCCCAACACTGTTAATGGCGTGGTTAATCTCGTCGATATCCTCTGGCGAGGTCGCAATCCACGAACTCCATGCGGAATCAAGTGCAGCAAGGTCAGTCGTCGAATGCTCTGGCGAGTATCGCTGCACAAATTCACGACCAGCCGCAAGCTGAGCATCAATCCACTCTCGCTCAGCCTGAGTAATCTGCTGGAAACGTGGTGGCTTCATGGCTTCTGACGAGTGATGCTGTTAGTTAGGCGAACGCTTCGGATCAGGCGACGGAGAGCGGAAGGCACCAATGCCATGACAGATGCCATACTGGCCGGAGCCTGCATTCCTTTTTTCGGCTTCCTGGTTACAAGATGGCACGAGTTTTGAGCAGTTTGCGAAATACCACCACATGCCCAAGCAGTGCGGCGGTCACGAGGACCGAAGGCAGCCACACATACGGGAATCTCGCGACCCAGATGTTGTCTGGATGAAAGACCTGAAACGCCGTTGGAAAGCTGAGCGCAGCCACCAGCACCACCCACAGCAGCAGGCCGAGTCCCATCGTGTTCCAGGCGAACACCATTGCCCGTGGAACGCGGCTCGCAAAGGGAGCGATGATCAGGGCGGTCACTCCGGTCAGGATGTCAAAATTCATGCCGCTCCATGTCATCTGCGGCGGCGCAAGACCCAGGGTGCTGGAACGATGAATGAGAATCTCCACCACGATCCGAAAGCTCTGAAAGCCGACCAGCCAGCTCACTGGCAGTGATGCGATGCGATGGCCCGCACTGGAAAACCCCAGCCAGAGGGTCAAAGCACAGCCACTGAGAATGAGCAAACCTATCGGCGGCGGAACAGTGGCAAACCTGAGCAAGACACCCGACTTGGCAAGCAGGGCGGCCAAAAGCACCCAAACGCAGATCCCTGCACTCACCCAGGCAGATCGTGTGGCAGCCGCGACCACAATGGCGACGATGACCGCAAGGACGGCGAATCCAGACTCGACGAGGAAGCTTAAGTCATTCACGGCGTCTCCGTCGTGTGAAACAAATTCCAGGCGTGGCCATCGGGATCCAGGAAGCTGTGCTGATACATGAAGCCGTGATCTTCTGCTTCTTCGACCGTCGTGCCTCCGGCGGCCACGGCTTTCCGAACCAGATCGTCAATTTCGGTCCGGCTGGAGCAATGGAGGCAGTTCAGAACTTCCAGGTACTTGGAAGTGTCGCATAGGGCTCGCGGTGAGAACGTGGTGAACACCGACTCCTCCGAAAGCATGAGGTGAATGGTTTCGCTCATGATGATGCAGACATGCTTCTCTCCGCTCATGCCCTCATTGACGGTGAAGCCAAGGGCTGTGTAAAACGCTCGTGCTCGAGATACATCCTTGGTGGAAAGGTGAACAACAATGGCGCGAATCATGGTGTGGCTGAATTAGTTTGGGGCGAAAACCAACGCAAAAGGATCGAGTGCCGGTTCTCACGTGAATGGTATGGGAGTCACTGTTGGGCGTGTGTAGCCAAGGATGAAAAATGAACTGTCGGTCTCTTTGAAAGTGGCACGTGCTTCTTCCAGGGAACGTCGAATCTCATCCGAATGGTCAAGAACGCTGCACTGAACAAGTCTACCCATGTGCCGCCGTTCACATCGCTCAATCTCCACCCACTCAACAAACTTCAGTTCTTCCGGGCCGCCGGAAGCCTCGACGTAATGCGGATGTGGTTGCCAAAGTCCTGTCTGCCAACCCGTAGGCTCAGCCACGTCGATGAATTTGATGCGCTTGTGGCACGGGAAACTTTGAATCAGAGGCATCAGCCGCTGCCACTTTGTGTTGCTGGACACACTGCAAAGGCCTTCTCTTTCAGCGATACGGGTAGCTAGGTCCTCGGTCATGGCGATCTAAGGGTTCGCAGTTAGCATATAGGCTTCGGACTTCTCGCATGGAGCGACAGCGAGCAGGAAGCAGCGATGACACGACAGATGCCATACGAGCCGTTGCCTGCATCCGTTTTATTCGGCTTCATTTCCGTGCACCAGTCTTGTATAAATGATCAAGGCAGTAAACAACTCCCCTGATTCGTGGTTTGTGACATTCAGCCCATATGCATTCGCCACCCTCTTCACCGCCTCGGGATCGGCGAAGAAGTTCTTTTCTCTTCGATTCTGACTCCTCCCTCGACCAGCCTTCCCGGTCTTTAACTCTGCTGGCGACCTGGTCATGATACTTATCCCATTCATCGATTGCCCAGAGAGTGCCGCAATCGGCGCATTCGAATAATCGCTTCCAGTCCGCCATATCCAATTGGTGGAGTGCCTTCTGAAACCCATCGGGTGCGTTCTCAATAAAGAATGCGTTCTCAAGGCTGTGGCATTGGCATGACATCGTGGATTTAAAGGAGAAACTCACCTCAGCCACTCATCCCGATGCGCTGCCACAAACGCATCATCATTCAAATGCGGATAGGCGCGATAGACGCGGTCGATTTCTTCGAGCTGGCCGGGGCTGAGGGATTCGTGTTCATCGAGGCACCAGAGGCCTTCGAGGAGGCCTTGGCGGCGGAGGACTTCGTGGAGGCCGGCGATGCAGCCGTGGTAGGCGTTGGCGGCGTCGAAGAAGGCGGCGTTGGTGTCGGTGACTTCGATGCCGAGACGTAGCAGGTCGGAGGTAGCTTCGGCGTTGCGGCATTGCTCCAGTAGTTGCACGGCGCGCTGGGTCCAGACGGACCAGTGGCCGAGGAGGCCGCCGACGATGCGGCGCTCTTTTCCGGCGAAGCGGTAGGGGGTGAGAAAGTCGGCGACGATGTTGTCGTCGTTGCCGGTGTAGAGGGCGATGTCATCGCGCCCGGCCTCCATGACGGCGCGCACGACGTCGAGGGTTTGATAACGGTTGAAGGGGGCCATCTTGATGGCGACGACGTTTTCGATCTCGGCGAAGCGACGCCAGAATGAGTAGGGCAGCACGCGGCCGCCAACGCTGGGCTGCAGATAGAAACCGACGATGGGCAGCACCTCGGCCACGGCGCGGCAGTGTGCGATGAGTTCATCCTCTGTGGCGGTGCGTAGCGCGCCGAGGCTCAGCAGTCCGGCGTGGTAGCCGAGCTCGTGCAGCAGCGAGGCCTCTGCGACTGCCTGCGATGTGGCACCGCAGATACCGCCGATACGGACGAGGGGTGTGGCTGCGCGGTCCATTTCTTCCTTCGCGAGTTCGAGCACCGGTTTGAACAGGCCGAATTGTGGATCGCGAATCGCGAACTGCGTGGTGTGCACGCCGACGGCGAGTCCGCCGACTCCGGCGGCGATGTAGTAGCGTGCCAGCGCGCGCTGCCGCCGTTCATCGAGCTTGCGGTTTGAGGTCAGGGCGAGCGGATGGGCGGGGATGGCGATGCCGTGCTGGAGCGGGGAGCGAAAGTCGAAGTTGTTCATGAAATTTTGCTTCGCATGCTGAGGGCTCAACCTTTCAACCGAGTCCTTATGCTGCGCCACTTCCTGTTTCTGCTTTTTGCCACCGCCACCTTTGCCGCGGATGAATTCCCCCTCGTGCCCGCGCAGAGGTGCCATCCACGCAACGGACTGCCAAACTTCTTTGCCAAGGCGAACACGGCGGGTGCGGAGATCAAGATCGGCTACCTCGGTGGGTCCATTACTGCCCAGAACGGCTGGCGTCCCATGACCCTGAACTGCTTTCAAAAGATTTATCCAAAAGCAAAGTTTAGTGAGATCAATGCGGCCATCGGTGGCACGGGCTCAGACCTGGGTGTGTTTCGTTTGAACCAGGACGTGCTGGATCACAAGCCGGACCTGTTGTTCGTCGAGTTCGCGGTGAATGATGGCGGTGCGTCGCCGGAGCAGATCTTCCGCTGCATGGAGGGCATCGTGCGCCAGACCTGGAAGGCGTTGCCGGAATGCGACATCTGCTTCGTCTACACTCTGACCGAAGCGCTCGCGCCAGCGATGCTGGAAGGGAAATTTCAACGCTCCGCGAGTGCGATGGAGAAGATTGCCGATCACTACGGCATCCCGACGATTCACATGGGCATGGAAGTGGCGAAGCTGGCGAAGGAAGGCAAGATGGTGTGGAAGGCGAAGCTGCCGAAGACGGACGAGGAGAAGAAGGCGCTCGAAGGAAAATTCGTTTTTGCGCCGGACGGCGTGCATCCGCATCCTGAAACCGGACATGAATTGTACCTTGAGGCAATTGTGATGTCTCAGGATGAGATTGAAGCCGCCTCGAAAAAGACCGGCCCACATGTGCTGGGCGCACCCTTCATCGCTACCAATTACGAGCAGGCCAAGCTGCTGCCGATCAGTGCTGCGACGCTGTCGAAGGGATTCACGCTGCTGGATCCGAAGACGGATGATTTCGGCAAACGCTGGGCTAATCGCATGACTTCGCTGCACAAAGGTTCACAGCCCGGCGAGACGATCAGCTTCAAGTTCAAAGGCACGCGCTGCTCCATCTATGACATCATCGGTCCGGACTGCGGGCAGGTCAGTGTGACGCTGGATGATCAGCCCGCGAAGATCGTGCCGCGCTTTGATGCGTACTGCACCTACCACCGCCTCAGCGCGCTGGTGATCGGCAGTGACCTCGAAGACAAGGTGCATACCGTGAAGATCGAGATCGATGCGAAGCAGCCGGACAAGGCGACGATCCTCGCGAAGAACGGTAACAAGATCGACAAGCCGGAGCGCTTTGATGCCACGGCCTTTTATCCGGGTGCTATCCTGCTGGTGGGCGAGCTGGTGCCGTAAGGTGGTCAGGTGGAATATCACTCGTTTTGCCGCAGACGTTCCCCACATCCTTTCCTTCTCCATAAGTGAATATTCCTCATGGATGAGGAGTTGGGTGAACCGCTGTTAAGAGTCGTTTAAACCCTGATTCATTACCGCGAAGAGAAGCAAGTCATATTGTTATGAAAATAATAATATGTCCTGTTTTCTATGAGCCACGACCCTGCCCGCGTCGAGCAGCTCTTCAATGAAGCGCTCGAACGTGCAAACCACATTGAGCGCCATGTCTTTCTCACAGGAGCTTGTGGGAACGATACGGCGTTGTGGAATGAGGTCTGGGACCGTCTGCGCAATCACCCCGGCAATGCTGGCCAGCAGCGCCGCACGCGGGGGATCCGGGTGCCGAAAGCTCCTGGCCATGGGACCTTGGAAGAGAAGCCGGGGGACATGATCGGCCCTTACCGGCTGCTGCAAATCATTGAAGACAGCACGAACAGCACGATGTGGATGGCGGAGCGAAACGCGCGCGTGGCGGAGTTCGTGACCATCAAGATCATCGCCGCAGGCGCGAATGACTTTTTGATCCGCTATGAAGCCCAGAAGCATGGGCTGGCGCTGCTGGATCACCCCGATATCGCCCGGCCGCACGCCTGTGGCATGACCCCCGGCGGCAGGCCCTACCTCGTCACGGAGCTGCTGCATGGGACGCCCATCACCCAGTTTTGCGACGATCAAAAGCTCTCGCTGCTGACACGCGTTCGCTTGTTCATTCAGGTTTGTGATGCCATCCACCATGCCCACCAGAAAGGGGTTGTGCATGGAGATCTGCAGCCTTCCAACTTGCTCGTCCGATGGGGCGATCAAGGTCAGCCAGTGCTGAAGGTGACGGACTTTGGCATCGCCATGGCGATGAACCATGCCCTTGTCACACCCACGGGGCAGCTGCGGGCGCCTGCCGCCTACCTGTCTCCCGAGCACGTGGCCGCCAAGGCGATTGATGCACGCACGGACATCTACTCGCTGGGCATGCTGCTGTATGAAATGATCACAGGACGGCTGCCAATTCCCACGCCCAGAGACGCGGCGGAGCACCTGAATGAGGTGAAGAAGGTGGTGTGTGAGACGCTTGTGGAAAAGCCGTCCGCCCTGCTTCGCTCTTTGCCGAAAGCACAGATCACCGGCCTCGCCCTGAACCGCAAGCTGGAGACCGCCACCTACCCCGAACTGCTGGAGCAGCATTTCGACTGGGTGGTGATGCGTGCCTTGGAAAAGCGGCCTGAAAGCCGGTACCCGAGCCTGGATGCGATGGAGAATGACTTTCTACCCTACCTCAAGGAAGCGGCGGCTCAGGAAGAAAAGCCGGCAGTCCAGGGTACTGCGCTGGGCAGTTTCATCAGTGATCACCGGGGATTGTTCGCTCTCGCGGCCATGCTGGTGCTGCTGGTGGCAGGCGGCATGGCAGTCATGGGCTGGCTGTTGGTGAAGGAGAAGCAGGAAGAGGTGCGCGTAACCGTCAAACAAAAGGCCGAGTCCTATTCCATGACCTCCCGCTTTCTGCAGGAGATGTTTGCCTTTTTGACGCCGGAAACTGTGAAGGGAAAAGACACCACGCTGGTGAAAGGCATGCTGGATGCGGCCGTCGAACACCTGGACGAACTGACCGACAATGCTGAGTCTGGAGCGCGGGCGCAGGAGACGATCGGGCTGACCTATCTGGCACTGTCAGAACCGCTGGATGCGCAAAAGCAGTTCCAGGGTGCCCTTGAGAAGCGCAAGCTGGCGCTCGGTGGTGCGCACCGAGACACCCTGCGCTCCATGAGGCAGCTGGCGACAGCCATGGATGCCGAAGGACGGTATGTGGATGCGGAGACGCTGCTGCGCAGGACCTTGAGCGCCCAGCAAAAAGCACTGGGCCCGGACCACCCCGACACCTTTGTGACCATCACTGTGCTGGCGGCGGTTTGTGATGACCAAGAGAAACACCTGGAGGCCGAGACGTTGTTTCTCAATCTCTACCAGGTGCAGAAACGTGTGCTCGGCCCGGACCACCTCGATACTTTCGCGACCCTCGGCAATCTGGCGAATTCATACACTCAGCAGGGCAAGCATGCCGAGGCCATGAAACGACGTGGCGAGCAGGTGGATGGGATGCGCCGTGTGCTGGGTGCGAGTGATCCACGCACCCTCATCACGATGAACATTGCGGCCCAAGCCTGTGAGAAGGCGGGCATGCCATCGGACGCTGAGAAGCTGTATTTCGGCGCGCTGGAGGTTTTGAAAAAGTCGCTCGGAGCGGAGCACCCTGACACCTTGGTACAGGCAGATCAGGTGGCCCTGATGCTGGGACGCCGCGGGCGGCATGTGGAAGCGCTGAGGCTGCATCACGAATGCCTGGACGCCAAACGTCGCATGCTCGGCCCGAAAGACCCGCAGACGCTGCTTTCGATGAAGAATCTGGCGAACGAGTATGAGGCGCAGGGTCGGCACGCCGAATCCGAAGCTTCCCAGCAGCAGGTGCTGGAGACCATGAAAACAGCCTTCCCCCCGGAGCATCCTGAAATCATCGCGCAGATGGACACCGTGGCCCAAGTCTATGACACCCACGGGCGCTACGCCGAGGCCACGAAACTCCGGCAGGAATCTCTGGTGGTGAAACGGCGTGTGCTGGGCGCCACGCATGTGCAAACTCTGCGCTCCATGCAGCAGCTGGCCTCATCGCTCGATGCGGATGGCAAACATGCACAAGCCACCACGCTTCAGCTTGAGACGCTGGAAATCATGAAGACGGCCTACGGCCCGGGGGACCCTGATGTGCTGGCGCAGATGCATGCCATGGCGGCCATGCATGACCGGCATGGTGACCACGCGCAGGCTGAAAAGATTTACCAAGATCTGCTGCAGATTCAGCAGCGCGTCCTTGGCTACGAACATGTGGAGACACTCGCCACGCTGTCCGGCCTGGCGGCAACGCAGCGGCATGCAGGCCGACTCGACGAGGCAGAGGCGCTGTATCAGCAGGTGCTGGATCTGCAGCGCAAGCGCACACCCGCAGACACCGCTGCGGTGGCCGCCGCCTCCGCAGACCTCGGGAGCTTGTGGCTGCAAACTGGACTCACCGCCAAGGCAGAACCGCTGCTTCGCGACTGCCTTGAGCAGTGCATCAAACACCAGCCTGAGCATTGGCTGCGCTTCAATGTCGAGAGCCTGCTGGGCGGGGCTCTGCTGCATCAGAAAAAGTACACCGAGGCAGGACCGCTGCTGCAATCTGGTTACGAGGGGTTGAATGCGCACGCTGGCATGCTTGCGGTTCAGGATCGCTTTCGGCTCCGCGACGCCATTGTGCGTCTTGCTCAATTCAACGATGCCACCGGCAATGCTGTTCAAGCGGCCCAGTGGCGGCAGAAACTCGCCGAGTTTGATCAGCCACGGGTTGTCTCAAGCACCCCGAAACTCAGCATGAGCACGAGGTAGGGGCGTTTGCAGTTGTTGATCGTCGTTGACGATGGTTGACGGTTGTTTCAGAGGGAGACGCTCAGACGATGGAATGAAGTCCTCGCGCCATGTGGCAGCTATGTTTTTGTGGGGGACTACCTGTCTGCGTCATCGCAAGCAAAGCTCAAGCATCGTCCATTTCGTCGGCACGACGGCATAGACTGTCTCCCCAGAAGGTCGCGACGAGCAGGCTGCTGAGAGCGAGGAGGCAAAGGCCATTGAGGACATGGAAGTTGGTGACCCAGAAGCTTTTGCCGGTAAGGATCACGAAGATGCCCAGCGCCACCTGCACCGTGGGCATGAACAGCAGCAGCGTGGCGACAGGGCGCATCTGCGGCAGCGTGACGAGCCAGCGCCGCGCACGCACGGCGACGAAGATGATCAGCAAAGCCACGGTGAAGCCCCAGTATTTGTGGGCAAAGAGAAGAAACACATCCGGTGGCTGAAAGGGCGGCAGCCACTGGCCCTTGGTGGTGAGGATGTCGCTCGCGGCCAGATGTGTGCGCTGCGTGTGGCGCAGGCTGGCGCCGAGAACAAGCTGGCCGAACACGCAAAGAAACAACGCCAGCGACCAGAAGCGCGCCTTGGCGGCTTCTTTGAGTGTGAGAACGAGCCTTCCTTCAGTCCAGGTGCGGGAAGATGCGAACGCGATGAAAACCAGCAGGCAGTAGAACAACTGACCGAGCGTCCCATGCGTGACTCCCAGCGGATCTGACATTTTCAAGACCCGCAAACCACCGAGGGACGCCTGCAGCACGACCAGCAGCAACGCGAGCGTGGTCAGACCGCGCAGCAAGGGCCAGCGCTGGCTATACCACTTCAAAACGAGCCAGGAAAAACCGAGAGTACCGATGAACGCAGCGGTCCCCACGGATCCCATGTAGATCAGCACCAAGAAGCCCATGGAACAAAGGATGATGCCGACACCCTCCATCAAGCCGGGCTTGAATTTGGCAAACTGCCAAAAGTAGAGGCCGAGCACCAGGAAGCCGATGGTGGTGGCGAGCCAGCGGTGCCCATGCTCAAGCAGCAGAGCGGGCACTTTGTACCAGCCTTCAGGATTGAGCTTGCCGTAGCACAGCGGCCAGTCGGGCACCGCGAGGCCGACGTCTTCCGTGGTCACCGCCGCGCCCCACCAGATCAACACCACGCCAACGGCGAGGGTAAAGAGAGCATAGCGATGAAAAGCACGGGAGGGCATGTCAGTCAGATCAGAAACGTCCGGCAAAAGCAGAAGGGCAAAATAATGAGGTCATTATTTTGCCCTTCGATTCGACCATCCAGGAGGATGGAAATTAGTGAGCGGCAG